>PFUG01000107.1 GCA_002789955.1 Deltaproteobacteria bacterium CG_4_9_14_3_um_filter_63_12 | reverse complement strand
GAAGAATTCCTGAGGATTGGGGGGCGCTCCTTGCAGTCAATAAACATGGAGAGTCATGACGGTTTACACTAGCGGCTGAACCTACGTTGAAGGGGTTCGACGTCGCTTTGGCGTCGAACGGGCTCGAGCGGTATGTTGCCGATATTGCTTCGATCTTATCGCAGAGGCGCAGAGGGCGGCCGAGGCGCAGAGGGTTTGAGATAAGGAGCTGTCTCGTCGTTGAGCTCATAGTGGCAACGTTGAGGCGGGTCTTGGTTTTCTCATCCCTTGGATGACACGCAGCGTCTCAGGTGACTGCGTTAAAGCTCAGAGTCTTAGAGCCTCAGCGAGCCCTTGGACCCAGCCCCCACCGCCCTCCAAGAAAACTCTTGGCGTCTCTGCCTTCCCTGGCGTCTTTGCGTTTGAAACCGAAGCCTCTAACCGCCACCGCACCCTGTTCTCCGCCTCGAGTAAGCGTTAGATTGTCGCCCTCTTTGCAACGAGGCTAATCATGCCGACGCCCATCGAAATCCCCATCGTGCTCCAGACCCCTTTCGACAGGCTCCGTCATGCCTTTGCCGAACATGGGGGGCTGACCTACGGCGAGCGCAGTCGTTATCTGTCCGCGCTGCAGGACGCCATTCGCGACCGACAGGACGACATCGTCGCCGCCATCGACGCGGACTTCGGCTGCCGTTCCAAGTACGAGACGCTGCTGGGCGAGTTGATGTTGGTCGTCAACAGCATCAAAACCACGCGCAAGCGCATGAAGGGCTGGATGAAGCCGCGACGGCGGCACATCTCCTGGCTCTTCATGCCGGCCCACAACCGGGTCCACTACCAGCCGTTGGGCGTCGTGGGCATCATCGCGCCCTGGAACTACCCCTTCCTGCTCGCTGTCGAGCCCCTGGTCGGCGCCATCTCGGCGGGAAACCGGGTCCTCATCAAGCCCTCTGAGTTCACGCCGAAGACCTCCGAGGTCTTGGTCGACTTGCTCGGAGCGGTCTTCCCCGCCGACGTCGTCGCGGTGGTGACCGGGGACGCGGCCATTGGCGCGGCCTTTTCTTCCCTGCCCTTCGATCACCTGCTCTTTACGGGCTCGACGCAGGTCGGACGTCGCGTCATGCGGGCGGCGGCCGAGAATCTGACGCCGGTGACCCTGGAGCTCGGCGGCAAGTCGCCGACCCTCTTCCACGACAGCTACCCCATCGAGAAGGGCTGCGAGGCTTTCTTGGGTGGTAAGCTCTTCAATTCGGGGCAGACCTGCATCGCGCCGGACTACCTCCTCGTTCCCAAGGGCAAGGAGAGGGCTTACGCCGACGCCATCACCGCCGTCGCCTCCAAACGCTATCCGCGCATCCTCGACAACCCGGACTACACCTCCATCGTCAACGAGCGCCATCGGCGGCGTCTCCAAGGCTATCTAAAGGAGGCCAAGGAGCTGGGCGCGACGGCCATGGTCATCAACCCGGCCAACGAGACCTTCGACGACGACAGCATCAAGATGCCGCTCACCCTGCTGCTCGATGTGACCGACGAGATGACGGTCATGCAGGACGAGATCTTCGGGCCCATTCTGCCCATCGTCGGCTACGAGACCCTCGAGGCTGCACTGCAGTTCATCAACGACCGGCCTCGGCCGCTGGCCCTCTACTACTTCGACAACGACTCGAGCCGCGTACGTCGTGTGCTCGAACGCACCGTCTCCGGCGGGGTCTGCATCAACTCCACCATCATGCACGTGGCTCAGGACGACCTGCCCTTTGGCGGAGTGGGCGCCAGCGGCCTGGGCGCTTATCATGGCCGCGAAGGTTTCGAGACCTTCTCCCACGCCAAGGGCGTTTTCTTCCAGAGTCGCCTCAACGCCAGCGCTTTGCTCAACCCTCCTTACACGTCCTCGCTCGACACGATCTTGAACGTCACCATCGGCAAGCTCAAGAAATAGAGCGTCTTCCTGAGCCCGGCCAGGTCTGAGCCCGGCTCGTGGCTTGAATCGTCACCCATCAAGGGTCAACTAAGTCCGCTAAGCGGCCGGCCACATAGATATTCTTGTCTAGCGGTCAACGGCCAGCAAATGAAATTCGCAGGTCCAAAACAGGGAACGATGAACACGAATATCGGGATCGACTTCGAAGAGAAGACCGTCCGCAGCGCGGATGGAACGAGCATCTGGTACGTGGTCTGTGGCGAAGGTCCTCATACGCTCGTGCTGGCTCCGGGCTTGGCCACGCCGTTCATCTCCTACAAACGCATCCTGCAGCGCTTCGCGCCCCACCTGCGGATCATCGCTTGGGACATGCGTGGGGCTTACCGCTCGGCGGTGCCCGAGGCCGGCGTAGCGGCCTGTCGCATCGAGGATCACGTCGCCGACCTAGAGGCCATCGTCGAGGCCGAGCACCTCGACCATTTCATCTTGGGCGGCTGGTCGGCGGCCGTGCAGATCAGCCTCGAGTACACCCACCAACACCCCGAGAAGGTCGATGGGCTCTTGCTTATCAACGGTCCCTACGGCCACATCCTGGAGCACGCCTTTCCGCTGCCCGGCGGTCTCTCCGAGCCCGTGATGCACGCCGCCGTCGTGGCCCTGCAGAAGATGGGCCCTATGCTCAACCCCTTGGTTCATTGCATATTGGGGTCTGGGGCGACGATCAAGGCGCTGCACCTGGCGTCCATCGTGACCGCCAACCTGCCCTTCTTCCGCGAGGTCGTGGACGACTTCCGCACGCTCGAGTTCGGCCGCTACTTCGGCATGATGCAGCGCGTCGCCGAGCACAGCGCCGAAGCCTACCTCGACGAGGTCGACGTTCCGACGCTGATCACGGCCGGCACCAAGGACCGCATGACGCCGCCCGAGAGCTCGGAGTTCATGGCGCGGCGCATCAAGAACTCAGAGCTGGTCATCATCTCGGATGGGTCGCACTACACGCCCATCGAGTTTCCTGATTTGCTGAACCGCTCACTGCGGACGTTTTTTGAGCGGGTCTACCCGGAGGTTTCCTTTGGTTAAGCCAGCCGGATTGTCGCGCGCGTCCTGCGCGCAACCCTTCGAGGGTACACGACTCTCCGCGATCTATGGCTGCGAGTTCTTGTTTTGCGTTGCGGTATTGTTGCTGCTCGCCGCGCCAGCCCATGCCGACGAAGGACCCTCCGAGACGAGCACTCCAGTCGTCTTCAGCATCGGGGTCGGGGTCGGCTTCCCGGAGACGGAATTATTGGTTCAAAGCGTCTTCATCGACCCCATCAGCATTGACCTCAGCTTCAACGGTGTGGCGATATTCTCCGCCGGAGCGCGACTTGGAGTGACCTACCACTTGATGTCCGAGAGGTCCGCCGATCGCACGACGCATGCGTTTCTCGTGCATGCCGCGACGGGCTTCGAGGCGGCGGTGATTCAGGGCTGCAACGACTCGACCAACGGCGGGTGCTCGCCGCCCTCGCTGCTGTGGGTCGAGGAGCTCGCCGTCGGCTACGGCTACAAGACCGAGGGCGACGACTTCAGACTGCTCGCTGGCGCCGCCTACCAACTGGGGAAAGAGCCTCACGACACTTTCTTCCCCATGGACAGCGCGCTGATGCCCCTAGTGCGGGCGATTTGGATGTGGCGACTCTAGGCAATTATCGAGAGGACCAATGAAAGCTCTGATGGTGCTCTTCTGTGCCCTGGTGTTTGCGGCCTGCTCGGCCAGTCAGACGGCGGAACCCGAGACCAATCCACTCTCCGAAGAGTCTGCGACGCCAGGTGAGGCCAGCATTCCTCCGCGCGACGTGGTCAGGCCCACGGCAAGGGAACTCGGCTCTTATTCCAACGGCGAAATTCCCGCAGTGATAAAGGCCAACGCCCAAGCGCTGAGGGTGTGCTACGAGCCGCGACTCGCCGAGGTGCCGACCCTGGCTGGAAAAACCGTCATCAGATTCATCATTGGTGTTGATGGCACGGTGACTGACGCCAAAGTCGAAACCGCCTTCGATGAGGCCGTCGACACCTGCGTCGTCGAAGTGATCAAAAGCATGGTCTTCCCACTACCCACAGGTGTGATAAAACTCACCGTTGTCGAGTACCCCTTTCGCTTCCAGCCAGAGTGACGTGCGCCATCCACGGGCGGCCGCCCTCCCACTCTCGGAACCCCTATGCCCGACTCAGGACCTGGACCGCTCGGCCCCCAAGCCAAGGCCGAAGGCTACCCAGCCGAGCTGAAGAATCGAATGTCCCGGCCGCAGCGCCATCGCCTTCTGCACGGCTACCCCATGCCCAAGCTCATGAAGCCCTGGGCCGGCGAGGAGAGCCTCGGGACGTTGATGGACAGCCTGCGTCCGCTCATCATCGGCGTAAACCCGCACCCTTTCTGCAATCCCAAGGTCAAAGGGTGTGGGTTCTGCACGTTCCCACACCAAAAGTTCAAGAAGCGTAAGATGCGCAGTGTGACCGACGCTGTGCAGCAGGAGCTCCGAGCGTTCAAGGCCAAGTTCCCCGTCCTCGAGGAGCGCAAAGTCGAGGCGGTCTATTTGGGCGGAGGCACCGCCAACCTCGCCCACCCAGACCTCTTGCGAGGGCTCTACGACTGCCTGCAAGTGGCCTTCGACCTGCAGGACGCCGAGCTCACCTTGGAGGGTGTGCCCATCCACTTTGGCCGCGCGGATTTTGCCCAGCTGCGCTTGCTCGCCGAGCGCGGAGTGCGCCAGCCGCGCATCAGCATGGGCGTGCAGACCTTCGACCCAGCGCGCCTCAAGTCTATGGGCCGGCAAGCGTTCGGAACCCGCGAGGACATCCAAGCCATCGTCGAGCAGGCGCAGGCGTTGGGGCTCACCACCTCGGTCGACCTGCTCTTCAACCTCCCCCACCAGAGTTTGTCCGAGATGCTGGCCGACCTCGACGAAGCCGTGCAGCTCGGCGTGGACCAGGTCTGCGCCTACAACCTGGTCCTCTTCGGAGGGCTGGGCACCCAGTGGTCGCGCGAACCCAAGCAGATGGCGGGCATGCGCGGCGTGGAAGCCTCTTGCGAAAACTGGCTGGCGGTGCGCGAGCATCTGCTGGACTCGGGCTTCGTGCAGTCGACCCTCACCAACTTCGAGCGCGCGGAGGTTCAGGGCACGGACCGAGCGTTCGCCTATGAGCGCTGCAGCTTTTCGCCCGAGACCTACGACGGGCTGGGCTTTGGACCCGCTGGCATCACCGTCGTCGCGGACCCAGCGGCCCTGCGGGCGACGAAGCTGCTCAACACCTCGGACGCCGACGACTACCTCCGGCGCATCGACGAGTCACAGGGTGCTCTGTTGCACCAGTTCGACTGCGAAGTCGAAGACCTGAAGCTGCTGCACCTCACGCGGCAGCTCAGCCTGCTGCGCGTTCGCCGCGACTCCTACAAGGAGTGGTTCGGGAGCGACCCTGTCGAGGACTTTCGGCTGCTCTTCGAGCCCCTCGCCGACGCAGAGCTGGTCGTCGTCGAGCCGGACGCAGTCCGTCTCACCCCGCGGGGCATGTTCTTCGCCGATACTGTCGCCGGGTTCTTGGCGTTTCCGAGGGTCTTGGAGGTCTTCGGTCGGCGCGACGAGAACACCGAGTATTTCATGGGCTAGGGGCGCGCGGTGCGACCGCGGTTGACTGCAAGAAAGAAGAAAGCAAAAGGGGGCCCGGGGGACAAAGTCCCCCGGCGGGTCAGGGCAGAGCCCTGCCTCCGCAAAAGAGCCACCCAAATGATTTTGTAGGGAAGCTCTCAACTCACGCGGGGAATGACGGAGCTGGGACGCCCCCAGAGGAAGCCCTGGCCATACTCCACGCCCTCCTCTTTGAGGATGTGAAGGTCGGCCCGGTCCTCGACCCCTTCAGCGACGAACTCGGCCCCGAGCGCCCGAATCGATTTGACCATGCGCCGCAGCAAGCGCTCTTTCGTCCGATCCTTCGAGATGCCTGCGACCACTGAGCGGTCCAGCTTCACGACGTCGGGCTCGAGGAAGATCAAGGTCTCCAGCGAGCTTCGACCAAACCCGACGTCGTCGATGGCGATGCGGACTCCCGCCGCCTTCAACGCCTCGGTCGCCGGCCGCAGTTTGCGTGGGTCCCCCAGGAACTGCTGCTCGCTGATCTCGACCACGAATCGCTGCGGCGTGTCGCCGAAGAACTCCAGCAGACGGCTCTCGGGCGTCGCCAAGAGGGTCGAGGGGAAGACGTTGACGTGCACACGCGCGTTCTCGCTCGTCGCATGCTCCACCGAGGCCCGCAGACACTTCAAGTCCACCACGGTGAGCAGGTTGTGGGCGAGGTTGAGGCGGAAGAAGTCATTCGGGTTCTCGAAGAGGCCGATGGGACCACGAGAGAGGACCTCATGTCCGACGTTCTGCTCGTCTGAGATGCGGACGATGGCTTGGAACACGCTCCGAATGCTGCGCTCTCCGAGCAAAAGCTCGGTGACTTCACTGGCCCGAAAACCCTGCCAAGCCGTTGCCGAGGGCTTGTCCGTGACTCGAACCACCGGCCACTCCGAGCTCGACGTTCGGTTCTTCCCTTGGGTCTTGCTGCCGGTGAGCGCTCCCGTCGCCGCCGCGAGGATCTCTTCGACGGTGGAGGTCTGGGATGGCACCGAGACCAGACCGGCGCTGACGGTGACCTGAATGAAGTCACCGTAGCACATGATGGGGTAGGCGGCGATCTCGAGCCGCAACCGCTCGGAGATGATAGAGGCGGTCTGGAGGTCGGTGTTGGGCAGCACCACTAAGAACTCGTCACCGCCGACGCGGGCGACCAAATCGCTCGAGCGTGCGACCGACGAGAGCCGATGGGCGATCTCCTCGAGGATGATGTCGCCGACTGCCGGGCCAAGGCTGTCGTTGATGGGCTTGAAGTCGTCGCAGTCCAGGAGCACCGCGCAAACCTCGTGTCCAGCGCCCAAGGCCTCGTGCAGCGTGCTCGCTAACGCCTCCCTCAAACCGCGGTGGTTGAGCACGCCCGTCAGGCTGTCCGCCTCGTTGAGCCGCTGCAGCTCTTTGTTCGCGGCGTCGAGGTCGGCGGTCAAGCGCCGCACGGTCGACAGGGACCGCAGGCGAAGCACCTCAGAGGCCGCGCGCTCACTGAACAGCGCAATCAGCGGGAGAAAATGTTCTATCTGCTCGGTGTCCAGCTCCTGGCCCACCCCGAGAACGCCGATGACGCCTTGTTTCTCGCCCTGCAGAGGGAACGTCAGGCAAGAGGTCACCTCGCAGCTGCCATGCAGACCACACCCTCGGTGTGGATCGATGAATACCGGCAGCCCCTCGGCCATGGCCGCGAGACAGGGGCGGTTGGGCTGCGTTGGGCTGTGCACGGCCACGATCCGCGTCGCCCCAGGAGGCCCCTCGGCGACGAACGCAAACGACACCCCCAGGGTGCGCGAGAGATGCTCCAACAACTCAGGCAACGTCGTGCGCCCAGTGTCGGTCACCGAGCCCAAGAGGCTGGCCAATTGCCGTTGCTGCGTCACGTCTCGCGCGATGCTCAGCAAACAAACAGCCTCCCCAGTCTCGTCTCGAATGACGAAGCAAGAAGCGTCCAGGGTCAGCTCTCTCCCATCCCGAGTGCGGCTGCGGAGCTCCCCACGGTGGCTGCTGTGCTCCAAGGTGGCTGCCCGAATGCGCCGCTCCTGGCGCTCGCCCAAGTGCATCGCCGCGGTCTGACCGGCGAGCTCTGCGTCCGAGAACCCGAACAACGCCTCGTGGACCTTGTTCTGCTCCAAATAGGTCCCGTCCACCGCATGGATCGAGACCGCCTCCGAGGTCAGCTCGAAGAACCGGCTCAAGAGCTTCTTTCGAATGTTCGGAAGTGGAGGAGCCGTCATGAACTGCCCTCTCGTTCTCGGCCGAGGTCAGTTTCATAAATGACGGATTTTTTCACAGAATGCAAACTGCGAATTGATTCCGATCAATTTCCTTGGGGAACACGTTGGCCTGGCTGCACCGAGTGCCTAAGAAGGCGCTCGGCCTCACTCGTAGCGCCAAGAATTCTTACGCCACCACTTCTTCCAGGCGTCCTGACGCTCGGCTGGCGGCGGGCTGGCGGCCATCCAGTGGTCGAGAATCTGGCCCAGCGCTCGGTGCGCGTTGTTCGAGAGGTACTCGGTGTCGGACCCCACCAAGGCGATCAGCGCAGGCACGGCCGACGCGTCCTCTAGGCTGGTGATGCTCAACCCGGCTTGATGGAACCCATCCACCATCCAGGTTTCTAGGGACTCGCCGCGGTGTTCGCTGAGCCAGGCCGGCCAATCGTCCGAGGTGTGGTTGGTGAGCTCGCTCAGCGCCTTGTCGAGCTCGAGTTCTTCGGCGTCTTGTCGGGCCAACGCGGGAAGCAGCGCGGCCACCGAGTCCGCTCGCCGAATATTGACGAGCGCGCGCACCGCGACCTGCGCCTCCTCTTTGGGCGAACGGGCCGCCAAGGTCGAGAGTGACACAACGGCTTGCGGATTATCCGTCCGGCCCAACAGAGAAACGAGGCGTCGTCGGTGTCGCACGTTCTCGATGCGCTCGAGGGCGGCAGCAAGTGGCGCCGCGGCCGCTGGAATTACCCCCGTGGTTTCGAGGGTCTGCAGCAGCAGATGTTGCTGGTCGTCGCTGGCATAGGGCAGCAGCGCGGCCAGGTCCGCCGAGGCCATGGTCGCTTCGGTGGCCTTCAGGAGCTCCAAGCTCTGCTCGGTCTGGGCGGCCTTCTCGAAGTCTATCCCGCTCAGCAGCAGGTCGGCACGGCGCGACAGGGCGTCGTCGTGGGCTTGGGACCAGCTCCAAATCGGTCCGCGGTTGAGGCAACCTTCGACGCGATCGCGGGCGGAGCAGAGCACGCGCAAGTGGAAGTGGTCGTCATGGATGGCGCTGTCGGAGGGTTGGCGCAAGGTCTTGCTCGCCTGCTCTAACAACAACTCGGACGCCCCGTGTGCGGCGGCGTATTCCAGGAGCTTTACCCGCAACGGGTCGTAAACAAAAATGTATTGGACCTCCTGGCTGGGGTGTTCGAGGAGGGCGCGGACCAAGGCCCAGTTGCGGGCTTCGTCGAAGCGGGTGGCGCCGTCGCAGCACTTTCCTTCGGCGTCGAAGCGGGCGAACTTGCCCAGCTCGGTGGGAGCGCCGTCGGCGTTCGTGGTGAAGAAGGCCACGTCGACGTCTCGGCCGCAGCGATGGGACTTATGTCCACGGCCACTGCCGCCGTCTTGGCTCGAGCCGTCGCCAATATAGACGACGGAGCCCGGATAGGCCTCGGCGACCTTTGCAGCGGCGTCGTCGAGAATCTGCGCCAGATTCTCGGCGCCATAGGAGGCATTCTTGTGGGTGTGGGTAGGGAGAACGGCCACCGCCGCGCCCCGGTCCAACAAGACCCCGTTGAGGAGCTCCCCTGTCGAAGTCGAACCGACGCTGCGCGCTCCAGAGAGCTTGCGGTCTGTGGCCAACACGTTCTGCAGCGTCTCGGCGTCGGTTGCGGGCTCGAACAGCTCGCTGAAGCGCGACGGCGGGGGTTGTGGCTCCTGGGCGAGCGCTCGCCAGGCGGCGAAGCTCAGCAGCATGGCCAACAATGGTAGAGCTACGGCGTATCGGCACGCCACATTCGCAGGCCTGACGCGATGGTCGCTGAAGCGCTCACGTTGGCGGCCTTGGAGGGTCATAGGTGGGCCGTGGGGGCGATGCTGGGGATGCAGACGAAGAAGGTGCTCCCAGACCCCAACTCGCTCTCGACGCGAATCGTTCCGCCCAACGCGTCCAGGTAGCGCCAGACCATGGTGAGGCCCAGGCCTCCGCGATCGCGGTTGTGCTTCGTGCTGAAGAAAGGCTCGAAGATCAGCTCGATGTCGGCGGGAGCGATGCCCTTGCCAGTGTCACGAACCGTGAGGTTCAGGGGGGCGTCCTCTTCGGCGGCCTCGACGACGATGGAGTGGTGGCCTCGAGGGTTGGCCTCGATGGCCTCGACAGCGTTGACCAGCAGCGCGTAGCAGATCTGCCAGAGCCGGCCTGGCACTGCGCGCACGTGGGGCAGGGTCGGCGGGACGATCAGGTCGAACAGAGCGACACGTTCGATGCGAGTGCGCAGGGAGTCGCAGACTTTCTCGAGGATGGCGAGGGCGTCGATGTCGACCGGGAGCCGAGCGGAATCGTCGGTGGCGAACATGCGCAGGTCGGCGACCAAGCGATGGATCGCCTCCAGGTCCTGAAACGCCTGCATGAGCCAGCAGTCGAGGTCGGTCCTCGCCGCAGTCTCGAGGGTGCGTGTCACCTCGCGGGCGCTGCCCAGCGAGGCGAGCAGGCTGCCCAGGGGGGCGTCGACGTTCTCGACGACGTGATTGGCGAGCTGTCCGAGGCGGTAGAAGTGGTCGGCGCGCTCTAGGCGTTGGTGGTCGAGGTTGCGGTCCAGGCCGATGGAGAGGAAGCGGGCGAACTCGCTCAGCCGGACGACGGCGACGTCGTCGAAGCGGTGTGGGTTTTGCGACAGGACTCCGATGGTGCCGACGACTCGTCCTTCGAGGATGATGGGACAAACGATGCCGCTGCGGATCACATCCTCACGAGCGCGGGCGACGCTCGAGGCGGGCGCGGCGCGGGGATCGAAGACCATGGGCTCCTTCGACTCGATCACGACGCCGGTGAAGCTGTCGGCGATGGGCAGCGTGCGCTCGGCGATGGCGGAGGCCGAGCCGACGGCGGCGATGTATTTGACGGCGTTCCCCATCACCTGAGAGACCGTGGCGCCGTCGGCGTCGAGCAGCTCGCAGGCGAGGCTCGCGGCGGTCTTGGCGACGCCAGCCAGGGAGGTTCGGTCGGAGAGCACCGTGAGCATCCTGCGATACGCTTGTGCCAGACGAGCGTCGTCGAAGATCGGCAAGTCGCCTGAATTTTCGCGAGTCAATTGCAATCCCAAGTGGCACGCGACGCGGGCGAGCGCTGTTTGCTGGCCATTGTTCGCTGGAGAAATCTGGCGCGAAGGGGCGCTTCGATTCTCGTCGCGTTCGGGGTCGACCTCAAGGGTTTTCCGGCGGGTTGTTGGTCTCGCGGCGCCTCTCGGGGTGTCCGGCGCGCCGGGGCGCGTTGTAAGTTCTCGCTTTCACGCTATAATCCGCGGGTCCTTCTGCCGCTCGCCGCGCAGCGCTAGACAAAGCAAGTCCGCGCCGTTGGCCGCTGAGCGAGAACATTGAACACGAAGCTCTCGCCTGCTCTTTGGATTTCGGCGTAGGAGCTGCGTCAGCCGCTCACCACTGCACCCCATGAAGAACCGAGTGAACACTTTGGGCAGAATGCGAGAGTTTCCGAGAACTCGGGCTCACCTCCTGCTCATCGCTCTACAGCTGGGCCTGGCGGTGTGGTGGGTCTGGTTCAGCTACCAAGAGAAGGCCGTTTTGTTCGAAGTGGCCGACGACCTCGAGGCGGGTGTCGTCTACGTCAAGGACGCCGACGAGCGGGTTGGACTCGCCCCTAACGACGTGATCGCCGCCATTGACGGGCGCGGCATCGACACGACCGCTGAGTTTTGGAGTGCCGTCGAGGGCGCCGAGACCTCGGTCGAGCTGACGATCCAACGTTTCGAGCTGCCCTTCTCCCGCAACCTGACGGCCGCGACCTTCCCGGAAGGTGAGCTGCCGCCTGGGATTCGACTCGACGATCGTCCGGTGGGGATGGCCTGCCAAGGCGATGGTGCCTATGTGGAGCTGAAGGCCGTAGACCTCGAGGGGCTACGGCATCTGGTGCGGGAGCGTGGGGCTCGAGAGGGCCTTGTCGTGACGTTCCTGCGACCTTTCGACGAGCGGGTCGAGACGTTCGAGATCGAGCGCAGTGGAGTGGCCTTGTGGCCCGTCGCGCTCTGTCTTCTCGGCGCGCTGCTCATGGGCCTGGTCTTGGTGCAGTCTTCACGGCGCCGGTCGTTTCTCGAGGGCACCACCGACAATCGCGGGCTCTACCTCTCGGCGCTGCTGTTGACGGCGTCGCTGTCGGTCACTTTTTTGAGCGCCGGGCCTCGCCTCTTGGCCTCGCCTGGGCTGTATACCTTGGGCGCCATCGGGCTCGCTTTTTTCAAGGCGCTCGATATCGAGTTCCACCTGCGATCCCGCGCCGTCTGGTCCCCCCTCGACCGCCTGACGCGCATCGCCATCTTCGCGGGTCCGATCGTCTTTCTGCTGCAGCTCCTCTACCACGCGTTCGGGCTGGTGCGCCTGAGCCTGGGCAATGACCTGGGCTTGGCCGAGTTCGAGCGTTTGAATCGCACCGGGGTCCTGCTCTGCGGCATGGTGGTAGTGCTCGTCGTCATCGACACGGCTTTGGTGCTGGTGCGGCATTATCAGCGCGGAGAGGACGCCAGCGTGCAGGCGGTCGGTTCCCGCATGGGCCTCGGTTTCAGCGTCCTGTTCGCGCTCTCGGCTGTCTATCTCTACGCCCGCGCCGACACCCGCTTAGCCATGCTCCTGCTGGCGGTCGCCATCGGGGTTCAGGTCATCGGCGACCTGGCCTCCCTCTTCGATCTTCCCAAAGCTTACTGGCGTTCCAGCGACTCGGAAGCGCTCTCGCCGGCCCCCATTCAGCGCTTTGCGGCGGCGCTCGAGGTCCTCTTTCCGGACCGCAACACCTACCTCGTCGTGTCCAAGTCTGCCTTCGGCGGCAAGAGCGTGCGGGTCAGCCTGGCGCCTCCTGGCTCCCCAGTGGGCTTGCGGCGCGAGGTCGCTCCGGACGAGTGGACGGATTTCTTGGACATCTTGCGGACCGAAGGCGGCCTAATCCCGGCCGCCAATTCGCCCGACGACCCAGAGCTCGACCCCATGACCGGCATGGCTCGACAGCTCGGCATCGAACTCGCCTGGCCGCTTTCTGACTCGGTCGCCGGCACCTCGGCGCGGGTCGTTTTGGTCATTCGGGGGCTCAAAGATCCCGACGACTCGCTCGACGACGGATTCGAGCTCGGCCGCGACCAACACAACCAGCTCGTCGAGCTGCTTCGGAGCTTCCCAGAAGTCGCTCCAGCCCTGGTGTTCCAGGCGACCGAGGCCATGCCACTGAGCGTCGAGGGGCCTCTGGAGCGCGTCGTGGCGACCCCTCCCAGTGCGCAGGCGGCGCCAGTGGCGGACGACGACGACCTGGCCGCTTTCCTGGTCGACCGCGTCGACCAGCTGGGCGCCCAAGTGGCGGCGTTCAAATCAGAGCTCGACCGCATTCATCCCATCGAGGAGCTCGACCCGACCGAGAGCCAGCGCGGCGCCATCGAATCGGTCTTGGAGGTGGGGTGTCCAGTCCTCCTCGTCGGCGAACCCGCGGTCGGCAAGACCATCGTTGCGCGCCTGGCGCACGAGGAGATGGGAGGCGGCCCCTTCGTGCGGGTCAACGCCGCCGAGCGTCCGCAAGCGGTCTTGGAGATGGAGCTCTTTGGCGACGACGAGGAGCTCGGGATGATCGTGGCAGCGTTCGGCGGCAGCCTGCTGATCGAGGGGGCTCACAGCCTCATGCTGAGCTCGTTCGAGCGGTTGCTGGAGAAGCTCGACGACTACGAAGATCGAGCGCCCAGGCTCTTTCTCTCGGCGGATGTGGGCAACGCCACGACGCAGCTCGTCCTCGAGGACGAGGACGAACACATCGAGCTCGACGACGCCCTGAGCATGCTGGTGGACCGCGCCGACGCGGAGATCGTCTACGTCCCGCCGCTGCGCGCCGTTCGCGAAGAGCTGCCGCGCGTCGCAGACTATTTCCTGCACCGCGCCTCAATGCACCACGAGCGAGTGCTCACCGGCTTCGAGGAAGCCACCTCGAAGTTCATCGAAGAGTACGTCTGGCCAGGAAACTTCAGGGAGATGTGCGACGCCATCGAGCGCGGCGTCGTCGTGTGCAAGGGCGAGACTCTGCGCTTGAGCGATCTTTTCGCTTTCTGTGACCCGACGGCCAACGAAAACGATCGAGTTTCTGAGCCGGTAGGCGACGCGCCTCGTGCCGAGGGGAAGGGGCTGCGGGCTAAGATCGCTCGGCTCGAGGTGCAGCTGGCCGAACAAGAAGCGCTGCTCAGTCAAGTCGAACGCCCCGGTTCCCGAGCTGATGGGGTCGAGTCACTGATCCCTTTGACTGGCGATGTCGACCTGCTATCAGGCACCTACGAAGGCTTTGAGCGCCGGTTGCTAGAGGTCGCGCTCGAACGCGCCGATGGCAACAAGTCGGAGGCCGCACGCGCTCTGGAGCTGAAGCGGAGCACCTTCGTCAACAAGCTGAAAAAACACGGGATGGCGACCTGACCGTCCTCGTCCCAAACCGAAGCGAAATGTCCAAGAGGAGCCGAGATGCCCACACTCTCCAGAGAACGCGTTCACAACATGTCCCTCGACAAGGCCAAAGAGACCGTTGAAGGGATCGTCGAAGATGTACGTCAGACCTATCCGATGCTCGTCTCGAACGTGGAGTGGAACCGCGATCGCACCTCCGCCAAGGTCACCGGAAAGATGTTCAAGGGTGACTTCACTGTCAACGACACCAAGGTCAGCATCGTCCTGAACTTGAGCCTGCTCGCCAAGCCCTTCATGGGCAAGGTCGAGAAGCGCATCGACGACAAGCTCGTCGAGTACTTTGGCTGATCCAGAACCGACTCCCTCGTCCGACCTTCGGAGGCGAAATGCGAAATCCACGTTCTTTCCTCTGCACACTCACCGCTGTGGCGGTGTTCGGTGCGGTTTTGGTGGGCTCGGCCGAGGGTCGAGCCGAGTTGACTCCCGAGCAGTTGACCGAGCTGCGCACCAAGCTCGAACCCAACCTGAGCTCCGAGCAAAAGGAGGTGAGGCGACTTGCGGTGTTGGCCCTGGGAGCCATGGTCGACAAGAAAGAGCTCAAGACCTTTTCCAAATATGCCACCGACGTGGATCCCGTGGTCAAGCACGGCGCGTTGGTCGCCCTAGCGCTGCGCGGTGAGAAGGCTGGCACAAGCGGGATCGAGAAAGAGCTGGCCGCCGCAGAAGCCGACACGCTCGACCTGACCATCGCCGAGCTGCTGCAGCCACTGCCCCTCGAGACCCAGACCCAGCTCCTCAAGAACGTCCTGAAAAAGCCGGCCAATGAGCCCCTTCGGCTCGCCGTCTTCACCTGGATCGCCCGCGACGGAGACGACGCGCTCTACGCACTGACCAGCTCGGTCACTGCCATCAAGGCTGCCGAGGTCAGGGATCCTCTGCTCAAGGTTCTGCTCAAGTACCCGCGAGAGCAGGCTCTTGAGGTCGTCAAGGCGCAGCTCAAATCGAAAGAGGCCGCCGGGCGTCTGGTTGGGCTCGAGTTGGCCAAGGCCATCAACAGCCACGACTCGTTGCAGGCCGTCGCTGCGGCTCTCGAAGACAAGGATGAGGCCGTCAAGAAGGCCGCAGAGGCCATCCTCTTCTCGGTCAAACACCCGGCGATCGTCCCCCTGCTCGAGGCGCGCGTCAAAGAGAACCCCAAGGACATAGCCAGCATCGTGCTCCTCAAGGAGTTCGGCTCGGCCAACCTCCTCGAGGTGCTCTATCCGCTCGTCGAGGGCGACAACCCTCCCCTCGAGCAGGAGCAGTACAATGAGATGCTCTCCGTGATCGCCACGGCGAAGAATGACCGCTCCAAGCAGATCCTACAGGCCAAACTCGCCAGCAGCTTCGAGGCCGACCGCGTCGCTGCCGCCGCCGCCATCGGCTACTCGGGAGACAGCAGCTTCCTCGCCAATCTCGTCCCCATGGCGACCGACGGCTCGCAGGCCATCCGCCTCAACGCCGCCATCTCCTTCGGGCTCCTCAAGGATCCGGCCGCCATCTCGACGATCACCGACGCCCTGCAAAAAGAGGCCGACAAGGACGTGAAGCTCGCGCTCATCCGCTCCATGGGCGAAATCGGTGACAGCTCCGTGGTCAGCAACCTGCAGTTCATGATGACCGAGCGAGACAACGACCTGCGTCTCGCCGCCATGGACGCGCTCGTCGCGCTCAAGGCCATCGACGCCACCAGCGCCATCGAGTACGTCGCTCAAGATCCCGATCCGCTCGTGCGCTGGAAAGCCATCGTCGCGCTCTTCCAGATCGACCCCGTCGTCTACGGTGAGAGACTCAAGAAGGAGGTCGCGAACGCCCCCGACGACGCGTTCTTCGAGACCCTCGCCACGCTCCCCGAGGCGACCAAGACCAAGCTCGAGGAAGAGGTCCTGCGCAGCACGCGCTCCGAGCTGGCGCTCGGGCTCGTGAAGAGCGCCATCGCCAAAGGGCGACCAGGAATCGAGATGTTGCGCAAGGCGGTCGACCTCTCTTCCGACAAGGACGTGACCAACCTCGCCCTGCAGAGCCTAGCCACCTACGCCGAAGCCGATGACTTCGACCGCATCAAGGGCGCCCTCGAGAACACGGACCGCAAGCTCCGACTCATGGGGCTACGCACCTTGTTGAGCTACGAAAAGTCCAAGACGGAGGCCATTTTCCTGGCCCAGGTCAACTCGGACGACCCGCTCTTTCAGGTGATGGGCATCTACGGGCTCGTCAAGTAGGCGGCCGGCCATAGGACAAACAACAACTCGCAGCCAGGGATGGCGGAGAGTCGCATAAACCCGAAGGGTTGCGCGCAGGAAGCGCGCAACAACGCCGCGTTCTTGGAGGAGGACGCGGCGTCGTTCGTTGCTGGCGGTCGAATTCTTTTGCTGACCGTTGACCTCCAGACATCGAAATCGATGTGGTTGGCCGCTGAGAGAAGCCAGTTACCTTTGAGAGTCGAGAGAATTCTCGCAGCGGCTTGGCTCAGTTGGGCAGGATGTCGCCCAAGTACTCCGGTTCGTCGTTGCAGAAGTGGGTCTCTGGGTAGCCTGGCTCGCCCATGCGCTCGCCCAGCTCGCGGAACGACCCGCCGTCCATCAGGCAACCTTCACCAGGGAAGGCCGAGTGGTAGGCGTCGCGGGGACCGAGCGGTTGAGCCAGGCCCAAGCTGTGTCCGAGCTCGTGCGCCGAGGTCTCGCCGATGATCGAGCCCAAGGCGCGGATCGCACGCTGCACCATGCCAACGCGCCCTTCGGTCGACGACGACTCGGCCTCGACCAGCGTCGCCGGCTCGCTACGGACGGGGTCGAAGATCTCGTCGAAGAGGGGGTCGGGCTCCGGGCCCGCCCCTGGGATGGCCGATGGCAGCTCAGGATGCGACGACCAATACAGGATCGACTCGATGAAGACCCCGCCGTAGCCGGGGTAGTTGTCGGCTTGCGTCTCGGCGTTGGTGCCGCCGATCGAGTCGAAGAGGCGGAGGTTGCCGATGTCCTTGCCAGGCGTGTTGTCGTAGCCGAAGAGGCCCAACCCATTGGGGTCGGGTCCACCCACCTCGAGGGTGGCAATGGCGCTGGGGAGGAAGTCGGCGGGCGGCTCGGTGACGAACTCCACGGAGTAGTCTTGGTAGATGTCCCGCATGCGTTGCAGCGCGGCCTCTGTGACTTGAGTCGCCGCCGAGGAGAGTCCGAAGTAGCGCAGGCTGTCGTACATCCCAGGCAGGAACCGAACCTGGACGATCTGCCGCACGCCGCTGAACTTGACCTCGATGGGGATGGCGTCTCCGCGTTGGTCATCGGTGCCCTTGATGACGATGGGGGTCACCTGCCCGGAGAAGGTGCCACGCGAGACCCCGAAGAAGCTGGAAATCAGGGTTTCGCCCTCGACCTCGACGTCGAGCCCGAGCTGCACCTCTTGCCCGGAGACGAAGACCGCGACGGCCTCCTTTGGGCCAAAGGGGGTGGCGGCCCCCCCTGCGGCTGGGGTGATCTCCCCTTCGAAGAGCAAGACGGTGGCTTCGTCCCCAGTGGCCGCATCGGTTGCGCCTAGGAACCCACCCCCGCGAACGGTGATAATCTGCCCGAGGTAGGGGTCGGTAGGCCCATAATCGAAGAGCGCGGGAGGGATGAAGTCGATGCGCACGGGCTGCTCGCCGGAGCGACTCGTGTGCCCTCCCACGAGGTCCGAGCTCAGGGTCATGGTTCCCTCGAACGTCCCCGGCCGGAACCCGCCGATGGCCGTGGTCAAGGTGACGGTTCCCCTTGTACGGTCCAACGGCTCGACCAATTTCACTGGGAGCTTGGTGTAGACCGTGGTCGGCGCCCCTTGCTCGGGGGTGAACTCCCCGACGATCTCTGCCTCGACGCTTCCCTCCTCGGCAGCGAGGAAGCCACTGCCGATGACTATGGCGCCGTCGTTGCGGAAGTAGGTTCCGTCGATGCCCGAGTTCAGGTTGACGGAGAGCTCGCTGACGAGCGTCAGGACCGAGGGGAAGAGTGCGCTCTCTCGCTCCCCCTCAATCAGGATGAGGCTGACATCGTGGCGCCCCATTCCAATCCCTTGGAAGGCGTCGTGGTCCAGGAGGAAGGCCTGGCCGACCCGCGCGTCCGCGTCCACTTCATCGAGTACGACCCGCGCGCCGGACTCGAGGACCTCGATCCGCAGTCGACGTCCTTCGCTGGACGGGTCCAAGCCGCGTGAGGCGATCAGCAACGTGCTGCCCTCGAGCACTGGCTCGGGAACCTCGAGCCCCGTGATCTCAAGCCCTGATTTCGCGACGGGGGACGGTTTCACCTCCTCGGCGCAGCCGAGGAAGCCCAGACCGAGAAATGATGCGACCAAAATGAACAAGGCTTTCGAGCCACTCATCCAGTTCCTCCACGCCCCGACAATTCTCGTGTCACCATTCGAGTTCAGGAAATCGACCAAACCACTCGAAACCCATTTCATGGAGCGGTACACCCCATGTCCGTGCTCCCGCCGACCACCGGCAATGACTTGCAGGTGTACCCGTCCGCCAGACGGCACGCCGGCTCGGCGCCACCACAGCGCCGCACGCAGATATTCTGTCCACCTACCTCAGAGCAGAAGGTGTTCGACTCACAATCCGCGTTGCTCTGACAGCCGACTCGCGCGCAGTAGCCAGCGGGCATCGCGACGCAATCTCGCTGTGACCCGCAGTTCTCGAAGAAGGTGCAGGGGTCACCGTTTTGTCCGGTGCCGGTCTGCCCGCAGCCGCGGCCTGCCGCGAACCATTTGCAAGCCTCGCCGGTGCGGCACGTGGTGTTGGTCGTGCAGCTCGCTCCGCAATAGCCGTAAGAGAAGCCCGGGCCCGAGGTCGCGCAGACGTGAGCGGTGGGGCAAGGCGTCGCGCCATCACAGCGGTCGCTGACACACTCCCCGGCGCTGCAGACGTTGAAGAGCGGGCAGCTTGCGGTCGAGCTGCAACCGCTGATGTCCGTGAGGGACACTTGCCCAATGTAGGCCGTCGTCCCCTCGCCGTAGGGCACAATCTTGAGGAGGTAGGTCCCAGCCACCGACAGGTCTTTGATGATCTCTTCTTGTCCGCTCTCGGTCCACGAGCCCTCGATGAAGGCACCATCGGGCCCGTAGAGTTCGAGGTCCAAGTCCGCCATCGTCTCATCAAAGATGATGATGGCATCGAGGGTCTTGGGGCCGGTCACGTTGAAGGAGACGAAGTCGATGTCCGACGGGCAGATCGTGCCGTCGAAGTCGCCGCTTGTCGGGATTTGCGAGGCCTGGGACGGGGTGTTGTCAGGCTCCCACTGGTCGTTCGTGCAACAGGCGCCCGGTGAGGCCGTTACCGACAGAGAGTAGGCGCTGTAGCCCGTGTCGGAGTAGGCGAAAACGGCTGCGACTGCGCTCGTCCCGCTCAGCATGCAGTGTTGAATGGACTCGCTGGCGCCCTCCCCTCCGGACACCTCGATCAAGTTGCCGTCCATGGCGAGCAGCGCCAGATCGAGGTCGGCGGTGGCGGTGTCGAAGCCGTTGAGAGCCAGGACCATGTCGCTGTCGACGCTCGCCGTGATCTTCCAGTAGTCGACGTCCTTAGGACAGATGGTCGCGTCGACGCCGCTGGAGAGCGCGATCGCGCCTGCCACGCTGTCGTTGGGCTCGCTGCTGTCGTTCGTGCAGTCTCCCGCTGGCCGGCCGTCGCAGACCACCGCCGCGGGCCCGCAGGCGTCCATGGTGTTGCCATCGATGGTGGCGGTCGACTGACAGGTCCCGAGGGTGCAGCTGCCCGAGCAGGCGGGCAGACAGCGGCCGCCGCCGTTTGCCGAACAGACTCCGGACTCGCATTGCGCTGAAGCGCTGCAGAACTCACAGTTCTGAGCTTTGACGTTGGCCCCCGCGCCGCGAGCGTTGAAGCTGACCATTGTGCTCTCGGTGGTGTGGTCGCAGCTGGTGCCTGCTGGATCGTCGTTGTCGGTCACATCGACGATGAAGGTGATCGTTTGTTCCTGCCCTTCCGCAAGGTCGAGCGGGGGAATGATCGCTCGCCACGTGCCGCCGCCTTGGTCCGCGAAGAGCCGCTGCTGATCGAAGTCGTTGAGGTCGGCCGGGGAGCTGGGCTCGTTGGTCGTGTAATGCAGGACTGGCGCGTCGCGCACGCCCAGATCGTCACTCACAGACACCTCGACAGGGTAGCCTCCCACCCCCGAGAGGGTGGTTCCAGACGAAGGGCTGGTTACACTCAGCGCCGGGGGTTGGCCAGGGCAGTTGGTCTTGGTCGGAGTCCTGAGGACGACGAGGTAGTCGTGCGGCGTCGGCGGCGAGTGTTCGCCGTCGTCGGCTTCGAACTCGATGTTCCAGCGCACAGAGCGCTCGACTTGGTCGACCGTGGGACACCACTCGAAGTCGGAGCGCTTGGAGTTGTCGTTGACCTTGCGCATCACTGCGCCGGTAGGCAGGGGTTCTCGGGGTCGAATGTCGACGTCCAAGCTGTCGTCGTCGCGCACCTCGATGTCGAAGGTGACACAGGGGTTCTTGGCCAAATCGAAGGTGCCTCCGAATCCAGGGCGCAAGAAGATCGGCGCGGCGCTGTTGGCCGGGATGACCTCAACGAGGACCGACTTGCTGTCGGAGCCGGCCGACGACTTGATGGTAAAGACCAGCTCATGCATGCCGACGTGGCTCGAGAGTGGGGTCCAGCGGAACTCCCCGCCTTGTGGGCTGCCAACCAGCGAGGTGACGTCGGCAAAGCTGGGGAGGTCTGGGGCGGCGACCGAGTACTCCAGCGACAAACCATCGGGGTTGTTCACCGACAGCTCGATGCGCAGGATCTCGTTCACGTTCACCTGTGCGCCCTCTAAGGGCCGCAATGAGGGTTTGACTTCGTCAGCGCAGCTGACGAGGAACAAGGCTGCAGCGAAAAGAAAGAGTGAACTTCGCGACAGCGACGTGGTTTTGAGCATGTCCAAAGGTCCGTGCAATAGTCCGGCGGGTTGGCGGTCGGAGATCGGGTCTCGGCGAGCAACCTCCGTTGGTTTATCACGGTGTCTGCGTCGATAGACAGCGTTGACCGCAGCGTGACAACGCGGCGCACTGGAGTCAACCCTCTGTTGCACGACCCGCTGGCCGCAGCGCGGATTTCGCTCGTTTCCTGGAGCGGCTCGATGTGAGCCACCACGGGTCCCTGCACTCGCGACTGCGTCTTCGCTCAGTAGGTCGTGGCTGCGGGCTCGACGGCCTGTTCCATGTCGTCGAAGCTCTCGGACTTCATCTTGTTGTCCTTCGCGGGCATTTTGGAGCGGGACGCCTTCTTCTTTTCCTTGCGCGCCGAGGCGGTGTCCGCCCCTGTTCCACCGCCTTGAACCGTCTCCAGCTCAGCGAGGCGCGTCCGCGCGATGTCGGCGGTGCTGCCGCCGGCGTCGGCGACGGCTTGATACATGGATTGGGCGTCGTCGATGCTGTTGACGGCGAGAAGCGAATCGCCGAGGGCGAGCTGGGCGTTGCGGTAGTTACCGTAGCTCAGGTGGTTCTCGACGATGGTCCGCAGGTCTTTGATGGCGTCGAGGTGGCGCCCGAGCTTCTGGAACGTGAGGCCGCGATAGTAGGTGGCGTCGACCGCCTGGTCCCCAGCGCTGATGGCGCTGGTGAAGGCAGCGATGGCGTCGGTGTATCGCCCACTTTGGTATTGCACGAGTCCCTGCTCGTAGGTCCCGACAGTGTTGACGAGCACGCTGGTGTCGATGTCGGACCCGTAGACCTGCGAGACGCGATCGAAGTTGGCGGACTGGGGCGTGACGCTGAAGGAGCCTCCATCGAGGACCTGGTCGTTGCTGGCGCCCATGGAGGAGGGGCTCTGTGTGCTGGGAGCGGAGTAGGTGTCGAGGGCCCCGCCGGTCCCAACAGAGGCCGCCCCAGCGCGATTCATGGCGATGGAGTCGAGGTCGCGCGGCACAGGTGGCTCCTGGGCTTTTTGGACCTGTTGGTCGACGTTGGCTCGCGGCTCGGTGGCGACGACCTTCTCGGCCGGCTTCGCGGCGGTGGTCTTGGAGGTCGTGTTCTCGGCCAGCGTTGGTGCGATGTCGGCAACGGGGGCCTTTGCGAGGTCGGCCTTGCCGCCGCTGGACTGTTTTTGCGGGGCCCCCTTCTTGTTGCGGAAGGCGTCGAACTTGGCGCCGGCCTTCGAGTCCTTCATGGAGTCGCCAGCGGAGAGGTCTGCGGGCTCGTCGGCGGCGACCGCGGTGGGGAGCTCCACTGCTACGGGTTCGCTGTTGGCGGGCTCCGCGCTCTTCTGCTGGGTCTCCTCGCCACCTTCTGCCGTCTCTTCCGCCTCGATGGCGCCTAGGTTGTCGTCGGCTCGGCGGGGATCGTCCAAGCGACGAGCCATCTCGTCTTCGATGGGGGCCTCGGAGCCACGCGCGACCACAGAACCTCTATTGGTGTCGTCGGCAGGGCTGGGGGCTTGGATGGGATTGCTGAAGATGACCCAGGTCCCGACTCCCAGCAGCACGATGAGCGCGCCGAAGGCGAACGTTGGCAGGAACGGAAAGCGAGCGGTCTCCTCTTTGGCGCGAACGATTTTGTCGGCAGTGAGGCGAGCCTCACGCAGGATGTTGGCGGTCGTCGTGGGGTGTGGAAGGTCCTCGCTGGCCAGTTCTTGGTAAGCTCTGCGCGTGACGCTGAACTCCTCGAACGTCCGCATGCACTCTGCACAGGAGTCCAAGTGAACGCGGAGCTTTCGCGCCTCGGTCTCATCGAGCTCTCCGTAGAGGAGAGAGACGAGCTCGTTGTTGGGATGTGGTTCGCTCATGATTCGACTCCCGGCCGCCTGGGTTGTCGTGGCGGCTCGAGATGAGTGCGTTCAACGTTGGAAGTGTGTTCTGTTCTGCAAGATCCGAAGGGCTCGGCGAACTCTGGGAGCCGCCTACCTCATGTGTTGGGCCTCGGACGAATCGTCGGCATCGAAGCTGAAGTCGCTGTATGCGGCGAGGTGTCCGCGGAGTGTTTCGAGTGCATAGCGCATTCGACTCTTGACCGTGTTCTCTGACACCTCCAGGACATCGGCGATCTCTCTGAACTTGAGCCCGGAAAACTCACGCATCGTGAAGACCTCGCGTTGCTCGTCTGGCAGGGTCGCCAGCGCCTCTTCGAGTTTTCGCCTGAACTCGTCTCGCACCAATTCACTGCTGGCCATGATCCTGTTCGTGTCGGGCAAGCGGTCGGCCAGGGACCGATCGTCCTCTTCACCGGTTCGTTCGAGCGAGAGCTCGACACGATTCACTGTCCGTCGTTTGTGGTCGATGCAGAGGTTGCGGGCGATGGTGTAGAGCCAAGTGGTGAACTTGGCCTTCTTCGAATAGCGTCCTGCTACCTTGCAGACCCTGAGAAACACCTCCTGTGAGAGCTCCTCCGCCTGAGCGCGGTTGGAGATGAAGCGCAAAATGTAGCGAAAGACCGGGGCCTGGTGGCGCTTCAAGAGGATCTCGAAAGCCGCCGGGTTGCCCTTACCAAACTCGAGCATCAAGTCTTCGTCGGCGAGCTCCGTCAGAGGGACTTCAGGTTCCCCTTGTGAGCGGCCAAAGAAGCGTCCGAGCACAGATAAGAACAACGGTGAGCCTCACGGAAAGTTCTAAGCGGACGCACAAAAAAGTCCACTCAGGTGGATCGCTGCCGTTGCCAAACCGCCTCTCTGTGGAGCGTGCGCCGAGCAAATGCAACGAAAAGTAAGTCGCGAACGGGCTTTTGCAGCAACTCCAGTCAACCGCTTCGAACATCATAAGGCAAGGCGCCCTGGTCGGTACAGCTTTCGGGCGCCCATCTTGTCACTGAGTGCCCTCCCGACCCGGTGATCCGAACGAGCGCGCTCTGATGCCCTTACGGCTCCGAGGTGTATGGCCTCGCTTGCTCACGACCGATTTTCGTTGCGTTTCGATTGCGGTGCGAAAATCGCTCGTCCGCTCGACAATTCGCCGGAAATGCTCACGCCCGTTCGCCCGTCGCGATTCCACCTGCCAGCGCGTTGCATTGCGTCCCTCAGGTTGATATTTTGCCCGCTCGCGACGCTGTCAGTTCGCCTGTGACCATCAATGCGCTCCACAACCCAAGGGAGTTCCCGCGAATCTCGACCTCTCGGCGCGAACCCTATGAACCGAGGAGACCTCATGCCTGCGCTCATGAACCGTGTCATTGTCCTGTTGCTCACTCTCGTTACGATCGTCACGGCCGTCGGCTGTAAGACCGACATCGACGATGTTCGGAAGTGGGAAAACGCCAAAGGGCGCAAAGAGAAGATGAAGGAGTTCATCCTCGCCGAGAACACCCTCGAGGTGAAAGTCGAGGCGGTCATGGTCCTCGTGCGCAAGGGGGAGGGCAGCAACCTCATGCCGATCCTCAAGGAACTGCCTGATGCCGAGCGAGGTAAGATCACCGAAGAGGCCGTCGCGCAGCTCGAGAAGATGATGGAGGGCGACGACCAAGCCGCCCAGCTCCGCGCGAAAGACGGCGCCTACTACCTCGCTCAGACCGGCCCTAGCGACGAGCTGCGCGCTCGCCTCAGAGCGCTGCTCATCAAATGGCTCGACGGCGACAACTTCTGGCGTCCCCTCGAAACCGTCGGCGACGCCGACCGCACGAAGATCCTCGAGGAGACCGGCGCGATGGGACTTCCCGTGATCATGAACGTGCTCAACGACCGCTTCGAAAAGCTCGCGACCGCCCAGACCGACGAGCGGCGCAACAAGCTCCAACAGGACATCATGGGCATCGTCGACCTCGCCAGCGGTTTGAACCTCGCCGAGACCGACGAGGCCATCGCCAAGCTCTTCGCGGAGCAGATCGACAAGTCCTACCCCAACCTCTACGAGGCACACGCCATCCCCTACACCACCAACAAATCTGAGGTCCTCAAGGAGCCAGCCAAACGCATCTTGCTCGACCCCGACTACAAGACCGAAGGACTCAACATCCTGCGCGACATCATCATCAACGAGTACTACACCGAGGTGCAGACCAAAGAAGGCATCTCCGTCTGCGGCAAGGTGCTCCGCGAAGATCGCTCGGGCTTCAACCGCTGGATGTGTGCTCGCACTCTTCTCAAGGTCGCCCTCGAAGGCGGCGTCGACCACGTCTTCCTCGGCCTCCCGGACGATCCTGAAGCCGTCAAAATGCCGGCTGACCACCCCCTGGCTTCGCAGTTCAACCTGCAAGAATACTTCGTCGAAGAGTCCAAAGCCTTCTGCCGCTCCATCGGCGTCTACCTCGACAACAAGATCCCTCTCGACAAGTTTCGCAACTACCTAAAGAGCACGCGGACCGTCGAGAAGCTCGTCGCGCTCATCTGCTTGTCCTACTACGGCACCGACGCCGATGTGGCCACCATGAGGACCTTGGAGACCGACGTCACCGACATCAGCGCTTGGAGCTACGGCGAGCTCAACACCCTGGGCAAGTTCGCGGTCTTCTTTGCGGACGCGCACAACGAGAACGCCGCCGCAGCCAAAGCCCAGTAAGCGCTCTCTCGCTTCACGACCAAGCGGGTCCAGCCTTCGGGCAGGACCCGCTTTCGTTTTTGCTTCAGTTCCACATGAAGCCGATTCTTTGTCCTACGACGTCGCAGTTTTACTACCCTCTGCTTCTTCGTTTCCGCCTCGACGAAGGTCTAGAAATGGCACCCAAACACCTCGTTCGTCTCGCAATTCTCTCGCTGGCGCTCACTCTGGGCGGCCCTGTGCTGGCCGAGCCCCCGACCGAGCCGCCTCCGGCCGTGACGGGCACCCCAAAGCCTCAGGAAGCCGTTGGCATGGAGGTCTCCGCCGAGATCCTGCAGCGCGCCGCCCTGGCCTACCACCGCTACGCCAAATTCCAAGCGCCCGCGCACCTCACGAGCCTCAGCCCCCACAGGCCTGGCGCCCTGGCCGGCAAACGCATCGCCATGAGCCCAGGCCACGGCATCCAGACCAGCGGCGGCGTTTGGGACTTTCAGCGGGGCATCACGCAGGGGCTTCGCGAGGACATCCACACCTCTCAGTGGGCCATCGAATTCCTGCTGCCCATGCTCGAAAGGGCTGGCGGCGAGATCGTCCCCATTCGCGAACGCTCCTTCGCCGACGTCTCCGTGGTCGTCGACAATGACGGGCCCGCCGCGCCATACGCCGAGACCGGCGCCTGGAGCGCAGGCGGCGCGGCCGGATTTGGCGGCACCTATCGCTACGCCTATGGCTCCGACACCGAGACCGCCACCGCGACCTGGACGTTCAGTGTCAGCAAGAGCGGAAACTACCCAATCTACCTCTACTTCCTGTCTGGAACAAATCGCTCTGCGGCGGCTAAAATCACCGTCAGCCACCTCGGCGGCGCCACCGTCGGCACCCTGCCGCAGGACGACACGCTCGTTGAAACCTTCGCCGCCTCGGTCTACCCAAACATCCCGCCGGCCTCCGACACGCCCGGCGAACCCTCCGATTTTTGGCGGCATCTCGGCGTCTTCCCCTTCGAGGCTGGCGTCAACTATCAAGTGACTCTCTCCAACGAGGGCACCCCGACCGACCGCGTCATCATCGCCGATGCGATTCGCGTGGGCGGCGGCATGGGTGAGCTCGAGAGCTCCGCCGGTACCCCCTCTGGATTGCCACGCTGGCAGGAGTCTGCGGAGACGTTTCTGACCTGGTTGGGCGCCCCCACCTGGCTGTTGGTCAACGACGTGTCCGCGCGACCGCTCTACGCCCTCTATCGGCACGCCGACGTCTACTTGGCGCTGCACACCAACTGCTGCACCAGCTCCGGCACCTCGACCTGGGTCTGGTACCCGGAAATGTGGGTCGCCCAGTCGGCCTGGCCGGCCAACTTCGCGCAGACCAACCTGCCGCCTGGGACAATGGAGCTGGCCAACTCACTGCAAAACGAAGTCGTCGCGCGGGTTCGCGCCAACTGGGATCCCGCCTGGACCGACCATGGCGTCATCGGCGCAAACTTCGGCGAGCTGAGGGCCATCCGCAACGCTTGGTACGAGGACGTCAACACCCACAACATCAGCCCCCCCGTGAGCGTCCCCGCCGCCCTCATGGAGGTCGCCTACCACGACACCGCCTACGACGCCTCGCTGCTCCGCACCCTCGAGTATCGCCAGGACGTGGCACGCGGCCTGCTCGTCGGCTTGATCCGTGCCCTCAACGGCCCGAACGCCCCGCTCCCACCGCTCTCTCCGACGCACGTCAGCGCCACGACCACGGTCGAAGGGCTGCACGTGCGCTGGCGCGCCGTAGAGGATCCTCTGGCGACTCAGGCCAGCCCTACCCGCTTCAACGTCTATCTCTCCGCGGACGGCGTACTCTTCTCGCCGGTGCCCGTCGTCGTCGAAGGTGCCACCGAGGTGGTCTTGCCCCTGGCCGACTGCGACACGCTCTACGTCAAGGTCAGCGCGGCGAACGACGGCGGCGAGAGCCTCGACAGCGCCATCGTCGGCGGGAAACGCCCGAGCTTGGGCGGTGCACGCCTCCTCTATGTCGATGGCGTCGACCGAGAGAGCCAACTCGAGGCCGATCCCGTCAACCAACGCAGCTACACCCGCATCTACGGCCCCGCCCTGACCGACGCCCTCGCCGGCGCCGGCTTCGACACCGCCCTCGACGAGGCCGTCGAGGAGGCCGTGTTGTGGGCCCACTACGACCTCGTCGTCTGGGCGACCAGCGAGACCTCGACGCGTCGCCTGAGCGTGGACCCAAGCCAGCGCCAGGCCATCGACCTCCTCACGGCCAGTGGCACTCCGCTGGTCATCAGCGGCGCCGAGCTCGGTTGGCACCTCGTCGAGCGAGGCACGGTCGAGGAGAAGGCCTTCTTCGAGGGCGTCCTCGGCGCCCGCTACCTCAACGACGACGCGGGCTCGACCGTCGTCGACGCCTCACGCTACGCGTTGGACTCCTCGCTCGTGTTCGGGGATTGCTCCGCGGACGCCGTCTGCGTCGAATACCCCGATCTTCTAGATGTGGCCCCTGGTGGCGAGGTTGTGCTGACCTACGACAACGGAGGCGCGGCGGCCGTTCGAGCGGTGGGGAGAGACATCATCACCGCTGGCTTCCCGCTGGAGGCCATCGCCGACGCGCAACAGCGCCATGACCTGATCGCCGCGCTCGCCGCCGAGCTGCTCGCTCCCGCCTTGGCTTCCGAAGGAGTCTGCGTGGCGCCATCCGAGCCAGAACTCGAGCCTGAGCCTGAGCTGGCGCCGGAGGAGCTCGAGGCCGAGCCCGACGTCGCGGAGGGGGTCGTCGAGGACCCCATGGACCTCGCCGAGGTCCCCGTCGAAGGCGCGGCGGAGGCGGTGGAGGTCGCCGACATCGGGCCCGACGCGTCGGTGCCGCCCAAGAACAAGGAGGACGGCTGCTCATGCGCCGTCAGCGCCGCGAAACGCCCGTTGTCCAAGGGTTTGCTGAGCGCGCTGTCCGGGCTGCTGCTGGGGCTGTGGGCAACGCGGCGGCGGCGTTGAACGACAATCCCTGGAAACGACGAAGGGCCCAGCATGCTGCGCCCTTCGTCGTTTCTTGGCTCCCTCACGCAAAGCGACCTGTCTAGTCTTCCAGACCCTTGCGCCGCTTCATGTCTTTCATCACCTGCTCGTACTTGATGTCCCAGGAGGTGCTGCCTTCGCTCAAGTTCTTGATGCGCTTGCGCACCTCTTCGTCGAGATCCTCGTCAACTTCCATGTGCTTGCGCAGGATCGGTCGGATGACCAAGCGCAGCTTATTGTCTTCGAAGTACACCTCCTCGACGTGCGGGGTGTAGAGCAGCAGCTCGATCAGCTGGTCCATGATCCAGGCGAGGGCGTCTTCTCCGATGCCGAAGTTCTCTCGCTTGGCGAGGTCTCGCTTGGTCCGTCCGAAGGCGCTGTAGTCCAGCCCTCGCTTCTCGACCAAGGCGCGCGCCTCGTCGTTGATTTCACGGTCGAAGCGCAGGTACTCCTTGAGGGTGGACTCGATGTCCAGCTCGACCTCCGCTGCCTTGCCGTCGTCGACCTCGATGGCTTCCTGGTTGATGAGCGCGCGGGTCATCTCCTGAGCGATGGGTTTGATTTTGCTGCTGTAGAGTTTCATGGCAAATCCTTCTGCGACGCTTCCGCGCCGCTCGCTCAGCGAGCGGATTTCGCGCGCCAGTCGGAACAGAGCGGGCTCGAGGCGAGCCAGCTCGCGTCCGTACGCGCGATCTTGACCAGCTGTTGTCTCATTCCTCGTGCCCTCCTAGGACGAAGGCAAAGTGCGCCGTTTCGACGCGGCCAAGAGCATAACTGTTGCGAGCGCTCGCCGCAATCCAGATCTTGCCGAGCTGGCCTGCTTCTGCAGGTGAGGTGCGTCGCCCAAACGGCGCCCGACGCAGCGAACTCCCCGAAGCGAGTGAAGCTGAGCCACTTAGGGAGCGGTTTGAATGGTGACGATGGAGACTCGCGTCGCCAGCTCCTGGTCCAGCAAAAAGAGCCCAGGCCCGCTGGTTCCAACGAGCTCGAGCTTCTGGATGAGGGTCACCAACGTCGCCTCCTCCTCGACTTGCTCGGCCACAAACCACTGCAGCAAGTTGTTCGTGGCGTGGTCGCGCTCGGCCAAGGCGAGGTCGACCATCTCGTAGAAGTTCGTCGAGATGAGCTCCTCATGGGCCAGCGCGGCCTTGAAGACGCTGACCATGTCGTTCCAATGCCCGGCCTCTTGCGTGGCCTCGAGGTTAGCCAACTTCACCCGGCCGCCGCGGTCTTGCAGGTAGCTGTACAGCTTCATCGCATGAACCAGCTCCTCCTCTGCCTGCATCCGCATCCACTGGCTCGCCCCGACAAAGTTGAGCTCGATGAGGCGATTGGACATGCCGAGGTAGAGGTACGACGACATCATCTCGCAGTTGAGCTGATGGTTCAGCGCATCTTGCATCTTCTGGGTTAACTTCATGATTCACTCCTAAAAGACAGCTCCGCAGCCAATCTGACGCGGTGCTGTCGACGCTTGGGGGTTCTGGAGCGGTAAGGGTGGCGAACACCCGTCGCGCCGTGCCGATGGGCGGTGACGATGGGCGGCGTTACGGCACTCGAGTGCAGGTGTAGTGCTTCTCGGGTGAGGTTCGAAACGCGTCGGATTCGAGGTCGGAGCAATGGTCGCGGAGCGCCTCTTTGAGGGCCGTCACCTGCGCCCAAGTCAACGACATGGCGTCATAGACGATGGGGATTGGGCCAGTACCCGTCTCGATCTCGGCCATGAGCTTCTCGTAGGTCTCATCGGCGCGCGCGAGCTCCCACATGGAATCGAAGTTTTCGACGAAGCCCTCGACCAAGACCGGGAAACGGGAGGCGTCGTAGAGGATGCTGTTCTCCATCGTGCCGTGTTCAGCGTTGTCCGAGAGGTTGTAGCTGCCGGAGGCCACGACCTTATGGTCGACAATCAGGAACTTGTCGTGCATCTGCGGCGCGTAGGCGTAGTGCCAGCGATACGCATAGTGCTTGAAGCGCAGCTCGATGCCAGCGCGCTGCATCTCGAACGAGTAGAGGTAGCCCTTGTCCAAGCAGTCTTGGTTCTGCTTTTCGGTCTGGGCGTCGACGAGGCAGTCGGCGAGCTCGGCTTCCTGGACGGCCTGTGTCCCCTCCGAAATGTACTCCTGGCCGTCGAGATAGATGCGGATGGGCAGGTCTTTTCGCTCGACGCGCTTGCGCAGCAGCGCCTCGGAGACCTTGCGGGAGCGCAGGTGCCCCGAGGCGAGCTCGATGGAGACCTCGGCGCCATCGATGAGCTCGACGAGCTTGTCGGCGATCTCGTCGCGCCCTGCCTCGACGGTGAACGTCGGTCCGTTGCGCGAGGAGACGTAGGTCGTGAAGTTCGCCGAGGTGAACTTCGCGTCGACCTTCGGGTCGTCCAAAATCCGCGTCGGATCGATGGGCATCGTCTCGAAGCTGACCAGCGGCGCGCTGACGAAGTCTCGGGAGTTCTTCCAGAGGCGATTGAACTCGGCCTGGAATCTTAGGAGCAACTCCGGCGAACCGCTGACGCGTGTGGTGTTCTCGTCGTATCGGGTCCCGGCCGAGTTGGACCAATTGCCGCTGCCGCTCAGCAGTGTCGCGGTGAGCGCCTGCATCGGGCTCTCTTGGGGGCCGTCGACGATGAGGAACTTGTGGTGCATGATCTTGTTCACGTAGCGGACGTCGACGCCGACGGCCTCGAGGGCCGCCGAGCCCGTCCCGGCCGGATTCTTGCGGTCTTCGTTGGCGGTGTCGAAGAGGAAGCGCACCTTGACGCCGCGGGCCACCGCGTCCCCCAGCGCCGAGCGGATCTTGGCGTCGCTGAAGCTGTACATCGCGATGTCGACGCTGTGCTTGGCGCCCTCGATGAGCTCCCGCGCTTTGGCCAGATGGCTGACCTCGTAGGGCTGCGGCGAGAAGATCGTCTCGTAGTCCGGGTAGACCTGTCCGACGCAGCCCTCGCCGGCGGCGGCGATGAGCTGCGAGAGGGCCGCCGCGCCCACGTAGGGCACCGCGTCCACGGCCTCGAGGTCGGCGAAGAAGGTGTCGTCTTCGGTGCCAGCGACGAGGTCTTTGCCCGCTCTGCGGTCCATGAGGTTGCGCACCGCGCGGCTGTGGACCCCTGCGGCCTTGAGCACGTCCGCGTCGACCTTCGGGTCGTTGACGAGGAGCAAGACGGCGTCGAGCTGGCAGTCGCTGTAAGGGCTGTCGGCCTTACCGTTGGGCAGCACCGAATCGAGCTCACCGTCTGAAGAAACCCCCTCGCCGGGCTCGTCTTCGCCGCAGCCCGCCGCTGCGAACGCCGCCGCCAACAACGCGACCAGCGCGGCCCTGAACACGGCCGACGAGCGGCCAAACCCTCGCCAAAGCTGGGGTTCACGGGACAGCGAAGCTGGCTGGGTCGAGCGAGATTCGTCGAATCTTGGGGTCTTGGACATCGAGAGGCTCCCATCTGACAGGTTCTGGAGCTGTTCTCTACCTTACTTCGCCCACTGCGGGAAAGTGGAAAGCGCCAACGGTGATTCTCGGACTGCGCCGAGGACCGACTCACAAGAACCCTGCGCTCACCCCGCTCCGAACGGGCTTCTCGGAGGTTGCATCCGTTCATTGTCCCGGTCCGGCAAGTGTGAGAGAGTCCCCGAAGCTCGCGCCTGCACACATGTGGGCACGATCAACTTGGCCGCTGAGCGAAACGCTAGTCTCTGTCAACTATCGCCAATTTGAGGATGACCATGGGTGAGCAGACCGTGATGTTCGTTGGACAACCAAACCACGTCGTCGGGGAGCTCGTGCTGCCGCTGCAGTTCGAGGATTCCGGCGAGCTCGTCTTCAAATGCAACATCTCCTTCCGCTTTCACCCACAACGTGGCACCTCTCCCTTCGTCATGAGCTCGGTCGGCGAGATTTGGTCCAAGGAAGAGTGGCTCATGACCGCGGTCATGGGCTCCAACGACAACGCCGAGTCGCAGGAAGGCCGTTGGCACCTCGCCAAACGCATCGGCGACTTGCTCGACACGGTCGTGGTCTGGGTCGAGGAGCGCGGGGCGCTGATGTCCAACCTGACCCTCGCCTGGACCCCTCGGCTCGACTTTCTTCCCGACGAGCTGGACGTGGAGCTTCGCCAGAAGCAAGACTTCTCCTAGACCTCTCTTGGCCCTCGCCTTTGATTCTTGTGGGCTCGGGCGTGCTGTGGGTGGCTCTGATGCGGTGGTGTGGGCGTGACGGGCTCGTGATTGCGCTGTGCGCCTGGGCGCTCGCGGGCTGCACCGGCGAGCAGATCCCCGAGGGGTTCGTCGTGCTCGTCGAGTCCTCGCCGCAGTCCCTCGACCCGCGCTTTGTAACCGACGATATCGGGACCAAGCTCTCGAAGCTGGTGTTCGCCGGCTTGGTGACGTACGACACGGTCGATTCCACTCCTGAGCTGGTTCTGGCCGAGTCGATCGAGGTGGTCTCGGCCACCGAGTTCCGCGTCAGACTCAAACCCGGGCTGACCTTCCACGACGGCTCGCCGCTCACCGCCGACGACGTCCGGGTCACCTTCGAGAGCACGCCGCACGAGATGAAGCACATCGACCACATCGAGGTGCTCGACGCGCTGACGCTGACCTTCACCCTCGAGGCCCCCTTCGCGCCCTTCTTGATGTCTCTCGAGCTGGGCATCGTCTCGCGTGGCGAGGTGGGCGATGTGGACAAGAACAGACCCGACGCCAAGACCCGCGTCGCGACCCTCGGAGCCGGCGCCTACGCCCTGCAGGAACGGCGCGGCGACCAGCTCGTGGTGCTGAAGCGTTTTGACGACTACGTGCTGGGCCCGGCCCACGAGCCGCGCCTCGTCTTCAAAGTCGTGCGCGACGACAACGCGCGCCTCATCGCCCTGCTGGGAGGCAGCGCAGACCTGGCCCTGAACAACGTCACGCCGCTCATGCTGCCCGTCGTCGAGGACGATAACGGTCTGACCGTCGAGAGCGAGGAGTCCATCAAGTTCACCTACCTGATGTTCAACACCCGCGTGCGGCCGCTCGACGACGTGCGCGTGCGGCGGGCCTTCGCGCTGGCCATCGATCGCGACGAGATCATCGACTACAAGTTCCGCGGCTTGGCGACTAAGGCGACGGGCATGCTCGCCCCCTCCCATTGGGCTTACGAACCGGACGTCCGGCGCTACGCGACCGATCCCGCCGCAGCAAGAGCGCTGCTGGACGCCGCAGGCTATCCGGACCCCGACGGCGATGGCCCCAAGACCCGCTTCGACCTGACGTTCAGGGTCTCGGCGAGCAAGTTTCGCAAGGCCATCGCCGAGCTGATCGCCGCGCAGTTGAGCGAGGTGGGCGTGGGAATCCGCGTCGAGACGATGGAGTTCGGGATGTTCTTCTCGCAAGTTCACGCGGGCAACTTCGAGCTGGCGAGCCTGCAGTGGCCAAGCCCCATCGAGCCCGATCTGCTCTACGTCGCCTTCCATTCGTCGATGGTTCCGTACGAGAACCCACAAGGCGACGGGCGCAACCGCGGCGCCTTCTCCAACGCGCGCCTCGACGCCGTGCTCGAGCAGGGGCGCCGCGAGCCCGATCGCAACCTGCGCAAGCCCTTCTATGCCGAGGCCCAAAAGCTCCTCGCCGACGAGCTGCCCTACGTCCCCTTGTGGCACGAGCAGAACATCGCGGTGCTGCGCAAGGGTGTGACGGGGTTCCAGATTCTGCCGAACGCGCGGCTGCGGTCGCTGGAGAAGGTGTCTCGGGAGTGAGGGGGGGAGGCGGTTGGAGACGGTTCGACGACGTGGGTTCGGGCATTCACGCGCGGTTCGACGACGTGGGTTCGGGCATTCACGCGCGGTTCGACGACGTGGGTTCGGGCATTCACGCGCGGTTCACCCAACGTTTCACGTTGGGCTGTAATGGGCGGCCCCTTCAGGGCCGACTGGAGTTTGTACACTTGTGGGATCGCGCGGGCGGGCGTCGGTTGCCCAAGGTTGCACCTTGGGCTGGGGAATGTTCGGCCCCCGAGG
>PFUG01000203.1 GCA_002789955.1 Deltaproteobacteria bacterium CG_4_9_14_3_um_filter_63_12 | reverse complement strand
TATTTTTGAAGAATTCCTGAGGATTGGGGGGCGCTCCTTGCAGTCAATAAACATGGAGAGTCATGACGGTTTACACTAGCCTAGTTGGGACGGCGCACCTAACAACGAGAGCCCTCCAGAACCGTAGTTCTGGAGGGCTTTCGCGTTTCCGCTCCGTTTTCGACACGCCTGAAAGAATTTGCTATACGTAGAAGTGTTCGCGCTTTGGCGGTGAACCTTGCAGCGGTGCCGTTCGAAGGCGCCGTGAAGTGTGACCGAATCCTTCTCTAGATAGATAGGTTGGCGAACACTTGGGCATCTATTCGCTACACTTCGCACGAGTCTCGGATCTGATCACCGTCGAGAGACGGCTGATTCGTGCGTTCAACAAGAACCCGACTCTACTTCCCAAGCCCTACAGGGCGCTTTATCGCTACGCGGTGAACCTCGCCAAGATCGGTTGGTTGCGGTGCCCAGATGGGACCGATGTCTCCCTAGCGGACGACCTGATGGCCTACCGCCAATGGCTGCGGAACCACCTGATGGAGATCGCTCCAGAGGGTTCACAACCCTCTGCCACAGATTTGATCAAGCTCGCCCCATTGGTCGCCGTGCGGACCGACACCATGAGGGCGGCGCTGGTCGTACGCTATGTCAACCGGTTCAACGCGGAGTGCTTGGACCGCGAGATTCGCTTCAAAAAAATGGCGCTGGTCTTAGGCGGCGGTGGCGGTTCGGGCATGGCGCACCTTGGAATGTTCAGCCTGCTCGACGAAATGGGAGTCATCCCTGACCTCATCGTTGGCTCGTCCATGGGGTCGCTGGTCGGTTTGTTGCGTGCCCTGCGAAGAGACTACGATGGCGTGGCCACACTGTTGGCACTACCACGTAAGCTCGATCTGGGGGACATCTTCAAGCCGTTTGCGGGAAAGACGCGCTTCGGTTTTCCCGGGGCGTTCGACATGCACCTCGTCCCCATGGCTTCCAAGACCATCCGCTCGATCCTGAGTCAGCGCATTCCCACCTTCGATGAGCTCCCGATCCGCCTCGAGGTCGTCGCGACCGGGGTGCGGACCGGCATCGACATGGACGCCGCGCGCTTGGAGAAGGAGCTCAAAAGGGCTGGCTCTGCTGGTTTCATGCCCTGGGATTTGCGCAGCAAAGTCAGGCTCTTCTTCAAGGTCGTTCGACAGCTCGCCAGCAACCCGAAATTCCTCACCCAGGTGGTTTTCAACGACCTCCCTGGAACCGAGAAGATGAGGGTAATCGACGCGGTAGGCTTCTCGTGCTCGGTCCCAGGGCTCTTGCACTTCGATCTCTTCGACGAAGATCCGACCACCGTCAAATCGTTCGAGCGCGTGTTCGAGGAGCAAGGTCTCTTCAGGCTCACCGACGGCGGGATCATCAACAACGTCCCGTCGCGAGTGGCTTGGGAGTCCGTGCAGAAAGGCAAGCTCGGGAGCCGAAACGCCCTCATCTTCGCCCTCGACCCGTTCGCGCCGGTCCCCAACAGCAACGCGATGTTCATCCCGGTGCAACGCTTGGCACGCCCTGGTGTGCTCGCCAACCGGCCTTACTCGGACTTCACGCACACCCTTCGCCACGTGCCCAGCCCCATCAACTTTGCTCCTGGCTTCAGGCACCTACAGCGGCTCGTGAAGCACGTCCGAAAGGACCTCGCCGAAGACGCGCTCTTCATCAAGCGCATGCTCACGCCTATCCCTCGCTACGAGCAATGGATCTCCGAGCTGCACCTGGAGGCGGGCCAGTACCTGGCCGCCAGCTGACGCCAGTCGGAGTCTCGGCTTGGCGATAGTTAGAGTCCATCTTGAAATTGCGTGTTTTGCTGAGATCGGTGGAAAATGCGACCGAACTCTGAACTCTTCCCGAAGGACATCTTGTGAGTGCCCGTTCGGGAAGGCCCCAGGTGCAAGGAGCCGACGAGCGAGCGACGCAGGCGTACACCGTTACGCCGAGGAGGGAGGGAGGAAGGTGACGCCGCAGATGGGGTATTTTCCGGACGGGCACTAATTAGCCGAGCCAACCGTCTGGGATGTCCGTCATCGACTCGGCCCCCTTCATCTCGGCATCAAAGGGAATCACTAGGGTGAGTTGTGTGCCTTTGCCCACCTCACTTTCGATGTGCAGCTCACCGCCGTGCGCTTCGATGACTTTCCGGGCGAGCGGTAGCCCCAAGCCCGTGCCTTTCTCCCGGGTCGTGAAGAAGGGTCGGAAGACCTCTTCGAGCTTCTCCTTGGCGATCCCAGCCCCCTGGTCTGTGACGCGGACCATGCGTTTGTCTGCCTGCGCCAAGACCTCGACCTCGACCGTGGCGCCAGGACTCGAAGCCTGCCCCGCATTTCGAATCAAGTTCAGGAGAACCCGCCGCAGACGGTCCCGGTCGGCGGTCAGCTCCAGACCTTCTGGGACGGTCATCTTCAGGGTGACCTCGGCGCTGAGAAGGTCCGCGGCCATGACCTGCTCGAGCTCCTTGATGAAGGGCTCGGCCGCGAATCGGCTCGGGCTGAGCTTGCTCCTACGAGCATATTCCAGAAACTCGTTGACCACGCGGGCGAGGTACTCCAGCTCACGAGTCACACGCGCAACATGGCCGCGCGGTCCAGCTCCTGCGGCGTGGCCGACTTCTGCGAGGTCCTCGTCGAGGAGTCCAACGAAGAGCTCGATCCCTCCCAGCGGATTGCGCACCTCGTGCGCGATGCCCGAGAGCATCATCTGGAGCTCTTCCTCTCGGCTTCGCAAAGCCTCTCGCATGCGGTCGACGGCGACCTCGAGCTCACCGAGCTCGTCGGTTCGCGTTTGTGGAACCCCCTCCTCGAGGTTGCCGGCTCCGATGCGCTTGGCGGCCGCAACGAGATTGGAGACCGCCTTGCGGAGGCGTCGCGCGGTCCACGTCGCCGTGAGCAGGAGGACGAGAACGATGACCGCGCCGAGAATCAGCAGGTTGCGCCGCAGCTGCTCGAGCTCTTCGACCTGATCGGCCGAACCCTCGACGCCGATGATCGCTATCACCTCGCCCGTGTTTGGATTGAAGATGGGCGCATAGGCGTATTTGTAGGGCGTACCATCCTCTGCGGTGTAGAGCACAGAGGGACGACATTCCCCATCGCGCACGGCGCTGAGCTCCACCGCGTCCGCCTCGAGCTCGTAATAGCGGTGCCCATAGGGAACAGCATTGTTGGCATCGACGATGTTCGTGAGCGTATCGGGTCGAAAAATGAAGACCCGGCGAACCCCCGTCTCCTTTGCGATGGGAGCAATCCGCTTCTGCAAATTGGTCAACGAGCGCTCGTCGGTCCCTTCGACGCGAGTGAGCAGCTCGGTGAAGTAGCCTTCGAGCATCGCTCTCTCGGATTTGGCGATGGCGATCAGCCGCTCCGAGAGTTGAGCTTCGAGAGTCCTCTGGGCGACCTGATCGGCAATGAGCCCGACTGCGAGCAACCCCCCGACCGTCGGGATCAGAAACGACAGCGTAAGCCGTAACGCGAGCCGTCCGCGGATCGAGCGAAGGGCCATGTCAGATCCCGAGCAGCATCATGGCGATGCCGAAATAGACCGTGATTCCCAGCACGTCGACGGATGTGGTCACAAAGGGTCCGGACGCCAGCGCCGGGTCGATGTGCAGCCGCTCGAAGGCGATAGGGACCGCAGCGCCCATTGTCGCTGCGATCACCATCGAGGCTGCAACGGCGAGCCCAACAGTGGCGCCAAACATCATTCCGCTCTCCACGAGAGGGGACTCCGAATAGCGCCACCAAGCAAACACCCCCAATAAGGACCCATACACAAAACCACAGACCACTGAGATGATCATCTCTCTCAGCACGACACTCAACAACCGCGAGGTATCGACACGCCCCAAGGCGATCCCACGGGTGACGATCGTGGCGCTCTGAATGCCCACGTTACCGCCCATTCCCAAGACGATGGGAAAGAACGCGGCGAGGGGAACGACCTTGGCAAGGGAGGACCCAAACAATCCGATCAGGATTGCGGCGATGTTGCCGCCAACGAAGCTGGCGAGCAACCATGGCAGTCGGGCCTTTGCTGCGCTCAGCGTCGAAGAGTGGTCCAGCTCGTCGCCGACACCGGCCATCTTCAACATGTCTTCGGTCGCCTCAAACCGAATGACGTCGATGATGTCGTCGACGGTGACCGCCCCCACGAGCTTGTTGGTGTGGTCGACGACCGGGATCGCCAAAAGGTTGTATCGAGCGACCAGGCGCGCCACGTCTTCTTGGTCGGTCCCAATATCGACGCGAACGACGTCAGTTTCCATCAGGTCGGAGATCGGGACGTCGGGCTGCCCCAAGACCAACTGTCGCAGGGACAACACGCCCACTAAGTCCCCTGCGGCGCTGGTCACATACAGATAATAGGACATCTCGAAGCTGTCGCTGTGGTCCTGTAGGGCCTTGATGGCCTCGCCCGCGGGGGTGGAGTCCGGCAACGCGAAGACGTCTGGCGTCATGATGCCAGCCGCCGTTTGCGAGTCGTAGTTGTAGAGCTCGGCGACCTCGGGCTCGCCCACCTGGTGCAAGAGGTGAAGAATATTTTCTCGCCGCTCTTCGGGGAGAACATCGATCAGGTCAGCGGCGTCGTCGCTCCCCATCTCGGTGAGCAGCGCGACGAGCATCTTGTCGTCGATGGTGGCCAGGAACTCTTGGGCGATGTCGACATCAAGCTCGCAGAGGACTTCGGAGCGTTTGCCGAGGTCATCGATCAACGGGAAGAGGGTCGAGCGTTGCTTCTCAGTCAGTTTCCGGAAGACGTTTGCGATGTCGGCGGCGTGAGCGCCATCGATCATCTTTCGAACTCCCGGCTTATTGCCGCGACGCAGCAGGCGCGGGAGCGCGTCGAAGAGTAGGTCGGAGCGGCCAGGCATGGGCTCCTCCTGATTCTTGGTGGAGAGCTTGAGAGGAAGACTTGCTACACCGAGCGAGAGCACGCCCCCGCCACCGAAAGAAGAAGCTCAACCCGCAGTCGATTTGGATTTCGATGCCCGCTTCCAAGCGGACGATTTGCGATATATTTCGAAGCGTTACGGTTCGGCAATCGGTCGTCTTCTCGGCAACACGTGCGCGTCAGAGACGAATCACAAGGGCAGTGACCCCGTCGACCCCGACGCATGGTGAGAGCCGCGGTCCTAAAAGGCAAGGATTGCGGTCGGAATTGCCGGCTCGGGGGTCATCGCCGAGGCGAGCCAGGGAGGGCTTGTGCGGCTTCGCGCACCTAGCGACAAGAAAGCACGAAGCCCGTGACATTCGAAGGAACGCACGGGCCTCTGCGAGGTTTTTGAGCGGGACTTATTTGCCTTCGTCGTCCGCAGGGAAGGCTGGGCGACTCCAAGCTTCGGTCGGGGCGGGCACCGAGGTGAGAGTCTGATCGGGCATCAACCAACGCGAGCCCTTCTCTGCTTCCCCTTCGACCACCGGCCGCATCTTGTGCTTGCCGTTCTCCTCGGCTTCTCCCGTCCCTGTGAAGAGGATCGAGAGCCCCAAGCTCGTTGCGACTACCAGGAAAACGACCAGGTAGGCAAAACGGAAGGTTTTCTGGGAGGAATCGACGGGAGGAACACTGGCGTTGTCGTGATCCGCCTTGGGACTCGACAGCACCAGGGACCGGATCGCCTCAGGAGCTCTCTTGCGAGGCATCTCCTGGCTGCGAATGGGAATTTCGATGAGGTCCTGCCTGCGCTGCTGATGGCGCAAAGCGTTGTACGCCAACATGACGTCGTCGGTCGAAATCGACAACTCACGCGCGTAGTTGCGAAGGAACCCCTTGGCGAAAACTTCGGCCGGGAAGAGGTCAAAGCGATCCTCTTCGATGTTGCGCAGAGCACTCGTAGGGATACGCGTGATGGACGCGATCTCCTTCAAGGAGATGCCCTGCTGCTCTCGTTCTCGCTTCAGAATCGTTCCGGGCGTCTCCATAAGGTCCGCTCCCTTAGCTGTTCTCTGACTTCGCACGGCTGATTTGCAGAGCAAACGGTTCGACGTTTTAATCATTCCGCCAGGAGAGTGTCAAGCGGTTTTGGCCCCACGTGGGTCTCTAGCGACTCGAACACAGGGGTCAAAAATCCGCTGCGTGCGAGGGTCTGGGCGATGCCATCGGCACTCTCGGGTGTGCACCATCAGGATACAGAAATGCAGCGCCGAGAATCGTCGAGGGACTTGGGCTCACAAGCGCAGCAGCGACAGTGTGAATTGACCCTCCTCGAAGGCGGCCATAGTGCTTCGCTTTTGACCGTCGACCGTAAAGAAGTAAGTCGTGTTGGCTTCGAGCAGGAGACTCGACGTCAGGGGAGCGTCCGAGGGCGCGAGGCAGATGGACGGTGGAACGGGTAGACCGGCCGGGCAGGTGCCTTTGCGCCAATAGACCATCGAGTACCAAGGCTCCAAGCTCACGTTGGAACCGTTCTGGTCTCCGACGACGGCAGGGATTGGCTCGAAGACCAAGCTCACCGGCGTGTCGATGGGCACCTCGACCTTGAAGTTCAAGTCGTTCGCGAAGGCCAACGTCGAGATCGTCGCGGGACAATCATTGGCGTTGAGGGCTACCGCATCCACATCTCGCAGGTCGCCGTAGACGATGGAGTCTAGGTCGAGGACCTGGGTCTCCCCTGCGCAGCGCATCTTGGCGGGTTCGAAGCACGGCCCGTTGACCCCCCCAGGCGTGCCCCCATCTCGTCCGTGTCCAGCGGCGAGCCATGAGCGACACCACTGGGACCCCTCGTCGTTGGCTAGGGCCGGCAGGACGCCAGAGGCCGCTGGCCACAACAGCTGCCAGGCCGTCCCCTTGGGCATCCGTCTTACAAAAGACACCGTGTCTGCGACGAGCTCGCCCGTGCCTCCAACGTCTTGGAGGGGGTGACTCAGCGTCAGCTCTTCGAAGGTCGTGGTGTTGTCGGCGTTGAGCCCCTGGGCGACACGGAAGACACTGTCGCCATGAGAGTAGCCTCGCAGCACCACGTTGTCGGCGTCGAGCACCGGGCTGCCTGAGATCAGGAAGAAGCTCTTGGCGGGCAAGAGCGAGCCTGCGTGCGTCGGAATCGTCACGCTGAAGCCGGCCAAATTGCTCAGCGTGAACCCCGAAAGGTCCACATCTGTCGTGCCGCCGTTGTAGACCTCGACGTACTGTCGCTGCCACTCTCTGATGGTGTTCCCATTGGCTGGGCCCACACCCGATTCCGGATCTGCCATGACCTCGGTGATGACCAGTGAGCTGTGTTGAGCCGTCTGACAGAGATCGCCCACTTGGTTGGAGTCGTAGTCCTCCTGTAGCGGGTTAGGGAGCGCGGCACAGTTGTCGATTGCGTCGGGGACGCCGTCATTGTCGGTGTCCTGGCCGAGGTCGACGTCTCGACCGTCGAGCTCACCCTGGACCTCGTCGACATGGGTCTCGCGGCCGTCGCTGTCAGCCCCATCCGGGACGGTGGCGTCCACGTCTACCAGCGAGTCCACCTCCGCGTCAGTGGCAGTCAAGTCGGAGTCGACCACGCAGCGATTCAGCTCACAGTGATAGCCTGACAGGCAGTCCGTGTCGGTGCTGCACAGGTCCTTCCCGCTGCTGTCGAAGGTTGGATTGCACCCCATAGCGACCAGCGCTGCCAACACCCCAATGGGGATGTGAAGGTGGGTTTTGTCTGGACCAAAATTCATAAACACTTTGCACCTGGAAGAAGGAACGGCCCTCAATAGTAGCGACGCAGCAGGATCCCTCCAACTGTTCGTGGGGGATTGGTGAGTCGTACGCGGAGTTAGCATCGGTCGCAATCGGATTCGCGCGCACCTCGGCGCCGAGCGGTCTCGGAGCGAGGCCGCCCCCAAGAGCGGCGAGCTCTATGGGGCAATGCAGCTTTGAACGGCTGGCGCGGCCCGCCGTGCGCCGAACCCACCGACGTGAGCGTCCTGTGCGGCCTCAGGAGACCAAGAGCGCAACTCGAGAGTCGCCAGGACGCCGTAGAGGCTCGCAGCGTGCTCTGTGCGCAGCCTCCAGAAGAGGTCTTCGGCGGCGATGAGGTCGCCACGCTCGCGGGTGTCGAGGGCGACTCGCCAGGTCTCTTCCGGACCTAGGACGGGCCGGTGGCCTTGCTGTTGCCAGCAGGCCGCGCAGCAAAACAGAAGAAGCACGAGCAGGTTGGCGCGCATCATCGGAGGTTCTTCAGCGCACGCCGAACGGCGGTCACCAACTTTGCGCTGGAGCCTGCCTGTCGGAAGAGTCGTTTGGCCTCCTCGAGGACCTCACGAGCTCGAGGATCGTTGGTGGCCACGTACATTCTGCCCATGCCAAACCGGGCTCTTCCCAGTCCGTCGTCGTCGTTCAAGTCGACGAGAAGGGTGCCAGCCTCCTCGAATGCCTTGAGCGCATCGCTGACTTCACCGGCCTCCTCGTGCAGTTCACCCATGAAGAGCAAGGCGTTCGCCTGCTCCCGATTCAGAGAGAGTTTCTTGGCCAGTTCGTAGGCCCGTTCCAGTGTCGTCCTCGCGTCGACCTTCTGGCCCTGCTCGAACTGCAGCTGCCCGAGCAGCAGCAGCGCCTCCGAGTTTTGCGGGAGCTCCCCTGCGGCAGCATCGAACTGTTCGACGGCGAGCAGCAAAGAGGTGATGGTGTCTTCGACGTCACCATCGGCGAGGAAGAGTTTTGCCACCGCCAGTCTCGCACGGCCTGCTTCCGTCGGCATCTGCAAAGTCGCGAAGAGATCGGAGGCCTTTGCATACTCGGTGATGGCCGGCTGCGCCTTCTTGGAGTTGGCCAGGTTCGAGCCAAGTAAGGCCCTCGCCTCCGCCTGCTCGCGCTGCGCATTGACCTCGACGAAAATCTCAATGGCGTCGGTCAAATCGTTGCGGGCGTGCCGTTCATCCTGCTCCTTGGCATAGAGTTGGGCGTTGGCGACCAAGGCCCGTCCTCGAGCGAGGCGGCTGTCCGGGGTCTTGTAGAGCTTGATGGCGTCGTCGTAGTAGCTGTGGGCTGCGCGGCTGTCGTTCTGCTCCTGGGCGATTCGCGCCAAGGCGAGACTGGCTCGGGCTCGGACGCTGAGGTCGTCCTTGTCGACGCGTTCGAGCACGGCCTCCAGCTTCACCTTGGCCTGGTCAAACTCCTTGTCGACCATGAGAACCTCCCCCAGCCCCACATCAGCTAACAAGAGAACGGTCGGATCCTCGAGCGCAGCGGCGATGGATTGGGCGGACTCGAAGTTGGCTCGGGCCGAGGTGCCATCGTTTTGGGCGAGGTAGATGTCCCCCAAGACCAAGTTACACAGAGCCCGTTGTTTCGAGTTCCCTTCCTCGCCGAGCAATTGCAGCGCCTCGTCGAGCTTGAGCTTGCCAGCGTCCTGGTCGCCGGAATAGGTCAGCGCTCGGCCGAGCCCAACCGTCAAGACCACCTTCCATTCCGGGGATTCTAGCCTCTCTGCGAGTGTGAAGGCTGCAGTGTACTCGTCGATGGCTTTGTCGAAATGCAACAGCTCGCGCTGAGCCTCGGCGAGGCCGTAGCGGGCGAGGAGCTCGAACGGCTCGACGTTTTCGAGGCGCTCGTATTGGCGCACGGCACGGTTGAAGCGACTCCGTGCGTCGTCGAACTGACCTTGAGCGATGCGGAGCTGACCCAAAGCAGTCTGGGTGGCGGCTTCCCACTTTTGGTCGTCTCCCTCGCGGTACTTTTGCAAGGCGGTCTCGAGGGCTTTGGAGGCGCGGTCGAGTCGATTGCGTTCCCACTCGGCGCGTCCTTTCTGGTAGTACGCGTCGGCCTCCAAGAGGGTCTCCCCTTGTTTGTTGTAGAGCGCTGCGGCCTTGTCGAAGCGAGTGGCGGCGAGCTCCGGGTCGTTGCCCAGCAGGCTCTTGCCGAGCGCGACCATGGCGGCAGCCTGCCACTTTGCGATACCGGGGGTGTCGGATTTGGTGCGGTCGAAGTGCTGCAGTGCTCCGCTGTAGAGTTCGGCAGCCTTGGCCTCACGACCCCGCGCTCCCTCCAACGTCCCCAGTTGGTACATGGCTACTCCAGCCCAGGCGTACTCTTTGTCCGCTTGAAAAAGCTCGAGGGCGCGGTTGAAGTACCCTTCGGCGCTGGCGACGTCGTTCGCTGCCGCTG
>PFUG01000331.1 GCA_002789955.1 Deltaproteobacteria bacterium CG_4_9_14_3_um_filter_63_12 | reverse complement strand
AAGCGGTAATCTGACTGCGGCATAAGGCATTCGAAGCCCTATCCCCGTTCTTCGCGGTCGGATTGCCGGGTTGGACGTACCCCAACTACAAACGGGTGGCATCTACAATATGGGGAATTCGGGGGGAGTAGCCTTGCCATGCGTCCGCTGAACCAGCGAACGCAAGACAACATTAACATTACCACGGGCGGGCGCGCCGCGCGATTGCTTCCGACACATTCGCGGCCTTCTACCCCGCGCACTTCAGGGACCTATCGCCGCGTCCCCACCCCCGCGAAGCGGGTATGTCCAACCCCTGGCTATCACCGTTGGCCCTGGCGGGCCGGGCCGAGCCGGGGCGGGCTGCCCACTGCGCACGCCAACCGCCGTCCGCCAACCGCACGCCGCACGCCGCGCACGCCAACCGCCGTCCGCCAACCGCACGCCGCACGCCGCGCACGCCAACCGCCCTCACCTACAAAAGCCGAGCGTGCAGCTCTGACCCGCGCCGCAGCTCAAACCGCAGCGGCTGCAGTTCGCCGGATCGTCCCCCAAATTGGCCTCGCACCCGTTCGCCGGGTCGGCGTCGCAATCGCCAAAACCAAAGGGACAATTCAGGCTGACGCAGAGGCCGAAGCGACACTCTTGAGTGCCGCCACAGCTCTGCCCGCAGCCGCCGCAATGGGACGCGTCCGAGTCGAAGGAAGTCTCGCAGCCGTTGGCCACGTCGCCGTCGCAGTCCCCCTTGCCCAGTGGGCAATTGGGGTTGTTGCAGAAGCCGAAGCTGCACACCTCCTGGGCACTGCATGACGCACCACAAGCGCCACAGTGGGAGGGACTGGCCGCCAAGTCGCTCTCGCAGCCGTTGCTCGGCTCGCCGTCGCAGTCTCCGCGCCCCAGCGGGCAAGAGAGCCCCCTGCAGAAGCCGAAGCTGCACTGCTCGCTGGCCGCACAGGTGGTCCCGCAGGTGCCGCAATGTTGGCTCGTGGAGGAGAGGTCGACCTCGCAACCGTTGCTCGCGTCGCCGTCGCAATCACCGGAGGGCAAGACGCAGGTCAGGGACTGGCTCTGGCAAGACCCTCGCACACAAGACTGGCCAACCGGGCAAGCTTGGCCACAACGGCCGCAGTTTGCCACGTCGTCGGCGAGGCTGACGCAGGCGCCGCTGCAGAGAACTCCGCCGAGGCCGCAAGTGCAGTAGCCGAGCGCGCAGCGGTTCCCGAGGGGACAACCCGCTCCGCATTGGCCGCAGTTGGCTGGATCGTTGGCCGTGTCGACCTCGCAGCCATTGGTCGCGTCTGCGTCGCAGTCGGCAGAGCCGCCTCCACAGCGGTCGTCTCGCACGCAGAGTCCGCCCTCGCAACGTTCGTCTACCCGGCACACCAAGTTGCAGGTCGAGCAGTTGAGCGGATCGGCGAGCAGGCTCACCTCGCAGGCGTTGGTCGGGTCGAGGTCGCAGTCGCCGCTGCCGGCCTCGCACTCGAGGGCGGACTCGCAGTGACCCGCCACGCACAGGCCATGGCACACCGCGCCACAACTTCCGCAGTGCTGGAGGTCCGCCTGCAGATCGACGCAGAGCTCGCCACAGCAGGTGGCTCCTGAGACACAGACGCTGAGTCCACACGACGTCGTGCCATCGGTGGCCGAGTCCAGCGGCGCGTCCGTCGCGTCACTCGATGCCTCGAGCGCATCGGGCTCGAGTGTCCGAGCGACTTCGTCGTCACAGCTCACCACCATGAGGCCTAAGACCACCAACAGGAGCCCCAAAAGCCCGGAATCGCTAAGTGCTCTGCTTCGCATGACACCACTCTGTGCGAGGGGTCCTCGACCCCATGAGGTGGCAATTGCCAAGCGGACGACCGATTTTCGCGGTACAGCGGCCTGAAATGACGCGCAAAATCGGTCGTGGTAAGCGAGGCAATGAAGCCCAAATGACGCCCCACGATACACAAGATCGGCCCTCGAGCGAACGCCCGCTGCAAAACTGCAGGCGATCTCCAATCTCTGGGAAGCCACTCCCCACTGTCGTACGTTGTGTTCGTGGTTCGGTTCTATGGTAGTTCTGGGCGACTCTTTTAGCCCGTTTGAACGCGAGCAATAGTCTTCGTCAACAGGTGAGTGTGGCATGGCAAACAACGATACAAAGACCACTTTGCGGCTTGAGATCATCTCGACTCCACGATTGCCAGAGCCCGACCTGACCAAATTCCCGACCCTGACGGTGCTGACGGGGGCGGACTTTGGTGAGTTCTTCGTCATCAACGAATCGAGCCTGATCTTGGGCCGCAGCACGCAAGCGGACATCCGCATCGATGATGCCTCCATCTCGCGGCAACACGCGCGGATCGTGTGCCAGGGCACGCTCGTCTTCATCGAGGATCTCGGCAGCGCCAACGGAACGCAGGTCAACGGGACCCTCATCACCGAACGCACGGCCATTGCCGATGGGGACAAGCTGACCCTCGGCAAGATGGTGACCCTGCGGTTTTCTTATCAGGACTCCACCGACGAGGCCTTCCAACGGCGGCTCTTCGATGCCGCGCTGCGTGACGGCCTGACGCGCGCCTACAACAAGCGCTATCTGCTCGAGCGCCTGGGTACCGAGCTGTCCTTTGCGCGCCGTCACGAAGCGCCACTGAGCCTGGTGATCTTCGACCTCGACCACTTCAAGGACATCAACGACACCTACGGACACCCAGTAGGCGACTGTGTGTTGGTCGAACTGACCCGGCGCGTGCTCGCTCTGGTGCGCGACGAAGACATCCTGGGACGATACGGCTGTGACGAGTTCATCCTGTTCTGCCGAGGCATCAACCGCGAGGGCTCGATTGTCGTCGCCGAACGACTGCAGCGGGCGATTCGCTCCACGGAGTTCGTCAGCGAAGGCCGTCGCATCCCCGTCAGCCTCAGTATTGGTGTGGCGACCTACCCGGTCGTGGACGCGCCAACCTCGGAGCACCTGATCAAGGCCGCCGACCTAGCGCTCTACGAAGCCAAACGCGCGGGACGAGACCGCATCTCGATCTATGGCGAGTGAGGGGCGAAGAGGCTGCCTTGCATGGGAATGTTGAGCTCGATGAGCTCCGTCTTGCCCTCCAATCGCTCGAGGAGCGCTCGCCGCTGTGCGCCCAACACGGCGACCGACTTGGCACCTGTGGACGCGACGAACGCCTCGAGCTCGTCGAGCGTCGCGTAGTTCGCGCTCTCGAGCCCCAGCTCGGTGGCGTCGAGGACCTCCACCTTGCGCAACCTGGCGAGCGACGGCGAAGCGCCCAACGAAGCCGGGAAGAGCAGGAGCTCGCTGGGCTTGAAGCGCCCTCGGGCGCGCAGCTCGAGCGTCCGATGCAGGTCGACACCAAAGCGCCTGTACTCTTCGTTCGCATGTTGGATTGCGCGATGAGCCCGGACTCGGGTCCCTGGCTCGCGCCGGGCCAGAATCTCCTGCGCGGTGCCGAGCGCAGAGCACAGCACCAGCGGTGTGCGACCGCTCCCACGCACCTCAGAGAGCCTCCGCCCCATCGACTCCCAGCTCGCCTCGGCCGCCTGACGTGTCGGGTGCAAGGGCACGTCGGGCGTATCGATGACCAAGACCTCGCAGCGCGCCACGCGGACTGGGCGCACCGAGCGCAAACCCTCCAGAGGACCGACGGTTCCGCTGTACAGGAGGCGCTGCCCCAGATGCTCCACCAGAAGCTGCGCCGCCCCCAACACCGAGCCCGCAGGGAAGAGCGTCAAACGCATCTTCCCGATGCTGAACGACTGCTCGTAGCTCGCGACCAGCGCGCGCCCTCTCCCCACGCCGCGCACCAAGCGGGCCGTCGGTGGGCTCATGAGCAGTCGCCCATGCTGCAGGACACGATGCCGCGCCGACGAGATGAACGACATCGTCCTCGGCTCCAAGGCGTCGAACCAAAGCGACGTGCCATTCAGGTGGAGGCCATTCTCATAAACCAAGTTCAGGGACAAGAAAGCTCCTCGTTTTACCGGAGACCTCGGCCATTTCAGCCGGCTCGAGACCGTCGAGCCGCAGTTTCTACCACGGGGAGCGCACAGAATCGAGACCATGCCGCCGCTTTCGTTGCGGCGACACTCCTTGTAGATGGAACGTGTTGCCCCGAGAACCTAGGTGAAACCCATGCCTGCGCGCCCCCTTGGTCCTGTTCGCCTTCGGCCCGACAACTTCACCCCGCCATCTCGTACGCCTTGGGGTGGCACGAACATCGTGACCCGAATCAAAGCCGGTCTCGAGCTCGACTGTGCGTCGACGTGTGTGGGCGAATCCTGGGAAGTCTCCGTGGACCCTCAATTTCCCAGCGTGTGTGTGCTGCCTGAGGGCGAGGTGTTGCTCGCCGAGCTGCTGGTCGAGCACAGCGGCTGGATGCTCGGTGACCGGGAACGCGCCCGCTTCGGAAGCTCCACGCCGCTGCTGGTCAAGCTCCTCGATGCGGCCGAGTCGTTGAGCATCCAGGTGCATCCCGCCGACGACTACGAGGGGCTCGCGGCAGGCGAATCGGGCAAGCCCGAGTGTTGGGTTGTCATCGGTGCCGAAAAGGGAGCCGGCCTCTACCTGGGCCTTCGGCCCGAGGCCACACCGGAGTCTTTCAAGGCGGCCATCGACGGCGGGCAAGATCTCTCCAAGTTGCTCAACTTCGTCACGGTGGAGCCAGGGGACATCTTTGTGATCGAGCCGGGGACGGTGCACGCGGTGGGCGCTGGGGTGACGTTGGTCGAGCCCCAGCTCTGCTTGCCAGGCAAGTCCGGCAAGACCTACCGATTTTGGGATTGGGACCGCCGCTATGACGCGGCCGGACAGCGCTCGCCCGACGGCCTGCCCAGGACGCTGCACGTCGCCGACAGCCTCGCCGTCACACGCTTTGACGGATTGCGAGGCGACGAGTTCGTGCGCTCGACCCGCCCGCTCGCTCAGAGCCTGTCCAGCGCCCCGCTGCTGCATCAACGCATCGCGGAGCTGTCCGGGATGGTAGTCGAGCGGCTGCAGGGACGCGGCGCCTACACCTGGCGACTTCCCGGACGCCTGGTGGCTGTCGTGATCGCAGAGGGGGAGGTCATCGCCACCGACACTAGTGAGCGATTCCGTGCCGGAGAGTCTTTTGTGCTCCCGGCCGGCCTCGACCGGCTGACGCTGCTGGTCAGACAACATGCGGTGTTGATCGCCACTTGGATGATGGGCGCCAACGAACTTGTCGAAGTTCCGTAAGTGGGCCTATTCTCCGTCGCCTGTTGCCAAAGTCCGCGACGAATTCTTTGCTGGCCGTTGACCGCTAGACAAGGATATCTGCGTGGCTGGCCGCTTAGCGAACTTGCGCCTTAGTTTACTCTTGATAGGTGACGAATCTCTAAGGAGCGTGCGATGTTCGAGGAATACTGTGGGCTCGACACCGTCATCGACGGTCGTCGCTACGCGATCCACACTCGTCGGGTGGAAATCGGGCGAGACGTCTGCCGCCGTGTGGAGGCGTTGAGCCGCGGGTTGCTCCCAGATGAGGGATTGCTCTTGCTCGTCTGCGACAAGAACACCTGGGCGGTCGCGGGCGAGGCGGTCTCGGAGAGCTTCCTCGCCGCGGGTCGGGCGATCGACAAGCTGCGGGTGATCCAGCCCAAGGGCGCGGCCGCGGTGGCCGATGACGAGAACGTCGAGCATGTGCGCGAGGCCATCCGGACCGGCGGCTACGTGGGCGTCATCGCGGTGGGCTCCGGAACGGTGAACGACGTGGCCAAGATGGCCACCTTTCAGTGTGGCATTCCCTACGTCGTGGTGGCGACGGCCCCGTCGATGAACGGCTACACCAGCGCCATCGCGGCCATCCTCAGCGACGGTCTGAAGACGACCCAGCCTTGTCATGTGCCCTTGGGGGTCTTCTGTGACACTGACGTGATGGCCGAAGCTCCGTACCGTATGATCGCCAGTGGGCTCGGGGATCTGCTCAGCCGGCCGGTCTCTGTGGCCGACTGGCGCTTGGCCGCGCGGATGGTCGGCGACTTCTACTCCTCCTTCACCGAACCGATGCTCGAGGCCTCTCGGGTGGCCTTGGAAGGAGTGGCCGCTCGCCTGCCTCGACGCGATCGAGAGGCGGTAGGTAAGCTCTGCGAGTCGCTCTGTCTCTCCGGCATGGCCATGGCTTCCGTAGGGACCAGCTCGCCGGCCTCCGGCGGTGAGCACCTGATCAGCCACTATTTGGACATGATGGCCATCGCCGAGGGCCGCGTGCACGACCTCCACGGTGCCCAGGTCGGCGTCGGCACGCTGGTGACCGCGGCGCTCTGGGAACGACTCCGCGAGCTGGAGCCCGAGGACATCGACGTCGACCGTTGTGTGGCTCGCCATCCGCCCCTGGACGTCTACCGGCGTACCCTCGAGCAGAGATTCGCTGAGCAGGGTTTGCTGGACGTGGTGATGGAACAGGTCGAGCGCGCCTATCCGGATCGGCCGACGCTCAGGGCCCGTCTGAGCACGCTCAAAGAAGACTGGGAAACCATCCTCGCCGAGGTCTCCCAATCGCTGCGCAGCTCCGAGTCGATCTACCGGGAGCTCATGGAGGCTGAGGCTCCGCGCTCCTTCGCCGACCTCGGAGTCGACCCCGCGGCGGCCCGGCGTGCCGTCCTCCATTGCAAGGACATACGAGCCCGCTATACGGTTCTCGACTTGGTCTCCGAGCTTGGCTTCCTCGAAGAATGGACCGATGACATCCTGGGCCCGATGAGCACGTTACCCGCCGAAGAGGAGTGATTGGTGAGCATAGAAAGCCTTCGTCCGCTGATCATCGTCCCGACCTTCAACGAGAAGGAGAATCTCGAAGCGATGGTCGCGGCCATCTTCTCGGTCGTGCCGTTCGCGGAGCTCCTCGTCGTCGATGACGGAAGCCCGGATGGTACCGGCGAGATTGCTGACAGGCTCACGGCTGGAGACGAACGAGTCCACGTGCTCCATCGAACCTCCAAAGAGGGCTTGGGCAAAGCCTACGTTGCCGGCTTCAAGTGGGCCCTCGAGCGCGACTATGACCGCATCATCGAGATGGACTGTGACTTCTCCCATCCCCCGCGCTACCTGGTCCCGATGCTCGAGACCTCCTTGCGTTCTGAGGTCGTCGTAGGCTCGCGCTACGTTCCTGGTGGGGGGACGGAGAACTGGGGCTTGGCTCGACGGGTCATCAGCAAAGGCGGCGGGATCTACACCCGACTGGTCCTGGGGACCCACATCATGGATCCGACGGCGGGCTTCGTCTGTTGGCGTCCAGAGGTGTTGCACATGCTGCCCCTGGACGAGCTGCACGCTTCAGGCTACGGCTTCCAAGTGGAGCTCAAATACCGCGCGCAGCGACTCGGGTTCACCGTGGAGGAGTTCCCCATCCAATTTCCGGATCGGCTGGTCGGCGCCTCGAAGATGTCCAAGCGCATCGTCGTCGAGGCCATCTTGACCGTGCTAAAGCTCCGCTTCTCCCACTGAGCCAGGGCATCGCGCGAGGGAGCCCAAGCGCCCGAGCTCACGACCGCGCAAAGGCGCGCGAACGCCCAGGGACAACACACCACATACAGCAACGGAGCGCAGAACCTGGGCATCCGCCCTGAAGGGGCGGCCCACAGAAGTAGCCCAGTGCGGAGCGCTGGACCGCGCCTCCGACCGCCCGAGCCCACGACGTGGAACCGCCTCCGACCGCCCGAGCCCACGACGTGGAACCGCCTCCGACCGCCCGAGTAGCGCGCGAGTCCAATCGAGTCAGTTCACGACCAGCTCGTAGGTGATCTCCGCGCCGCTCTCCGTGAATGAGAGTGAGACCGTGAACATGCCGAAGTGTGCGAAGCGCTCCTGCAGTTCGATGAGCTCGCTCTGCACTGTGCTGCTGAGCGAGCCGAAGCCTTTGAGGACCTCGCCATAGTCGAAGCCGACCTCGACGAAGGGGGCGACGCCTTCCTTCATTGGCGTCAGGCTCGCTTTGAGTGCGTCGAGGTTCTTCCCGTCCGAGGCGAAGAGAAGAAGGTCGTTCTCGAGTTGGTAGGTGAACCCACCGAGCAGCGGCAACGTCACACCGAAGGACGACAGTGGCACCCCCCTCTGCGGCTTTTGGGGCAACTCTGGGAAGAGTTTTTCGAGCTGCACCTCTGGTTTGAGCGTGTGCAACGCGACAGAGGCCCGCAGCTCGCTGAGCCCCAGCGGGGTCAGCCGCCAATCCTGGATCAGCACGCTGAACCCCCGAACGGGCGGAATTGCAACGAGGAACTCTGAGGGGGTCAGCTCCGCCAGCGCATTGAGCGGGAGCAACGGCTCACATTTCAACGGAACGTCTCGCAGCTTCGACTCGATCGCTTCTAAGACTCGCTTGGTCTCGACGAGCTGTGGAAACGCGTTCAAAAATGCAATGGGGGGCTCAGCCCAGCCCTTCTGGCGCTTCTCGGTGAGGCGCTGGAGCTTCAGCAGGTTGAGCTCGAGTGCGTCTTTTCCGAAGTCGATAAAGAAACGCCCTGACTGCTTCCCCCTGGCGTCGAACGCCAGGTAATAGATTCTCGGAACGATCTTAGCGAGACGGAGAAAGTCCTTGGTGCAGTCCGCAGAGAGGATGGGGACTCCCCACTGATCGAGGGTCTGAGCGACGAGACCCTTCTTGTCGACGCCCGCGATCGCCGAGGCGAGTCCCAAGAGATCGATGGAGAAGAAGGACATCGCCGATGCTCCCCCGTCCATGCGCTCGGTGAGTGCCTGGAGCTCGTCAGTGTCGCCAATGCTGTCCACTCGCCGTTCACGTCCGACCAGGATGGGCAGGAGGTCGGCGAGCACGACGTTGGGGGCGAGCATCATTGAGGCCTCGTTCGGAGTGATGACGACGGCCAGACTCCACCCATCGGCGCGAAACACGCGGAAGGTCCACTCGTCGATCTCGAGGCTTTCGGAGGTCTGTGCGGTCTCTGCCTCGATGCGATCGAGCAGCGCGTCGAAGCGCTTTGCGTCGGCCAGCTCGAAGCGCAGTGCGGGGAACGCTCCGATGCCATAGAGCGCAAACTTTGGGGTGGGCAACATCCCAAGCTCCGCCAGCCCCTCGGCATCGAAGCGGCCGCGGAGCGCATCGAGGAAACCACTGAGCAGCTTTCCGAAGGGGACCTCTTCTCGGCGTAGGGTGTCTTGTATGGCGTTGGCGAAGCTCTCATAGAGATTCGACCAATCGTCGAGGTTCACCGAGAGCTCACGGCGGTTCGAGTCTGCGATAGAGACCCAGTAATAGGGCGTGTCCGAGGGGATGGCGTCGAAGACCGCGTCAAGGTGAATCGGGAGCTCTGGGCCGACACGGCTCTTCGGCCTGGAAGGCGGCTGGACCGTGTGAACGTCGGTCACCTGTGACGGTGGCGAAGGTGCGGTCGCAGGCTCCTCGTTGCAGCCGAGGACGCCTGAGAGCATGAGCACCAACACGACGACATGCCGGACTCTTCGTGCCTTCTTCCAGCCTGCAAATGTCACGAGACGAGTCATGGAAGCGATGTCTGCCTCGGTCTCTTGGACACTCTCAGGGCGGCGGCATGGGGTCGACCGCTGGAGAGGTTCTTTGGTTGGCCATACATCGTCGCTAAGCAAGTCGTTACCACACCCCGTGGCCGTCCGCGAGTTCACAGGTCAACAATCGTCAATGCAGCCAAGTAGCGAGATGACGACCGACCCACAGGGTGCTCTGTCACACTCTGAAGAGCAAGAAACTGAAGTGAAGTTTCTTTCACTTGATGTCGTGGTGGTGCTGCCGACCTCAAAGGCTCGCACAGCGCCTTCATTCTCGATGGCATCCACGACTTCGAAGATCCATCTTTGGGGCTCGTACGAGTGGTGCGGAGACTTGACAGAAACTTCGCTATTTCTACCATCTATAGCCTTTGCTCCTACCACAACCAGCGGAGAAAAAGGCATGTCCGATGTGACCCGAGGTGACGCGCTCTTGGCTATCGAGCTCGTCTACGACTACTACTCTGCTCGCGCAGTACTCAACAACTTCCTCAAGGGCTCGAAGCTCCCTGATGGGCTCGACGCTTTCGACGCCAAACAAGTCACCGCGCTGATCGCTCACCTCGAAGCCGAGATGCCGCGAACCCAGCCCGCAATCGATCTGCTGAAGAAGAAGATCGGTGGTGACGGCAAGAAGGTCGTCGTCGAAGAGAAGAAGCCCGTCGTCGAAGAGAAGAAGCCCGTCGTCGAAGAGAAGAAGCCCGTC
>PFUG01000154.1 GCA_002789955.1 Deltaproteobacteria bacterium CG_4_9_14_3_um_filter_63_12 | reverse complement strand
GCCAGAGAGCGTCTAACTTGAACGTGGCCTACTTAGCCAACGGCGCAGGCCTCGAGTTGCCGCATCGAAACGCATGCATTATGATGGGGGCGAGGCAATAAACCCCGAATGGAGGCCCACGATGGCATCCCTGCAGATTCGCGAGCTCCCCGAACACGTCTACCGAATGCTCGCTGACAAGGCGCAGCGAGAGCGTCGCAGCCTCGCCCAACAAGCCATTGTCGAGCTCGACAAGCTCACTGAAGCCGAGGGGCGGTCTCGGCGGCTGAGGACCGTGGCCGCATTGCAGGCAGCAATCAAAGAAGGTCGTTCGGTTGTGACGCGCCTCGAGCCCGCCGACGCCATTCGCGAGGATAGGGACCGATGAGTCGCCTCTTGGTCCTCGATGCATCGGCTGCAATGGAGATCGTGCTGTGCCGCCCTGGGGCTGAAACCGTGTTGGCGTTGTTGGCTGAAGCGTCGTGGGTCGGCGCCCCCGAGCTCTATTGCTCCGAGATCGCAAACGCTCTGTGGAAACATGTCCGCGCAGGAGATTTCAGCGCCGAAGACGCCCATGGATTTCTTCGAAGTGCGCTGGACCTCGTTGACGAATTCGTGCCTGCTCGAGAGCTCGTCTCAGAGGCGATGACGGCGGCCATCGCCCATGCGCATCCTGTCTACGACGCCATGTATGCCATCACCGCTGTGCGCCACGGAGCGACCGTCTGCACGTTCGACAAGAGACTGAAGAAGCTGCTCGAGGCGATGCTGATTCCGTCACTTTGAGTCGCGCCGAAGCGGCCCGCACCGCTCATCGGCGGAAGAAGAGGAGGTGGTGCTAGGGCTCGCTCGAGCAGGTGTCCGAGGTCGTGCTCGGGGATCTGGACGGCGATGGGGATCTGGCCGCGGTGGCGGGGGAGGTATTCCTCAATCCGTAGTTCGTCGCTTGGCACCAGCTTGGCGCCAACGTTCACAGCTCGTGTGCGACCAACCGCCGCAATCCATCCCGCAGCTTTCCAAAACTTGGGGACTGGTTTCGGTCCACCACCAGAAGCGGCCCGATCCGGCCTGCCCACTCATGCTTGAGTTGTCCAGGAAGCGGCCAGCCCGCGGCCTTCACCTTCTTCGAGCCTCCCTGGTAAACGGCGTCGGCGAGCAGCTCCCAGGTTCCGCAAACGCTGTCTTGGACATAGCGATCGAGCGCGTCCTTCCGGGCTCGTGGGTACGCCTGCAGGAGCGCCTCGCGGTCGCCAAAATACCACGCCTCCATCTCCTCGATGGCGAGGCGGAACATCGTCCGCAAGCCCGGCGCCCGGGTGTTTGCCAACGCGACGAGCTCTCCGAGGAACGCTTTGCAATCGTGGCGGTCGCTGTCCAGCACGACGATCACGGCGTCGATTCCAGGAGTCCGAGAATAGCCGGCCAGGACACGCGGCAATTGGTCCAGGAGTATTCGCTTGGCGGCGTCACCCGGCTTCAAACCCTTCGGGATCTTGCCGATCGGATTTTCGCGCGCTACTCGGAACAGAGGTGGCTCGAAGCGAGCCACCTCGCGTCCCTACGCGCGATCCCACGGTAGGCGTGGAGCTTCCAGGTGTGAGGCTCTCCTTGCAGGCCCAGCAGTTGTGGCAACAAGACGGTGAGCAGTCGCTCCCCCGAGCTGTCTTCCACCAGGATCTCGAAGTGCATCGGCTACCTCCCGTCCAGGTAGTCGCTGTACCAAAGCCCACCGAGCGGCAGACCCTCGGCCATCATCTCGTTTACGACGGCGATGTCGGAGGCCCGCGTCACGGTCGAGTACCCATCCAGGCCTTTCTCGAGAATCCAGACCTCTTTCGCCGACAGCGCGTCCACGAAGTAGGGTTGATGGGTCGTGACGAAGAGCTGCGGCGAGCTCTTCTTGCCGGTCGCGTGGGCGCGGAACTCCTGGGCTAGGGCCTCTAGGAGCTTGTGGTAAAGACCGTTCTCGGGCTCCTCGATGCAAATGAAGGGGGGGGGGTTCTGGATCCTCCAGCAGCAAGAGGTAGGCGAACACCTTGAGCGTGCCGTCCGACATCTGCCAGGCAAAGAAGGGGTCGCTGAAGGCGCCGTCGTTGAAGCGGAGGAGCACTCGCTTGTCGTCGGTGACCTTCGTGTCGATGCGGTCGATGCCCGGAATCTTGACGGCGATGCGGTCGAGGATCGTGCGAAACCGCTCCTTCTGCTCGCGCTCCATGAACTCGTAGCCATGGATGGCGGAGAGTCGTGTAAACCCGAAGGGTTGCGCGCACGATGCGCGCAACAACTGCACGACGTTGCCGATGTTGTCGCCATGCACATTGAGGTGTTTTTGCGGACCGGCCGAGGGCAGACCACGCGCGGCGTCAGGGTAAAAGTAGGAGAGGTACCAGGCCTTGAGAAAGTCGCGAAACCGCTTGATGCGCGGATGTTCCTTCAGTGTGCCGAGCGTCGCGATGCCCAACTGCCGCAGATCGGTCAGCTCGACCGCCTCCTGCGCCGAATCCTCCTCGCCAGCCAACGCTTCGACGGCTTCCTCACCCGCCCAGACATGACCGGCCCCGTTGACCAGGCGCAGGAAGGGGTAGGGACGACCATGGCTCACGCCCTTGCGCCGCTGCTTCAAGACCTCGTTCTTGACGAAGGGGCGACCCGAGGCATCCAGCGCGATCGCCAGCTCATAGGTCATCGGTCGCTCTTTGGGCGCCTCGCGGTAATAGATCTCGAAAGCGATTGGGTCTTCGGTGCCACGCGAGCGCAGCCCCTCGAACCCGCCGCGTTGCTTCATGTCACAGGCGGTCTCGACGTCATGAGTCAGGCAATCAGCGACGAAGCCGAAGGCGTCGAAGAGCGTGCTCTTGCCCGCACCATTCTTGCCGATCACGACGGTGAAGGGGGTCAGTGGCTCGGCGTGTTGCTGGTTCGACAGCTTGCCGAGTGTCACCTCGCGCAGTGCCCGGTAATTCTGGACTCGAAAGCCCTCGATGAGTGCCATGGCGGATTCCTTGTCGGGGCGGTCGCACGGGGTCTGGTGGCGTACTCGACGTCGACGCCCTTCTTGATGAACTATCGCCCGCGACGGCTGGGACAGCAACAGTTCCTCTCGGGTCGCGCCGGGCCACTCTATTGGCTCTCTGAGATGGCGGTTCGGTGGTGTGAGGCGCATCCGAACCTGTGGCACACGCTCGCGATCCCAAACTCCACAGGTAGGAAAACTCTGCCGGGGATGGGTCGGGTGCTCACCACACAAAACATTGCACTTTTTGCAATCTATTGTAGAGTCCACCCATGCAACCGCTCAAGAAGCTTTCCCAAGTTCTGCGTGCGCTGGCGGATCGGGAACATTGTGTGTTCGCTCCGGCAGATCTCGCCGGGGCGGTGCCAGAGTGTGGCCACTTGGCGGTCTTGCTGTCGCGGGCGAGCCAGGCCGGCGTCTTGAAGCGGGTTTGCAGGGGCATCTACCTCTATCCAGTGCCAGACTACCCAGCAGGGAATCTGTTGTTTCACGTGGCCGCACGCTTGAGAGCGGGAGAGTTCAACTACCTCAGCCTCGAGACATCACTCAGTGATGCCGGCGTGATTTCGCAGGTGCCGATGAACTGGATCACGGTGCTTTCGTCCGGTCGCAGCCATGTGGTGGACTGCGGCGACTTTGGGCACATCGAGTTCGTGCACACGGCGCAAAGACCAGAGCAGGTCTTCGGCGAGCTGAGCTACGCTCCAGAGCGGCACTTGTGGTGCGCGTCCGTGAGGCAGGCGCTGCGCGACATGAAGGCCACCCGACGCAGTGTCGAACTGGTGGACGACGAGGTGGCACGTGAGCTTGTTTGACCGTCTGGTGGATGAGGCGCTCAAGGCCCGCGCCGACCTGGTCACACTGCGACCTGTGGTCGAGAAGGAGCTGCTTCATCACGACATTCTACGGGAAATGAGCGAAGCGGGTTTGCTCAAAGGCCTGACCTTCATCGGCGGGACCTGCCTCCGAGCCTGCTATGGTTCCGCTCGGCTGAGCGAGGATTTGGATTTCACTGGGGGTGTGGATCTCCGGCGCTCGGACTTGGTCGACCTGGGTCGCATCCTAACCGACAAGCTGGAGACCCGTTACGGCCTCCCTGTGAGAGTAAGCGAGCCCGTCAAGACCGAAGGCAGGGGTTCTACGTGGAAACTCAGCGTGGAGACTCGCGCAACACACAAGCATCTCCCAGCACAACGCATCCACCTCGACCTCTGTGCGATTCCCAGCCACGAGCCCCGTCCCATGATGCTGCGCAATATTTACGGCGTGGAGCTTGGCACCGCCGGCCTGATTCTTCAGGCGCAGAGCCGGGAAGAGATTCTGGCCGACAAGCTCATCGCGCTCGCCTTTCGTGAGAATCGGGTCAAAAACCGCGACCTATGGGACATCGCTTGGCTAACCCAGCAAGGTGTCGAACTGCCCGCTCGTCTCATTCCCCTGAAGATACGGGACCACCAGCGTGACACCGGGGATTTCGAAAAGCTCCTACGAGGCCGCCTCGCTGACCTGAAGGCGAAGCCCGAAATGAGGGTCGACTTTATTAAGGAAACGCGCCGGTTTCTGCCCGCTGCAACAGTGCGAGGCCTCGAAACCCCCGACTACTGGACCTACCTCACCCAAGTCCTCGATGAGCAGGGAATCCGTGCCTTGGGTGCTTAGGAGCTTCCCTACAAGATCATTCGGGAGGCAGGGCTCTGCCCTGACCCGCCGGGGGCTTCGTCCCCCGGACCCCCTTTGGCTTTCTTCTTTCTTGCGGTCTGGTTCGGCGACCGGAGGCTTCCCGTCACAACCCGGAACTCCATTTCTGCACTTCTCGGCGCCAAAGTTTGTCCACCAGTGCAAAGCCATCAAGAATCTCCCACATTGCGCCCTTTTTGGCCCGAATCACCGGCCAGGTCACACTCTGCTGCAAGTGCTCGATCGAACTCCGGGAAATCGGCGCAAAAACTGGATGTCGACATTTTGCAGGGAAGCTCTTAGGAGTCGTCAGCAAGAAGGTCAGAGAGAACCCCGTCTACTCCATAACCCACAAGGGACAGCTCCCGGCTTTCAAGAGCGAGTCGAAGTGACCAGCCCGTTCCACGCACTGGGCTTCAGGCTGTTTCAGCTGTGCACCGGTTCACCCTTGCGACCCTCTCCAGAAGCAACTCGTTGCCAGGGATGGCGAAGAGTCGCGTCAACTTAGAGTTGACCCCTTCGACGCCGGGCAGTATCGATCAGTGCTCGCGCCCCACTCGGCACCGAGCGGTCTCGACACGAGCCAGCTGGACCCTATGCGCGACCAAGCACCTCGACCGCCCCCAAAAGGCGACCTCCATCCGGCCGCAGGGAGTCAGACGTCATGGGCATTCAGCGAACCAAGCGCATTGTTTTCCTCGCTGCGAGTCTAGTGCTCTTGGCCTCGCTCTGGAGCTGTGCGGACAGTCTGGTCGGACCAACCACCGACGCAGTCAGCGACGCCGACGTCGATGTCGCCCACACGGACACAGGCGCAGACACGGACACCGTCCAGGACGTTGAGGCGACCTGCCAGGACGGGGCAAAGAACGGCAGCGAGAGCGACGTCGACTGCGGGGGGGCTTGCGGTCCGTGCACTGACGGTGGCGCGTGTGCTGCGCCGACTGACTGCACGAGCGGCGTCTGCACTTCGAACGTCTGCGCCGCCGCGGCCTGCGATGACACCCTCCAGAACGGCGGCGAGACCGACGTCGACTGTGGCGGGAGCGATTGCGCGCCGTGCGACAACCAGCGCGGCTGTTTGGCGGCGAGCGACTGCGCCAGTGGCGTCTGCGCCGCCGACGTCTGTGTCGCTGCGACCTGCACGGACACCGTGCTCAACGCGGCCGAGAGCGACGTGGACTGCGGCGGTCCGGACTGCGGTCCCTGTGCGGTCGGCGCTTCTTGTGGGTTGGGGTCCGACTGCGCCGAGGGAGTCTGCGACGCCATCCTGGCCTGTGCCGCGGCGACCTGCACGGACGGAGTATTGAACAGTACGGAGACGGACCTCGACTGCGGCGGCGGGTCGTGCCCGTTGTGTGGCGAGGGTAGCGTTTGCGGCGATGCTGCGGATTGTGCCTCGACGGTGTGTACGGCGAGCGTCTGTGTGTGCGCGGCGGGCTTCGTGGCCGACGGCGTGGGCGGATGCTCGGACGTCGATGAGTGCACTGATGGGACGGACAACTGCGCCGACATCGCGACCTGCACGAACACAGCCGGGAGCTTCACCTGCGCCTGCAACGCGGGCACCAGCGGCGACGGCGTGACCTGCGTCGACGACGACGAGTGCGCCGACGGAACGGAAAACTGCGCGCTCGACGCGACCTGCGCGAACACGGTTGGCAGCTTCACGTGCACCTGCAACGCCGGCTACAGCGGCGACGGCGTGACCTGCACGGACCTGAACGAGTGTGCGCTCGACATCGACAACTGCGCCGCCACCGCGACCTGCACCAACAGGACTGGGAGCTTCGCCTGCGTCTGCAATGAGGGCTACTCCGGCAGCGGCGTGACCTGCACGGAGCTGAACGAGTGCACGCTCGACATCGACAACTGCGCCGCCACCGCGACCTGCACGAACACGCCTGGGAGCTTCACTTGCGCTTGCAATGCGGGCACCTCCGGCGACGGCGTGACCTGCGCCGACGACGACGAGTGCGCGCTCGACACCGACAACTGCAATGCCGTCGCGACCTGCACGAACACGCCCGGAAGTTTCACGTGCAACTGCAACGCCGGCTACTTGGGCGACGGCCTGACCTGCATCGACACCGACGAGTGTCTCGCCAACACCGACAACTGCGCCGCGGCGGCGACCTGCACGAACACGGCGGGCAGCTTCACGTGCGCCTGCAACGCGGGCTACAGCGGCGACGGCGTGACCTGCCCCGACGACGATGAGTGCGCCACGAACACGGACAACTGCGCCACCACCGCGTCCTGCACGAACACCCCCGGCAGCTTCACCTGCGCTTGCAACCTGGGGTACAGCGGCGACGGCGTGACCTGCACCTTGATCCCACCTCCTCCCTTGGTCATCAGCGAGGTCCTTTACGATTCCGCCGGAACCGACACCGCTGTGGACAACGTGCTCTTTATCGAGCTCGCTGGACCCGCAGGCACCTCGCTTGCCGGCGTCACTCTCCAGGGCGTCAACGCGTCCATTGGCAACAAGATCACCCTCTCTGGGACCATCCCCGCCAACGGTTATGCCGTCGTTGTGCACAGCAAAGCGTTGCCGGGCCTCGCCGCCCTCGCCAGCTTCACGCACGACAACGTCGACTTCCAGAATGGGAACGCCGCCGGCGACCCTGAGACCGACGCCATCCAGCTCCTCTTCAACGGCACGGTCATCGACGCCGTGGGCTACGGGTTGGGGCTCGCCAACAGCGCGGGAGAAGGGGCCGCGGCGCCAGACGCCAAGGACAGCAACCAATCCATCAGTCGCGACGCCAACAACACCGACACGAACAACAACGCTGCAGACTTCTTCCTCTCCAGTCAGCCCTCGCCCGGGGGTCCGCCCTGCAACGGCGCCTGCACCTGGTGCGTCGTGCCCTCAGTCGAGTCGATTTGCACGGATGCGGTCGACAACGACTGCGACGGTTTGGCCGACAGCGCGGACACAGTCGATTGCCCGTAGGGGCAGGCCCCTGTGCGCAAGAAAGCCGAACGCCCTTTCGAGGTCTCGAAAGGGCGTCCGGCCGCAGAACACTCCCTGCCTGCTCGGTATTCTTTACCTCTTCGTTCGGCATTGCCGAACCGATCGAGGCTCCCTCAAAAATAGTTGCTGTGGCGAGCACCCAGCGACGGGCACCGTGGGTTCAAACCTCATGCCAGCGCTGCCCTCGGCGGCATTGGCTCGCGCAGGAGCCCTTGCTATTTTGGTTTCCGCGACGAAAACGCCTCGTCGAAAACTCCACGTTCGGCGTAACCCACCTATGATGGTGTGTCGGTCGCTCCCAAAGGGGACACAGTGTCCCAAAGCGGAGCACCGGCCATCGAACCTTTGACGACCGATCTTTGAGAGGAGCCTTCCTTGTCGAAGCAAGATTTTCACGTCCCGAACTGTGGTTTGTACAAGACCACACGAGAGCTGAGCGGGCCCCAGCCGGTATCGGCCAATGTGCTCGTGATGTTCCACAACCACTCCGACGCTGGGCCTCCGGTGTTGCAGTTGACTGCGCACAACGCCCACAACGTCTGGCACTTCGGCGCTGCTATCGAGGTCACGGCGGAGAGCTTTCTCAGGAGCATGAAGCCCCTCAAGGCCGAGGGATTCTACCGGCTGCGTGAGCACTTCCACCCCGACGACAAGAACATCATCGCCCCCAATCAGCTCGTGCAACTGGGCTACAACCAGCAAGGCGACGCGATCATTTTCTTTCCGCAACGCTCCGCAGAGACCAACGCGTTGCTCTTTCCGCAGACGGGCATGAAGATCCCGGACGAGATCTACGAGCTGCTCGAGCCCCTCGATCTGCGCGGCCCCTACGAGCCCCAAACCCCTCATATTCATTGAGCCTTTCGAGTGAAACCTTGAAGGCGATGCTCGCCGCGCGGCTTCTGGAGCCCCTATTGGGTCATGGTCGGCGCGCCTTGGACTTGCTCACCATCCTGCGACGCGCCGGTTACCTGGTGCTGCCGAAGCCGGCGCCGGCTGCCCGGCTGTTGACCGACCTGGCGCTAGGCGAGCATCGGCTGTCGCTCTTGCTGCGCTTCCACGCTCACGATCAGCCGGACGGAATCGCGCTCATCACCGACGAGCTGCGCCTGACCTACGGGGAGCTCGACGCGCGGGTCAACGCCTGCGCGCACGTGTTGCTCGGCCTCGGGGTGCGAGCCAGCGACCGCGTCGCCGCTCGCCTGCCCAACGGCAGCACGTTCATCGAGGTGGCGTTTGCCTGCGCGCGCCTCGGCGTGTCCTTCACTCCCATCGGCACCCACCTCAAGCAGCGCGAAGTCGCCTACATCCTCGAGAACTCGTCGGCGCAGCTCCTCGTGACGACGCCCGAGCTGCGCGTCGAGACCCGCGTCCGCACACTCGAGGCTGGTGTCGGACCGGACTCTTACAAGAACCAGCTTGCACGAGCTTCTCGGAGCGACCCACCGCGAGCCGGCCGCGGCTCGAAGGACGCGGTGCTCATGTACACCTCGGGCACGACGGGGCGGCCCAAGGGGGCGCGGCGCGATGTCCGGGCGTCGGCCATCGCGGAGCTGCTCTACATGGTCGGCGGCTTCGATTTGACGCGGCACGAGCGGTTTTTCATCTGCACGCCGCTCTATCATGCGGCGCCGTGGGCGTTTTCGAACATGATTTTGGGGATGGGCGCGACGCTGGTCCTGGCCGAGAAGTGGCACGGGCTGGCGAGCCTCGAGCGGATGTCGAAGCTGAACGTGACCGGGATGTTGGTGGTGCCGACGCTGGTTCGACGTTGGCTCGATCTGCCGCAAGTCGAGCGGCGGCGGGCGCATCCGCGGCGGCTCACCAAAGTCGTCAGCGCTGGGGCGCGCTTCCCGTCGCAGTGGAAGGTGGAGGCGAGCGCCCAAATTGGGCCGATCTTCTATGATTTCTACGGCGCGACCGAGCTCGGCGTCATCTCGATCTCCGACCCGCAGCAGACGCGCCAGCGGCCCGAAACGGTGGGCCGCGCCCTGCCGCACATCGAGCTGCGCATCTTGCGGCCCGACGGCTGTGAGGCCGCAGTAGGGGAGCGCGGCGAGCTCTTCGCACGCGGACAGAACTTCGACGGCTACCATGGAGAGGCCGATAAAAACAGGCCGGATGCGGAAGGGTTCATCTCGGTCGGCGACATCGCGACGCTGGACATGGAGGGCTATCTGTCCATCGTCGACCGCATCGCGGATATGGTGATTTCAGGCGGCGTGAACCTCTACCCGGCCGAGATCGAGCAGGTCCTGCGAGAGCACCCGGCCATCTCGGACGCCGCCGTCATCGGCGTCCCCGACGAGGAGTTCGGCGAGGCGCTGCACGCCTTCGTGGTGCTCGCCGTCGACGAGACGCTCAGCGCCGAGGCGGTCGTGGCGCACTGCGAATCGCAGCTGGCCAAGGTCAAGCGGCCGAAGTTCGTGACCTTTTTGGAAAGCTTGCCGCGCAGCCCGCAGGGGAA
>PFUG01000637.1 GCA_002789955.1 Deltaproteobacteria bacterium CG_4_9_14_3_um_filter_63_12 | reverse complement strand
ACCCCGATTGGCAAGACAGCGCGCAGACTCCTGAGCCGTTGCAGACAGAGCCCGCATTGCACGTGGTTCCGCAGGCTCCGCAGTTCGCACGGTCCGTTTGGCGGTCGACGCACTTGTCGTTGCAGTCAGTCAGACCGGCTTCACAGGAGAGCGTACAGCTGCCGGCGCCATTGCAGATATCCCCTGCATCACAGGTCGTTCCGCAGCCGCCGCAGTTGGCGCGGTCGGTGTCCGTGTCGACGCACTTGCCGGCGCAGTTCGTCAAGCCAGACTGGCACGAAAGCGTGCAGACGCCCGCGCCGTTGCAGACATAGCCAGGGTCGCAGGTCGTGCCGCAGGCTCCGCAGTTGGCGCGATCGGTCAGGGGGTCCACGCACTTGTCGTTGCAGTCCGTCAAACCGGACTGGCAGGACAACGCACAGCTGCCGCTGCCGTTGCAGACATCGCCTGCAGCACAGGTCGTGGTGCAGTCACCGCAGTGAGCACGGTCGGTCTGCAGGTCCACGCACTTGTCAGTGCAGTCCGTCAGCCCGGCCTGGCATGAGAGGGCGCAATGCCCGGCCCCGTCGCAAACCTCGCCAGCGTCGCAGGTCGTGTTACAAGACCCGCAATTCGCTCGGTCGACGAGCAGGTCGACACAGGTGCCATTGCCGTTGCACTCGGTCAGCCCGACGGGGCAAGTGAGCTCGCAAGCCCCCGAGCCGTTGCAGACAAAACCCGGCTCACAGGCATTGCCGCAGGCACCACAATGCAACGGATTCGAGTCGGGTCGGGTCTCGCATCCAGGCATGCCGTCACAGTCGGCGAAGCCCGCTTGGCATTCACAGGCGCCGCCCACGCAATCCTCGGCTTCGGCGCAGGGCGTCCCGCAATCCCCGCAGTTCGCGGGATCAATCGCGACGTAGGTGCAGGCGTCGGTGATGTTGCCCGAGCCGAGGTCAGTGCTGCAGCAGAACTCGCCGGTCGCGCACTCGGCGCCACCACAGTCGCAGATCGGGTCGTTGCGATCGACACAGACGCGCGGATTCCCGCAGCAGGCCTCGCCGGTAGCGCAGGCCTGCCCGCCGCCGGAGGTGCCGACCGTCGCGTCGCACACGCAGGCGTTGGCGACACAGACCTCACCTGGCCCACAACGGACACCACACGCTCCGCAATGCAGAGGATCGTTCTCGAGCAGGTGGCACCCAAACCCTGGACAGCATTCTTGTTCCGTCGCGCAGAGCTCGATTCCCGTTGGAGATTCACAGGCGCAGGTTCCTCCGAGACAGTCTTCCCCTGGGCGACACTCGATGCCGCACCCTCCACAGTTGTCGAACTCGACCAAAGACGTACAGGAGCTTTGTCCCGCCCCGACGTCGCAGCAAGCCTGGGCCGAGTCACAGGTAAACCCGCCGCAGTTGCACGCCCCCTCCTCGCAGGTCTCCAACGCCGCACACTTCTTGCCACAGGTGCCGCAGTTCGCTTCGTCGGAGGTGACATCGATGCACTCCCCAGCGCAGCACAATTCGTTGGCCGAGCAGTAGGAATCTGCGCAAGGTGAGCCGAGATCCGGCACATCCACGTCGTCTTGCGAGTCTCCGTCGAGCAACGAGACGTCCCCCCATACGCACTGACCAGCGACGCAGGTCGAACCGGTCGCGCAGTCGTCGGTCGTTGTGCAGGATTGAATGGAGAACGAGCTGTCGTCGAAAACACAACCACTAGCGGCTACGCCAACGAAAAGCGCGAAGGTCCAAATCGGGAGCACAAATGGGGCTCTGGTCATCATTTTCTCCAAGATTGAGCGACTGAACTTCTTCATCGTGTCTCTCGCAATGCCGATATCGTTGGCGGTTTTGGGAAGCGAGTCAAAGGATAACCGGAAGCACCAAAAGTTCCCGTGCTCATAGTGAGTGCAAGAGGGCTCCACCAGTCGATCTGCGTCCTATTGCCTGCGTCACGGCCGCTTTCTCTCTATCTCGCCGAGGGCTTGCGACTCGAAAGTCGATTGTCCAGTCAGCGATGGTGCGTGCGACGAATTGGAGACCTCTGGGTGTGTCTTCTGGTCGTGGGCCTGAGGTTGCGGTAGTCTCACAGCAAGGTGAGCTGAACTCAGTGTCATTCTACAACGTCGTCGAAAGACAAACCAGGTTTGGCTCCTTTGAGCTGTTCCGGTCGAGCGCTCTAAACACAAGAGTCAGGGCTCGATACCGGCGGAGGGCACATGGGCCGTGATCAATATTACCCCGCCGGACAGGGCGGAGCGGAGCTTGACGTGGGTCCGGCGTTCGATACGGACGGCGCGTTCGATTACCTGTATCGGAACGCCAATCCGGTCGAGCACGCACGGCTAGCGCACTGGAAGGGCGAAGCCGACACAACCATCTTCTGGAGGACCTTCGAGCGCTACCAAAACCCCGATGGCGGCTGGGCGCATGGCATCGAACCCGACTATCAGGGGCAAGAGAGTTCGATTCAATCGACCCTCGAGGCCTTGCGCATCATGGTGACCCATCACCAGGCCGACCACCCTAGCGTCGGACGCACGGTACAGTTCCTCCGCCAGAACATGCTCCCAGACGGGACCTGGCAGGAACGCCAGGAGTGTTTGGATGCGGGGGCACCCGATTGGTACCAACCCGCCAAGTATCGGCTCTGGGAGACCGCGTCCATCGCCGGATACTGCCTCGAGCTCGGCTTTACCGAGGTCTGGTCTTCCGCCGCGAGGTACGTGCGCTCGGTCTGGAGAGAGGTGCCGCCGCCGGACTCCGCTCATCACTACTGGGCCACGCTCCTGCTGCTCGGGCGCAGCCACAGCGATCAAGACCGGACCATCTCTAGAGAGTGCATCGAGGCCTTCAAGCACTTCATCCGCAGGGAACGCATCGACGCCTACGATTGCTCCTGGATCATCGAGGTCATCACGACCATGGACCTCGACGACTCCTACACGCTCTTGCCACAGCTCGGCGACATGCTCGCTTCGTCACAGGAACCCGGTGGGGGAGTCAGGAGCGCCTATGGGGAACACTTCACCAGCCGTACGACGTTCAACGCTCTCATGGCGGTCGCCCTGCTCAACCAAAGTCTCTCCAGAGTTCGTTAGTTCGGAACCGACTCCTCCCTTCCCGTGACCCAACGGGTTGGAACCTTCTTATGCGAAATGCAATGAAAGACTCGTTCATCCGACATCTCCTGCGCTGTTTTGTCCTAGCGCTCGCCGTTCTCTTTGTGCTCGCGGCCTGTGGGGACACCAAGGAGCCCCCCCCGCAAGCACCACCTCCAGCCGCGAATCACGGTGCAAAGAAGGGTAAAGCAAGAAAGGCCGCCAAGGAGGGTTCGGGCAACGAGATCTTCAGCAAGGGTGCCGTCCACTTGGAAGATGGGCCCGCCATCGAAAACATGGAAGCTCAAGAAGAAGAGACTCCGCAGGCCATCGAGAACGCGTTCTGGGCCTACGTCATCATCAACAACCCCACGAAACTTATCCAGAATATCGATCGCACCTCGCCAAACAAGATCAACAAGGACGTCGCCAGTGACGCCATCGCCGAGCTCTACGGCTTGAGTAAGTTGCAGGCCATCGATTGGACGAAGCCCGCGTTGGTCGCCTTCCTCGATGGCTCCGATTCGCCCATCATTGCCCTCACGGTCATCGATCGCGACGAGTTCATCACCCCCTTCGCTGACCCTATTCGCGACCGAAAAGGCAACCAGTACAGCCTCCCCATCTCCGTTACTCGAACCGTCTACATCAATTTCTGGAAAGACTACGTCGTCATTTCGGCCGAATGGAGACAGTTCCCTCTCGCACAGCTCACCCTCGAATCCCTCCTCAACGCAGAACACACCAAACTCATTGAGGGCGAGCTGGATGTGGAACGCTTCCCGAACCTCGAGAAGAAGCTGCAGCAGCTGCTGCCAGTCATCCCGAGCCTGAAGGTTGGTTGGGACGAGACCCAGGCGGTCGTGGAGGAGCTGCTCACCTCATGCAAATCGGCATCGGTTCTCCTCTCCGAGTCCGATGACCAGCTCAAGCTCAGGATCCAACTGATGCCTTTGGATGACGGCCTGCTCATCGACCTGATGAAGGACGCCAAACCCGGAAAGGCCGAGCCCCTCATGGCGTTCCTTCCGGCAGTGCCTTACCGCTTCTGGCTTTGGCATGACCTCAGACAACCCGGGATGGACCTCGACGGTTTGATCGTGGCGAATTTCTCCGAGTTGCTGAGGCTCAAGAACCTTCCTGCCTCCTCGCTCGAGGCGGAGTTCAACCGCGCCAAGGCGCTCGCTGGGCCGACCGTGCGAGCCGAGGTCCGAGACTCCAGACAGAGCATCGCCGTCGCGAAAATTGCCGACGGCCCCAGACTCGAACAGGCCAACAGCGATCGCGCGGTCGGGCTCAAGCTCCGCAAGGACGTCAAGACGCTGACCGTCGACGAAGTCTTTCCGCCCATCCCAAAATCCAAGAAAGTGCCCAACCCTCCACCACAGCCCGTCGTCATGACCGCTCTCGAACTCACGCTCGAAGACGGTACCGTCCTCCCCAGTGTCGAAGTGCTCGAGACCGATGAAACCGTAGTTGCCTACGCTGGCGATGGCATTGCCGCGCTGCAAGGGCTGCCGCGAGTGGGGGAAAACGTGGGCACGCAGATCCTCGCGGACTTCGACTTCCTCCCTGGCAGCCCCCTTGCCATGCTCTCCCTCGATCTCACCAAAACAGACAACAGCAAGCCCATTCAGGCGGGTCTGGTACTCACCGAGAAAGGGCTCGAGCTCTATCTCCTCATTCCCAAGAGTCAATTGTCGGCGATTGGCTCGCTGTAGCTCTTCGAGGCCCGGAAACGAGCGTCTCGAAGCGAGCCCGCTGCATGCCTACGCACAAGCGCAGACACCTCCCGCTGTCGCGCCAACGGGCGTGTAGGTGTTTGCGCGACAGCGCCTCCTGACTCCCAAGAGAACTTCCATGGTCGTCAAACTCGCCGCTCTCTTCATTGTCGTTCCGATCATCGAGATCGTGCTGCTCTTGCAACTCGGCCAATGGATTGATGTGCTGCCGACCATCGCGCTCATCCTCACCACCGGCATTGTGGGCGCGAGCCTCGCCAAGGCGCAGGGCGCGCGAGTTCTGGCGACCATCAAAGGACGTTTGGCCAAGGGCGAGGTGCCCGGCGACGATCTGGTCGATGGCTTCCTCATCCTCGTCGCAGGAATCCTGCTCGTCACGCCAGGGCTTCTCACCGACGTCACCGGCATTTCCCTCCTCGTACCTTGGACTAGGGCGGTCGTCCGCCGACGACTAAAAGTCTACTTCACCCGTCAGCTCGCCGAAGGAAAGTGGGCCGTTGCGCCGATGAACCTCGGGGGGTCGCCCTTCGCGAGAGGGGACGTGATCGACATCGAGCCAGAGGATGACCCCAGCAAGCTGATGAAACACTGAGAAACTGTTGAAGATGGGCCGTTTCACGGCTGCATTGGTTGACGCTCCCGCAACCCATGGCCTACCGTGAGCGGCGGTCGGTTCAGCTCTCTAACGCGGTCCGTCGATGGACGACCATCCCACGCACCAGCCGCAAGAAGCGCTTCGAGCTCCCTTCTTGATTAGGTACCTGCAGGAGACCGCCAATCTCTACAGCAGCCTGGTCCTCATCGTTCCCATCTTCTTTTTCTACCAGGCCGGCGTCGTCTACCAGCTGCTGACAAGCGGTTCGTTCTCCATCAACGGCGCGGACTACTTCACCCACTACCTCCTCCAACTCTGCGACGGCTCTCTGTTCGCCTATATCGTCGTCGTTCTGTTGGGTTCGGTCGCGTTGGGGTGGTTCCTATCACGCCTCGGCCGAGGGCACCGGGTGGACCTCGGTCTCTGCCTTCCATTGGTCTTCGAGTGTGCAGTCTACGCGCTGCTCTTCGCGACCACGATTCATCTGATTCAGTCCTTTCCTCGGCTGCTCGCCACACCGCTCACCCTCATCGGCTCTGGGACGGTGTGGGAAAAAGCGTTCCAGGCATTTGGCGCAGGGTTCAATGAGGAGTTGATCTTCCGCTTGGGCATTCTGGGAAGCCTCGTCGTCGTGGGGAGAATGGTCTCTGCACCCAAGCTCCCAACCCTCATCTTCGCTTTTCTGGTCTCGAGCTTGACCTTCAGCGTGTTTCACCACCTCGGACCCTACTCAGAGCCGTTCATCTTTGATTCCTTCATGTATCGGACCCTTGCCGGTATCCTCCTGGCGACCCTCTACTGGTCGCGAGGACTGGCCGTGGCGGTCTATACGCACGCGCTCTACGACCTCTACTTCTTCCTCATTTTGAACTCCTGAGAGACACGCCATGGACCTCGTCCCGCATACCGGCGAAATCACACTGTTCTTGGTGGTCGCCTTCATGATCTTCGGGCTTGGGAGGTTGCCGACGATCAGCCGCGCATTGGCACGGCGGATTCTTGGTGCCCCTGCGAGCGACGAGCCGTCTGCTACCAGAAAAACAGAATGACCAGGAGGGCGAGCAGGAGGAAGGCCGCCGTCAGCAGGAGCAAATAGGCCTGCCACTGGTTTTTGTTGCCGCCGAGCTGCATCTCGACTTTCTTGACCTGGAGCTGACTGTATCTCGGCATCATCCGCTTGGGTTTTTGCTCGGCCTCCTCGAAGCCGAACCCAGTGAACTCTGAGATCTCTGCGTTCAGACCGGCGTCGAGCTCGACCTTGTCGCTGGGTCCCATGCTGATGGTGTCGGTGTCGAGCTCTCCCTCTTGCTCGAGAAGCTCATGAAACTCGGGTGGCATCTCGCTGCGCCGAGTTCGGTCGGCGTCCTCACGGCCCACCCTGCGGGTCACCTCGTTGTCGTCCAGGTCGCCTTCAAGCTGGCTGAACTCGAGTTGCAGGTCCGAAAAGACCCGCGGCGGCGGCGTGCGCTCCGCCGCATCAAAGCTCTTGAAGTTCTCGCTATCGGCCTTCTTCCCTGCCCCCTCCAGGGTGGCGAGCGGCTTGCCAAGAGCGACAGGCTGCCCTGGAGCCACGGTCGTCGAGAGGGTGGTCTCGTTCACTGAACTGTCCTCGAATCCCGGCGCGATCGCGTGCGGCTCGTCGTCCTCCGACTCCATGGCTGGCGGTGGGCCGATCTGCGTCGATTCGGACTCGCCGCGTTGCCGAACGCTCCCCACAATGTCGGCCAGAGGCACCGTCTCGTCCTCTTCATGGGAGAGGATGTTGCCCAGAAGCTGCTCAGTTGCCGAAGACAACTTCACAGGCGAGTTCGCGGACGCACCGGCAGGACCGGGATTGGCCAAGACCGCACCATCGACAGGACACACCCTAAGTTCGTTACCGAACCTTCTTCCACACTTCGGACAGGTCTTGCTTTGGGCCATCGGGAGGCTGTTCGTCTACGGTGGTCGGGCTCTCGAGTCGCGGTCTCATCACAATAGGGAATTCGTCCCCGCCTTCGCAAGCCGTTGCGAGCGGTCGGTTTCCGCGGGTTGGTTGCGATCGCGAGCAGGGACCCATCTGGCTCGCTTCGAGCCAGCTCGGTTCCGAGTCACGCGCGAAAATCGCCTCTCGAAGCTCAACTCCGCTCGACCATCGTCGCCACGCCCTGGCCGACTCCGACGCACAACGTCGCAAGCCCCCAACGCACGCCTCGGCGCTTCATCTCGTGCACCAGCGTGGTCATGATGCGGGCGCCACTGCAACCCAGGGGGTGTCCCAACGCCAGCGCGCCACCGTTGACGTTGACCTTCTCGACGTCGAGACCAAGCTCCCGAATGACAGCCAACGACTGCACCGCGAACGCTTCGTTTAGCTCGATGAGCTCGAGGTCTTTGGCCTGCATCCCCAATCGGTTCAGCGCCTTCTGAACCGCAGGAACCGGGCCGATACCCATGAACCGAGGGCTCACCCCCGCCGAGGCCACCGCCCGAATCCGAGCCAGCGGCTCGAGGCCCAATGCGGCGGCGCGTGTGTCACTCATCATCAACAGGGCGCTCGCCCCGTCGCTGAGAGGGCTGGAGTTCCCGGCCGTGACCGTCCCACCCTTGCGAAACACCGCTGGCAAGCGTCCGAGCGACTCCAACGAGCTGTCCCCTCGTGGACACTCGTCGCTCTCCACGACCAAGTCGTCCTTCTTTCGCTGCGGGATTCGAACCGCCAAGAGCTCGGCCTCAAAACGGCCCTCCGCTTGTGCGGCCACAGCCTTGGCGTGGCTCTGCAGCGCGAAACGGTCTTGCTCCGCGCGCCCGATTTCGTACCTCTCCGCCAGATTCTCGGCCGTCTCTCCCATGCCCTCCAGGGGAAAGAGCGCCTCCATCTTCGGGTTGGGATAGCGCCAGCCGAGCGTCGTGTCGTACATTGTCCGGTTGCCAACTGGGAACATCTCGTCGGGCTTCGGTGTCGAGAACGGGGCGCGCGTCATGCTCTCCACACCGCCGGCCACCACCACCTCCATGTCCCCCACCCAGATGGCGCGCGCGGCCTGGTTGATCGCCTCGAGCCCACTGGCACACAGCCGATTCAACGTCACTGCGGGAACACTGTCGGGGAGACCTGCGAGCAAAGTCGCCATGCGTGCGACGTTGCGGTTGTCCTCTCCAGCCTGGTTGGCGCAGCCAAAGAACACCTCGTCGACGCTCGCCGGAGCGATCGCGCTGCGACGCACGACTTCGGCGATGACCTTGGCCGCCATATCGTCGGGACGTACGCTCTGCAAAGCCCCTCGGTAACGTCCAATGGGGGTACGAATCGCATCCACGATGACAGCATCTCGCATCACAACTCCTTTGCGTCGGACTCCTCGAAGCCCTCGATTCAACTGCCGAGCGGACGACCGATTTGCGCACCGTAAGTGACTGGAAATGGAACGAAAATCGGTCGTGGTAAACGAGGCAAGAAATCTATCTTGGCGGCTCTTTGCCGGTCGTTTTTTCCGCGTCAGCGTGGCCTGGTTGGCGCCCTGCGCAGGGCAAAAGCGAGCAGGAAACGGGCGGAATGTACCCGATGTGGGGAGACGTGGCGAGCGGCAACACGCTCGGCCCTGGATTCTTGTCCCCTTGGGACTCCTCGTCGTGCTCACGGCCTGCGCTGCTCCTCGCCGCTCCGCAATGGTTCCGACCACGTCCTCCTTTCGGGTGAGTCCGTCACAAGCCCCGGCCACGCTCGAGGTCTACCTCTCCCTCGATGGAAAGCGCGGCTTCTTCACGCTCGAGCACACCGCTTCCGAGGAGCCTACCGTCTCGAAGTCCTTTCCGATGTGGAAGGCCGAGGTCGCCGATCTCGACGGCGACGGCGACGACGAGCTGGTGTTGGGCATCTGGTCCAACAAGAAGCGCCACGACGAACCCCAACCCCACAAGACTCTCTGGGTCCTCTCGTGGGACGGACACTGGGTCGAGACTTGGCGGGGCAGCGCACTGGCACGCCCTATGAGCGACTTCGCCACGGGCGACCTAGACGGCGACCAGCGTGCCGAGCTCATCAGCCTCGAGAAGGTAGGCGGTCGCTGGGTTCTTGCCTTCTATGAGTGGAATGGCTTTGGCTTCAGCGGCTTGAGCCACTATGCACTCGACGACGAGCTCGAGAACCCCCGTCTCGCCTCGAACCCGCCAACCCTCCGCGCCGAGGGTCGGGAGCCAACCGTGCTCTCGCTGCCTCAAAAAACTCAGTAGTGGCGCTCGAGTACATACCAGCCAAAGGCCCGAAGCATGATCTTGACCGCCGAGGGCTCGAGCAGCGGGTTGATCCGCTGCCAACTCTCTTCGACGGTCTGCGTGGCGCGCGTCACACAGGCGTCGAGCGCTCCACACCGTTCGATCAGCTCGATGGCTTCTGAGACGAGCAGGAGGTCGGTGGTCTGGGCCTGGAGAATCTCCCACAGCCGCAGCCGCTCTGCGCTCTCGAGGCGCCCGAACGCCGCGGCGACCGGCAGCGTGACCGTTCCTTTGGAGATGTCCTCGCCGCGAATCTTCAAGTCGCCTTTGAATCCACGCAAGTTGAGCACGTCGTCCATGATCTGGAAGGCCAACCCGACCGCCTCGAAGAACGTCCCGATCCCTTCGACCTGCGCTTCGGAGCCGCCGCCGACCAAGGCGCCCATCGACGAGAGCGCTCGCGCGGGGGCCGCGGTCTTCAAGCGGTGAGTCGCTACGACGCGGGCCTCGAGGGC
>PFUG01000207.1 GCA_002789955.1 Deltaproteobacteria bacterium CG_4_9_14_3_um_filter_63_12 | reverse complement strand
GCGACTGCCGACGAACTCGCGCCTAGCCAGCACGACTCTCTCCGCGGTCCTTGGCTCGCTGATGGGCTCCGTCCGCTCGGTAATATTGGCGCCTCGGCGCCGACAGGTTGGTTGGCGGGGACGTTCCCCGTCCCTCTTTTTTCTTGGTCGCCTGTTCGGCGCGAGTTCGCTCGTGGTTCAGGCGCCGGGATTGAGGTCCCCATCGAGTGCGCGCAGTGGACGGCGGTGGAGGGACGTTCGGTGTGGAGTGAGGGGCCGGCAAAGGCGTCGCCAACAGGGCTCCGGGAGCTGGTGCCGGGGCTCGGCCCCGAGACACCGAGCCGAGCTTTGGGGGAATGAGCGCGGGTTCGGACGGGGGTCCGTTAAGCCCCTGGTGAAGGCGAGACCAGCGAGGCGAACTCCGAGCTGAATGAGAGTGAATGAGAGCGGACTCGTTGCGCTCACAGCTGTGTTCCGCTACCACAGAGAGACGTCAATTGTTCTCACCTTCGAGCAAGGTTCACCTGCAGGGGTCTGACATGAAAGGTCGCATCGTTTTCCCGATGCTCGCCGTGCTATTTTCGTCGCTCATGGGGTGCGATGAGAGCGTCACACTTCAAGGAGCAGGCGGCGCCTGCAAGGCTGACGGTGACTGCCAGGCGGGGCTGGTCTGCAACGTCGGCAAGGCCATCTGTGAGGAGGAGTTCGAGTTCAAAGACGTAGGGTTGCCGGATTGGGTGACTGTCCCGGACGTGACGGACGATTCCGAAGCGGACGTCGACGCGGCAGAAGAAGATCTGTCGCCTGTGTGCACAGACGGGGAGGAGCGCAACTGTGGTTCTAATCTCGGCGAGTGCACGGTCGGGACCGAGGGCTGCATCGGTGGGCAGTGGACCGAGTGTACGGGGCAGGTTCCCAGCGACGAGCTCTGCGACGGCAAGGACAACGACTGTGATGGCGAGGTCGATGGCGCCCAGCTGCAAGAGGTCTGCGGCACGAACAACGGCGCTTGTGAGGAAGGGATCCGCACCTGCGAGGGTGGCGCATGGTCAGACTGCAAGGGCGGAGTGCAGCCGCAGCTCGAGCTCTGCGACCACATGGACAACGACTGTGATGGGTTTGCCGATGAGGAGGACGCGGTCGACGCGGCGGAGTGGTACCTCGACTTCGACGAGGACAGCTTCGGCGACGCGACCCAGCCCGTTCGGGCCTGTTATCGACCCGACGGGTATGTGGCCGACAACCGCGATTGCGACGACACCCTGGGCACGACCAACCCGGAGGCGCCCGAACTGTGTGACCTGATCGACAACGACTGCGACACTTTTGTCGACGAAGGCGTCGCGGAGGTCACGCTTTGGTTCGCCGACGCGGACGGTGACAACTATGGGGATCCCAACCTGCCCATCGAATCCTGCTCACAGCCCGTCGGCTATGTGGCCGACAACACGGACTGCGACGACGACGTACTGAGCGTCCACCCACAGGCGACTGAGGCCTGCGATCAGGTCGACAACGACTGCAACGGCTTCGTCGACGAGGGCGCGATGCTGTTGTTCTTCGAAGATTTGGATCACGACAACTTCGGCAACGCCGCGGTCGCCCTTCAGGCCTGTTCAGCCCCCACTGGGTATGTTCCCGACAACACGGACTGCGACGACGGCGCCAGCGTCGTCTACCCCAGCGCCATCGAGCTGTGCGATGGGCTCGACAACGACTGCGACTCCCTCGTCGATGAGGACATTCGGCAGACCTTCTACTTCGACTTCGACAACGACAACTTCGGGGACGCCAACGACCCTCGGACGGGGTGCACCGCGCCCACCGGTACGGTCGCCAACGCGAGCGATTGCGACGACACCCGAGGCTCCGTATATCCAGGAGCCACAGAGCTGTGCGACAACCGAGACAACGACTGCAACGGCCTCGTCGATGATGGTGCCGGGACGTTGTTCTACCGCGATCTCGATGGGGACTCGTTCGGCAATGCAGGAAACAGCGTGGTCGCCTGCACCGCGCCCGTGGGCTACGTGGCCAGCCCGACCGACTGCAACGACGCTCAAGCCGCCGACTATCCTGCGGCTCCAGAGCTGTGCGACGGGAGGGACAACGACTGCAACGGCGACATCGATGACGGCATCGACGTCACCTTCTACCAGGACGCCGACCGCGACGGGCAGGGGACCTCTCTGTCGACCGTGCTCGCCTGCCAAGCCCCACCAGACTATGTGGCCAACTCCCTCGACTGCGACGACAGCACCGGCAGTACCTACTTTGGCGCACCGGAGCTCTGTGATGGCCTCGACAACAACTGCAACGGCGTGCCCGACGACAACGTCGTGACCACGACCTTCTATCCCGATGGCGACAGCGACGGTTACGGCATTCCGGCGGGCGCCGTCAGTGACTGCGCGCAGCCCGTGGGTTACGTGCAAAACTCGCTCGACTGTGACGATACCAACGGCGCCATCCGCCCAGGAGCTCCCGAGGTCTGTGACGGCGTGGACAACAACTGCGCCAACGGCATCGACGAGGGCGTCAAGCTCACGTTCTACGCCGACTCCGACTCCGACACGTACGGCGATTTTCAGGTGACCACTTTGGCGTGTACTCCCCCTGCAGGCTACGTCGCCAACAGCGCCGACTGCGACGACACCCGCTTCGTGGTCAATCCCGGCCGCACGGAGACCTGCGACGGTCTCGACAACAACTGCAACGGCCAGACCGACGAGGGCGTCAAGCTCACCTTCTATCGCGACGCCGATGGGGACAATTACGGCGCCTTGAACACGACCACCCAAGCCTGCTCAGCGCCCTCTGGCTATGTCAGCAACAGCACCGACTGCAATGACGGCGCCGGCAGCGTGCATCCAGGAGCCACCGAGGTCTGCAACGGCGTCGACGAAAACTGTAACGGCCAGACCGACGAGGGAACGCTCGTCACGTTCTACCGCGACGCCGACGGGGACACCTACGGCAACCCGCTCCTGACCTCGCAGGCCTGCACGGCGCCCATTGGCTACGTCGCCAACAACACCGACTGCGACGACACCCGCTCTACCGTTCGACCAGGGGGCACTGAGCTGTGCAACGGTCTGGACGACAACTGCATCAATGGCATCGATGAGGGCGTCAAGCTCACCTTCTACCGCGACGCCGACAGCGACAACTACGGCAACCCGAACGTCAGCTCGCAGGCCTGCACGGCGCCCTCGGGCTATGTCGTCAACAGCACCGACTGCGACGACACTCGCCCAACGGTCCATCCTGGCGCTGGCGAGGTCTGCAACGGCCTCGATGACAACTGCAACGGACAGACCGACGAGGGCGTCAAGCTCACCTTCTATCGTGACGCGGACAACGACAGCTACGGCACGTCCAACACCAGCATCGAGAGCTGCTCCATGCCCTCGGGTTACGCCGCCAACAGCACCGACTGCGACGACACGCGCTCGTCGGTCAACCCCGGCGCGCCCGAGCTCTGCGACGGCATCGACAACAACTGCAACGGCCAGACTGACGAAGGCTGTCCCGCGTGCAATCCCTCGCTCGACCGCGATTTCGATGGCTACAACGAGTGCAACGACTGCGACGACACCAACGGCGCGGTGTATCCCTCGGGACCCGAGTTCTGTGATGGCATCGACAACGACTGCGACACCCTCATCGACGAGGACTTCGACGTCGATCTCGACACCTACAGCGTCTGCTCCAGCGACCCGCTGCTCCGCGACTGCGACGACGCCCTCGACTCGGTGAACCCTGGCGCCCCGGAGCTGTGCGGGACCAGCGGAAACGGCAACGGCATCGACGACAACTGCGACGGCTACATCGACGAGACCTGCCACCCCTGCGATCCCAGCGATCCCGACGGCGACAACGTCTCGGATTGCGCGGGCGACTGCGCCCCCAACTCGCCGACCGTCTATCCCGGCGCGCCCGAGCTGTGCGACGGCCTGGACAACGACTGCAACCGCTACACCGTCGAGAACTGCAACGTCTCGGATCGCTGCAACATCGACGGCGACAGCAACTACGACAATGACGCAGACCGTTGCATGGAGGATCTCATCTGTGCCTGTGCGGTGGACGCGACAGGGACTTGTGGTGGCAACTACTTCTGCACCGCCTTCTGCAACACCAGCGTCACCGGTCCCCTCGGCGACGGCTGCGCATCGAACCAGGCCTGCATGTACGATCTCCTGCGCTCGGCCAACGTCCACGGCTGCGGCGTGGTCACCAGCAGTCTCGGCACCAAGCGAGGCGGCGAGAGCTGCACGAAGGACGTCGATTGCCGCTCGAACAGTTGCTACAACTTCCCCGGCAACAAGTTCTGTCTCGACTACTGCGGCAGCGACGACTACTGCACCGCCTCGAGCACGCGCTGTGGCTTCAAACCCACCTCGACCAACCTCGACGCGATCTGCTACCCCAACGCGGTGCTCCCTGGCACAGCCGCAGTCGGGGCCACCTGCACCACCAACACCCAATGTGACCATGGCCTGTGCACGGCCACCACGCGCAAGTGCACAGAGCCCTGCTGTAAGGACGCCGACTGTCCGGCAGGCTACAACTGCTCACTGGCCGGAAACAACATCGACTCGACCTACGCCATCCCACCCCCTGGAGCGCCCACGTGCGCCGTCACCACGGACTGTCCGGCTGGGATGTACTGTCTATCTGGCTCGCAGGTCTGCGCCTGGATCCTGACCGAAACCACCCCAATGTGCCTCGCCGATGCCACAGGCCAGGGGACTCGACAGGCGGGGGCGGCGTGCACCACTAACCTGCAGTGCCGCAGCAACTTCTGTGACGCGACGCTCAGTGTCTGCGTTGAAACGTGCTGCAACGACACGGCCTGTCCGACCGGGCTGAGCTGCGAATACCAAATCGTCGAGAGCGCGCCCGACCGGGTGACGAACTCGCGCGTCTGCGTGAACGTCTCGACGGACGAGTTCTTTATGCGCAAGTGAGCCAGACTCGAAGGTGAGGCGCAGCGCGCTGCGCCTCACCTTCGAGCGTGCTGCAGCGGCCGACGTCAGTGTTTCCGTGGCCTGTCACTGTGGACCCGCATCATGGGGGGGCTTTCGGGCCTTCTTGGGGTAAGGGCTCACGCAAAAACACGTCCATCGAAGTGTTCGCGGTCCTGTGATGTGCCAGCGGTCATCTCCGCTCCCATGATTGGTGCTTTGCTATGGGCCGCCAACATTTCGTTCTTGCAGAGTTGTCCATATTCTATGACACCATCACGGTTTCTCAGGCGTCTTGGTGCCACTACGAGACCGTCGCATGAGAAAAACACTAGAGGTTTGCCAGCGACGAAGCTGGATTCCCCCTCGGGCGCGTTTCGGGCGCGTTTCGGGGGAGGGGGCCGAACATGAAGACACCAAAGACCATCACGAGCCTCTTCATCACCCTCGGCCTGACCCTCGCCTGCTCCGATCCCGCCGAGCTCATCGCCAACCACTTCGAGAGCATGGCCAACCTCTCCGAGGTCGAGGGCAAGAGCTGCCAAGAACTCGGCGTGTCCCTAAACGAGTACTTGAGCGCTAACCAAGACGACCTGTCGGCCAACGCCAAGAAGGTGGGCGAATCCAACCCGGCCCAGGCGAGGCGCATCGACATTGCTTCCAAACGCATCGACAAAGTGGTTGAAGGCTGTGGCGATTCGGAGGAGATGATTACCTTCAAGCGCTCGCTCGCGAAGGTGGTCCTCGACGCGACGGGCCTCTAGTCTGGTGCCCGTCCGGAAATACCCCATCTGCGGCGTCGCCTTCCTCCCCCGCTCCTCGGCGTACCGGTGTACGCCTGCGTCGCGCGGTCGTCGGCTCCTTGCACCGGGGGCATTTCCGAACGGGCACTCAGAAGATGTCCTTTCACCAGAATTCAGAGTTCAGTCGCATTTCCTACCGATCTCAGCGAAACACGCTATTTCCGGATGGACTCTTGTCTAGTCGCTGGCAGGTTTCCGGACGTCGCAGTGGTGACTCGTTTGAACAAGAATCGAGACAGAGATTTTGACGCCATTGTCGTAGGCTCGGGCCACGCCGGCTGCGAAGCCGCCTTCGCGTTGGCGCAGCTGGGTTGCTCGACGCTGCTGTTGACGATGAACCTAGAGACCACGGGCCAGATGAGCTGCAACCCGGCGGTCGGAGGCCAAGCAAAGGGGCATCTGGTCAAAGAGATCGACGCGCTGGGCGGCATCATGGGCCGCATCACCGACGCCGCCGCGCTCCAGTACCGCGTGCTCAACCGGAGCAAGGGCCCTGCGGTGCAGTCGAGCCGCGCCCAGTGCGACACGGCGGTCTATAAGACCGAGATGCTGCGCGCCCTCTTCGCGACCAAGCATCTCTCACTGCTGCAGGGGAAGGCGGCGTCATTTTTGGTGGACAAGGGCGCCATCGCTGGCGTCGTGACCGAAGTCGGCGTGGCCATTCGGGCTTCGGCCGTGGTGTTGACGACCGGCACCTTTCTGCGTGGCGTCTGCCACGTCGGGCTCGAGCACTTCGAGGGCGGGCGCGCTGGCGACGGAACGGCCGCGCAGCTGGGCCGAGGCCTGGCCGACCTGGGGCTGCTGCTCGGTCGGCACAAGACCGGCACGCCGCCTCGCCTCGATGGCCGGACCATCGACTGGTCCGTGACCGAGGAGCAGCCCGGAGACGTCGACCCCCAGCGCTTCAGCTTCTACCACAGCCCGCCGATGCTCGAGCAGCGCCCCTGTCACATCACCCACACCAACGAACGCACCCACGCCCTCATCGCTGGCGCCAGCGACCGCTCGCCGCTGTTCACGGGCGTGATCCGCGGGATTGGGCCGCGCTACTGTCCGTCCATCGAGGACAAGGTCGCTCGCTTCGCCGACCGCGACCGACACCAAATCTTCCTCGAGCCCATGGGCTTGGGGACGCCCGAGATCTATCCCAACGGCGTCTCGACCAGTCTCCCTTACGACGTTCAGGACGCCTTCCTGCGCACCATTCCTGGCATGGAACACGTGCGCATCACGCGGCCCGGCTACGCCGTCGAGTACGACACCATCGACCCGCGCCAGCTGCGGCCGACCCTCGAGTGGCCAGGACTTCCGGGGCTCTTCTTCGCCGGCCAGATCAACGGCACCAGCGGCTACGAAGAGGCCGGCGCACAGGGGCTGATTGCCGGCATCAATGCGGCCCACAAGGTCCTCGGCCGCGAGCCCTTCGTGCTCGGCCGCGACGAAGCCTACATCGGCGTGCTCGTCGACGACCTGGTCACCAAAGGCAGCCCTGAGCCCTACCGCATGTTCACCAGCCGCGCCGAGTTCCGCTTGCTCCTGCGCGAAGGCAACGCCGACCTGCGGCTCTCCCAGAAGGGGCACGATATTGGTCTGTTGCCCGACGAGCACTACCAGCGCTTCGCCGAGAAGCGTGCCGTCATCGACGGCATCAGTGCGCAGCTCGCCGCCATCGAGATCACCAACACCCAGCTCAACCAAGAACTCGCCGCCACCGCAGGGATGACTCCACTCAAGGGCAAAGTGACCCTGGCCGACCTCCTGCGACGGCCCGAGCTCGGCCTCGGCGACCTGCAGCCGTTCTGTCCCGACCTCGACCTCGCCGCCGTCTCCGAAGAGGCGCGGGAGGAGATCGAGATTCGCATTCGCTTCGAGGGCTACATCACCCGGCAGAGAGCCGACGTCGAGCGCTTCCGGCGCCTCGAGGACCACGCCATTCCCGAGCGCCTCGACTACTCGAAGATCACCGGGCTGTCCTCCGAAGCCGTGGAGAAGCTGCAACGGCAGCGGCCCATCAACCTCGGACAGGCCGGCCGCATCTCGGGCATCACGCCCGCGGCCATCAACCTCCTGCTCATTCACATGCAGAGGCAGCATCGAGAGGGCCCGCGCCCGTGAATCTGGTCGCCGTCGTTGTCGAAGTCCCGGGAATCGGGGACGCCGTTGTTGTTGCTGTCGCCGGTGCCTTCGATGCCGTCGAAGATGCCGTTGTCATCGGAGTCGGTGTCCAGATAGTCGGGGTCGCCGTCGGTGTCGGAGTCGAGCGGCGGGGTGGCGAGGTCGGAGTCGCCGGCCTCGACGCTGTCCGAAACGCCGTCGCTGTCGGAGTCGTCGTCCTCGAAGTCGGGGTGGCCGTCGTTGTCGCTGTCGCGGGCCTCGAGGGCTCCCTCGTCGGCGTCGGAGAGGGTGTCGCCGTCGGCGTCCGGGATGGACGCGGCGTCAGGCGTCACATCGCCGACCTCCGTGTCGACCGGCACGGTGTCGAGGCCGTGTCGGCGATGGTCGTGTCACTGGCGAGGTCGTCGCCGAGGGTGTCGGTTGCGCTGGTGTCGCCGAGAGTGGAGCTGCCTCCTTTGTCGGCGCAACCGGCGAGGGTGAGTCCAGCGCAGAGCAGAAACAGGCGAAGGGTCTTGCGGGAACGGGCGGTGAGCATGTTGGTGGCCTCGCGTGCGCCGATAGGGTTTGAGTGGGCCAAACCATAGTGGCTGTGGCGGCTGGGGTCCATGGTCTTGTGAGCTGCGCTCGAGACCGTAGTGCTTGCGTTTGGGGCTTGGGAGCTGGGGCGACGACGCGGAGCTCTCGAGCATCTCGCTGGCAATGGCGCGGGGTTCACGCAGAGGCGCCAAGCCGAAGAGGGCGCGGAAACACGAGTAGGGGCGCCGCGTGCTGCGCCCTCCCCAGAGCCGCTCGACAGCGCCAGAATACAGGAAGCGCGGACCAACCCGCTGACGCGCGCTCGCAAGGCGACTCCCCGCTTGAACTGACAGAGGTTCGCGCATAGCCTGTGCGGGTCCCCTTCAGCGAACCGCCGAGACGCAAGATGGCAGAGAGCAAGCTCGCCCAAGACGCCAAACAGGCCCTCATCGAGGAGACCCGTGCCCTCTCGGCCGAAGAGCGGATGAAGCGCTTTCACGCGCTCAAAGCGCGCGGCATCGCCATCTTCCGTGCCCAGCACCCCGAGCTCTCCCTCGACGAGGCGTTAGACCTCCTGCAGCGGCGCAACGGCAAAGGGCGCCGGCCGTCGTTTGTGAACGAGTGGTAGAAACGTGGGACTGTTGAACGACATCGTCGCGCACCTCGAGGCTCACGAGGTCCCCTTCGCACTCTGTGGGGCCTCGGCGATGGCCTTCTACGGTCACCTGCGCTTCACTGCAGACATCGACCTGTTGACCACCCATCCGGACGCCTGTCAGGACTGGTTTTGGAAGCCGCTTCTAAAGCTTTCGACCCAACTCGACACCCGCATCGGCGACGAGAGCGACCCACTCCGCGCCCTGACGCGCATCCGTCGTGGCCAGGACGTCGTGGATGTGATCGTGGGACGGTTCGGTTGGCAGTCTCGAGCGGTCGACCGCGCACATCCAATGAGCGGACTTGACGCGGACGGCGACGTGCTCGTCCCCGTACTCGAGCTGCCCGACCTGATTCTCACAAAGCTCTTCGCCGGCAGCAGTGCAGACGTTCAGGACATCCGAGCGCTGCTCGAGGCACAAACCGATTCGGAGCGACCACACGTCACCGACGCGGTGCAGCGACTTCTGGACCATGAGAGTCTCTCCGACGCCATGAGGGACCTGTGGCTCGCGCTCGGATGAGCGTCGAGCGGGCAAACGCGCGAATATGCCCACCGAGGGGCAAATCATGCTCGATAAGCTCACAGTGCGAGGAGCTGGTGGCGGGCCTCGACATCACGACCTGTGAGCGATCTGCCAGCGACCCGCCCAAGAGCGCAGCGCCGTGGCCAAAGCTCCCAAGCCACCAGCCCTCGCCCGCTCCCTTTCTTGGATCGCGCGTAGGGACGCGAGCCACCTCTGTTCCGAGTAGCGCGCGAATCCGATCGCGCGTAGGGACGCGAGGTGGCTCGCCGCGAGCCTCGAGACCGCTGCGACAACGACGCAGTTGGATAGGGGGAGTTGCGCCCTCTGACAAGCTGGAGCCCACCCAAGCATGCAGGAGGCCGAATCCTGTAATCCTGATCTGGTGGCGGAGTATCGGGTGATCCCGACTTTCTGCGCCCCTCGTTCTGGCAACCAGAAGGGCTCGGTCGAGAATCTCGTTGGCTTCACGAAGACTGGGACCTTCCGTGAGACGACCGCGGCATATCTGTTGGTCGCCAACCAACGCTCGGAGACCGTCGTCGTGTAGGACGATGCCCCAATGGCTAAGCTTCTTGTTGGTGGTGAAGACGATGGGTTTCCTGCGGAGGCAGCGCT
>PFUG01000218.1:2296-3660 GCA_002789955.1 Deltaproteobacteria bacterium CG_4_9_14_3_um_filter_63_12 | reverse complement strand
TGGCGCGCTGGCCACAGGCGGCGACGATCTCCTTGATGGAGTCCTTCTCGCTGGGCGGCAGGACTAGGTCGTCCAGCGTCAGCTTGGTGCTGCGGGGCTTGGCAAACTGGGAGAGATCGGCGCGCAGCTGGTACGAGCTCGATTCGGTCAGGAGGTCTTGGGTGAGAGGTGCGGCGCTGCGCAGGTGCGCGTCCTCTGTGGCGTTGACGATCTGGGCGCCGGTCAGGGAGAACTGGTTGGCCAGCAGCCCGGGCTCGACGTCGGACGTGACTTTGCGGTGCTCGAGCACGCGCTTCCAGATGGCCTCTCGCTCGTCGACCTCGGGGGCGGCCAGGCGCGCTTCGATCTGGCTGCGCCAGACCAGGCCGGAGGACTCGGCGAGCTCGGCTTCGCCGATGAGAATCACGGGGATCGAGAACTCTTCACTGGCGCGCCGCAGCCGCGATTGGGCCGCTCCGCCCGAGGCGAGCAGGTCGACGGACTCGAAGCAGAGCAGCGCGCCGAGGAAAGAAGCGGAGCTGAACAGCTCCTCGACCGAGCTGGCGGCCAGGTGTTGGGGCAGGGATTGCAGCAGGGCCGAGTCCACCTCGAGCAAGGGCAGACCGAGCTCCGAGGCGATGGCGCGGGCCAGGCTGGTCTTGCCGACGCCGGGCCCGCCGCGCAGGTGGACCATCAGCGCGCGGCCGCGGCCAGCCCCTGCGGGAAAGTCATGCTCCATGCACCACTGTCGCACCTGTTTGAGGACCGCCTCGCCCTGCCCTTTGATGAGCACGATGGAGTCGACGGACCCGGTGGGGTGCTGCAGCTTGGTGAAGTCGGAAATATTCTCGTCGAGGACTTCTCGGCCGACCAGGGCGTGGGCGACGCGCATGGGGGTTTGCAGGCGATGGGAGAGGAGTTGGCTCTCTTCGGCGCGTCCGAGGGTGAAGACCTGGATGAGGCGGTGCAGGCGCAGGCTCGCGTTCTGCTCGAAGAGGGCCAGCGCGTCGTAGAGGCCGACGCCTTGCTTCTCGAGGGCCTCGACGGCGAAGGCGACGTCGAGCTTGCCGTAGCGCGTGGCCTGTTCGGCGTAGCCGCGCCAGCGCGGGTTGAGGCCCGGCGCGGTGGCCAAGACCAGGACGTCGCACTCGGGCTCGGTGAGGCCAAAGCGCTTGGCCATGGCGATGAGCGGCAGCAGGGTGCCGTTGCTCGAACACTCGGCCTCGAGGCGGCTCAGGTCGCGCTCGATCTCGGCGAGGGGGCGGCTCGTTTCGTCTTCTTCGGTGGCCAGGCCGAGGATGCCTTTGAGGCGCTCGAGGTGCAGCTCGAAGTGTCTAACAATCGACTCGCGTGCTGGTTCCACTGTGTCGACCTGCGGGTGTGGC
>PFUG01000218.1:0-2127 GCA_002789955.1 Deltaproteobacteria bacterium CG_4_9_14_3_um_filter_63_12 | reverse complement strand
CTGGCCGAGCCGCGAGTGCCGCCCGCTTCCTGGTGGTCGAGCCGTGAGTGCCGCTGGATGACGCCATTCAGCGGCGCGCAGCCAGAAGGCTCTCTCAGACCGCCAGCGTGCGGTCCGCCCATGTGTGTGGCCATCAGACCTTCCGGCGCACCCCAACCCTGGGCGTCGGCCCTGAAGGGGCCGTCCCAGGAAGTAGCCCAGTGCGGAGCGCTGCGCCGCGCATCCGACCGCCAGAACCCACGACGCGGAACCGCATCGGACCGCCAGAGCCTTGCGAAACGCCCCCATCTCGCGGTAGTGAACGGGCGTTCAAGTCTTTCGCCCCAGGATTGCCATGCCCCCATTCGAGTTGGTCAGCGAATACGAGCCGACGGGAGATCAACCCGAAGCCATCCGGCAGCTCGTCGAGGGCCTCAACGAGGGCGCCCGCGCGCAGACGTTGCTCGGGATCACCGGCAGCGGGAAGACCTTCACCATCGCCAACGTCATCCAGCAGGTCCAACGTCCGACGTTGCTCATGGCGCCCAACAAGACCCTCGCCGCCCAGCTCTTCAACGAGTACCGCGAGCTCTTCCCCCACAACGCCGTCGAGTTCTTCGTCAGCTACTACGACTACTACCAGCCCGAAGCCTACGTCCCGTCGAGCGACACCTACATCGAGAAAGACTCGAACATCAACGACGCCATCGACCGCATGCGGCACGCGGCGACGCACAGCCTGCTGACTCGCCGTGACGTCATCATCGTGGCCAGCGTCTCTTGCATCTACGGCATCGGGACGGCTGAGGCGTACATCGGCATGAAGGTGGGCCTCGAGCGCGGCCAGCGGATCGAGCGCGACGAGATTCTGCGCGCGCTGGTGGCCATTCAGTACGAGCGCTCCCACTACGACTTCGACCGCGGCATGTTTCGCGTCCGCGGCGACACCATCGAGATTTTCCCGGCCTACGAGAGTGCTCTGGCCATCCGCGTCGAGCTCTTTGGCGACGAGATCGAGGCCATCCACGAGATCGACCCGCTGCGCGGAAAGATCCTCGGCGAGCTCGACAAGATCGCCATCTTCCCGGCCAGCCACTACGTGCTGCAACCCGAGCGACGCAGCGCCGCGATCGTGGCCATCCGCGATGAGATGAAGGTGCGCGTCGAGGAGCTGAGGATGGGCGGCCGACTGCTCGAAGCCCAACGGCTGGAGCAGCGCACCACCTTCGATCTCGAGATGATGGTCACCATGGGGTACTGCAACGGCATCGAGAACTACGCTCGACACCTAACCGGCAGACAAGAAGGCGATCCGCCGCCCTGCCTGATCAACTACTTCCCCGAAGATTTTCTCTGCGTCATCGACGAGAGCCACGTGACCATCCCGCAGATTCGGGGCATGTACCGAGGCGACCGCTCGCGCAAGCAGACCCTGGTCGAGTACGGCTTTCGCCTGCCGAGCGCGCTGGACAACCGGCCGCTGAACTTCGAGGAGTTCGACGCGCTCATCCCGCAATACGTCTTCGTCTCGGCCACGCCCGGCGACTACGAGCTCGAGCGCTCGGAGGGGGTCGTGGTCGAGCAGGTCATTCGGCCCACCGGGCTGCTCGACCCCATCGTCGAGCTGCGGCCGGCGCTGGAGCAGGTCGACGACGCCATCAAAGAGCTTCGGGCCACGGTGCTGGAAGGACGCCGCGTCCTCGTCACCACGCTCACCAAGCGAATGGCCGAGGATCTGACCGAGTTCCTGTCCGACATCGGCATGAAGGTGCGCTACCTCCACTCGGACATCGACACCCTCGAGCGCACGGCCATTCTGCGAGACTTGCGGCTCGGGGTGTTCGACGTCCTGGTCGGCATCAATCTGCTGCGCGAGGGCCTCGACCTGCCGGAGGTGGGCTTGGTCATCATTCTCGACGCCGACAAGGAAGGCTTCCTGCGCAGCCGGCGCTCGCTGATCCAGACGATCGGCCGCGCCAGCCGCAATCAGCACGGCCGGGTCATCCTCTATGCCGACCGGCAGACGGACTCCATCGACGCCGCCATGGGCGAGACCGACCGTCGCCGCACCATTCAAGAGAGCTACAACCTGGCCCACGGCGTCGTGCCGACGACCATCGTGAAGGCCATCCGCAACCTCGAGGACCA
>PFUG01000353.1 GCA_002789955.1 Deltaproteobacteria bacterium CG_4_9_14_3_um_filter_63_12 | reverse complement strand
GGGTGCCGAGGCCCGCGGTTCAGGCTCGGGGCTGCGGCCGGGATTCGTAGCAGAGCGGGGGGGCGAGGGCAAGCCCGAGGTGGGGTTCACCGAGGTGTTGGGGACGCTTGGGGCTTGGGAGTGAGGGCGCGGCGTCGTGTTCGAAGGGGCGGCGGCTATTCGCTGCGGCGTCCAACACAGCTGCAGCTCGAATGGGAAGATCGTTCTGGAGTCCGGAGTCTGGAGCTTCAGCCAGGTGCTGGTTTGATCAGTCTGACGGGCCGGTCAAAGCTTTCGATACTCGTTCAGTCCGGAGTCTGGAGCTCCAGCCCGTTGCTGCCCTGTTACTGCTGCAGTTGGATAAACTACTGAAGCCGACTCCAAACTCCAGGCTCCAGACTGCGGGACTTTGATTACTGAACCAAAGCGTCAATCGACGCCGAGGCGATGGCGCTGGTGCAACCGTCGGCCGCGGCAATCGGATCGCCGTTGGCGTCGGCAGCGATGTGCTCGAAGGTCAGGTTACTCACCGTTGCGACGATATTGGGCAAGACCGAAGTGATTGTAAGGGTTCCCCCGGTGGCGAAGTAACCATAGTCACCCGCCGGGGTTCCCACGAACGAGCTCGGGTAGTCGCTGGCGTCGGTGTAGAGATAGACGCACAGCCCACAGTCGATCGGGCTGAGCTCGTCACCAGCGATGGTGTACGTGCCCGGGCCGAAATCATGGGTCGCGAAGGCGCCATAGCCATTGTAAGCCTCGAGGTAGAGGACGTCGGTGTCGGTGTTGAGCGCGGCGAAAATCTCAGCACCATCCGCGTACATCGTGGCCCCTTGGTCGGAGAGGGTCGCGGCGGCATAGTCGGCGTCGGCAAAGCAGAAGCCTGCGCTGAGTGTGCAGTCGCTCTCGCACCCATCACCGGCGACGGCGTTGCCATCGTCACAGTCTTCGGCTCCGACGACGACGCCGTCGCCACAGACGTTGCAAGCACCGCTGAGGGCGAGGGCGTAACCGGTGGCGGCTTCTTCAAAGGCGACGACGGCCAGCAGGTAGGTTCCGGCAGCGAGGGTTTTGTTCGCGAACGTCTCATCGCCTGGGTTGCTGGCGTCGAACACAGGGTTACCCCCCGTGTCGACGACGTAAAAATCGAGGTCTCCGGTGGAGCCAGCGGTCACTGAGCCAGAGAGGATGACGTCGGTGCTGAAGGTGAGCAGGAGCTGGTCAAAATCGTCTGCGGCCATCGCGGTGGTGCGCACCTTGTCGGCGATGGCGTCGCCACAGGCGAAGGAGCCGAGCGAAGGAATCATGGTACACACTGAAGGCTGCTCAGTGCCGCAAGCATAGCCGAAATCGACCTTGCAGCCGGCTGAGCAGCCGTCCACGGTTGGGGCGGTGTTTCCATCGTCGCACTGCTCGTCGCCGGAGAGGGCGCCGTCGCCACACACTACGCACTCGACGATCAACGAGAGGACGTAGCCGGTGGTCGCGTCTGTGTAGGCCTGGACTAAGAGAGTGTAAGTGCCTGCGCCAATCGCGACTCCGTCCCAAGCCTCATCGCCAGCCTCCGACGAACTAAAGACCTCGGAGCCTGTGGAATCTTCGATGGCGAAATCGAGGTCACCAGTGCTGTTGACGGTGAGTGAACCCGACAGCGCGACATCATTGGTGAAGGTGATGGTGTAAGTCTCGATGGCATCTGCTGCCAACGCCACAGAGGTCGTCGTGGTGTTGATGGTGTCGTTGCAGGCGAAGGAGCCCAAATCTGGTGCCGTGGGGCAATCGGTGGGGCAGCTCTCTTGCGTCTCAGCAGCGTCACAGATGCCATTGTCGTCACAGACGGCAGTGAGGCAGTTGGCTTCACAACCGTCGCCGCTCTGCGTGTTGCCATCGTCGCACTGCTCGCCGATGTCGACGATGCCGTTGCCACACGACGAGGTCTCTGAGCCCGTGATGTCGGCGTCGCTGCTCGGCGTGCTTTTCCCGTCATCATCACAGCTGATGACGACAAACCCGCTCAGCGTTGCGAGAGCCAGCACAGCGACCAGGTGTCGTAGGGACCGTTTCACGTTGCCTCCACAAGTGATGTTTGCTCGAGACTCACAGGCGTGACCTGAAGCCGCTGCTCGGATCGACGATGACGTGCTTTACCACAGTCTCGATATTCGCTGCGCTTGGCCAGGAGCGTCTTTGTTTTAGCCAGGAAATCTAAGAAACGCCAAGGGTGCAATCCGACGTCATCGCGTTAGAGTCGCAGGAACCCAGCCAAGAAACGCCAAAACCCCAGCCTCGGCTGGGGTTTTGGCGTTTCTCCAGGCCGACCACAGAGTGGTCGTTGGTCTTATTCGACCAAGGCGTCGAAAGAAGCCGAGGTAATGGCGCTCACGCAGCTGTCCGCGGCGGGAACGAGGTCGCCATTGGAGTCCTCTTCCATGTGCGTCAAGGTGAGGTTGCTGAGCGTACCAGTGATGTTGGGGCTGACCGAGGTAATGACCAAAGTACCGGCAGTGGCAAAGTAACCCGAGTCGTTCGCGGGAATTCCATCGGACGAGATCGGGAAGTTGATCTTGTCGGTCCCGACGTACACGCACAAGCCGCAGGTATTGGGGTCAGCGTCGTCGCCAGTAATTTCGTAAGTCCCAGCAACGACACCACTCGTTGTGAATCCTCCCCTGCTGTTGACGAGGTACATGGTCAGGACGTCCGCATCCGCATTGAGCGCGCCGTCTACGTAGATCAAATCATACGTCGTGCTGTAGAACGCGCTCTGGTCGGCGAGAGTTGCAGCGCCGTAGGTGGTCTCCGCGAAGCAGAAACCGGCTGTCAGCGTGCAATCACTCTCACAGCCATCTCCTGTCACCGCGTTGCCGTCATCACACGCTTCGAGGTTCAGAGCGTAGATGGCATCGCCGCAGGAGACACAGGCAGTGCTGAGCGTGAGGGCGTAGCCCGAGGCGATGTCGTCATAGGCGAACACTACGATGGAGTAGGTCCCTGCGAGGAGGCCAATGTTGGCCCAAGTCTCGTTGCCAATGGCCTCAGAGCTGAACACCGTGTTGTGCTGCTCGTCATAGACGAAGAAGTCGACATCGCCCGCCGCTGCGTTCAGGGTACCTGACAGCATGACGTCGGAGGTGAAGATGACCGTGGTGTCAATGTGCTCACTTGCGGCCATTGCTGCAGTGCTGGTCTTCGGGGGAATCGCATCGCCGCAAGCGTAACTGGGGATCGTCGCACAAACCGAGGGCTCACCAGTGCAGTCATAGCCTGCCTCGATCTGGCAGGTTGCATCGCAACCATTGCCAGCGGTGGTCCCGCCATCGTCGCATTGCTCCGATCCACCAATCGCCCCGTCACCGCAGACGATGCAGTCCAGGCTGAGAGTCATAGAATAACCAGAATCGGCGCCAACGTAGGCCTCGACATCAATGGCGTAGCTTCCGGCAGGGATCGATGCGTTCGTCCACGCCTCATCACCATCCGCTGCTGAACCGAAGATGACGGTGCCATCGGTCGGCTCGTAAAGGTAGAAGTCGAGATCGCCTGTACCGTTCGCGCTCAGGGTACCCGAGAGCATAACTTCGTTGCTGAACGTGATGGTGTAGGTGTCAACGTCTTGGGCGGCCATGGCCGCGCTGGTGGTGATGTCTGAAAGCGTGCCGTCGCAGGCGACGGTGCCCAAGTCAGTGCCCTGAGCGGGGCAGTCGGCAGGGCAGTTCGCCAAGGTCTCGCCAGCGTCGCAGGTGCCGTCGTTGTTGCAGTCGGCGGCGTTGCAGTCGGCCGGGCAGTTCACCGTGGTCTCGCCAGCGGCGCAGGTGCCGTCGTCGTTGCACACGGCGACGGTGCAGTCGGCAGGGCAGTTCGCCAAGGTCTCGCCAGCGGCGCAGGTGCCGTCGTTGTTGCAGACTGGAGGACAGTCGGCGGCGCAATTCGTCGTGTTCTCGCCGGCATCGCAGGTGCCGTTGTTGTTGCAGGCTACGACCGTAGCGGTGCAGTCGGCTTCACAGCCGTCGCCGTCGACGGTGTTGCCGTCGTCACATTGCTCGCCCGTCTCTTCGGTGCCGTTGCCACATACGGGAGACGTGGTCTCCGAAACGTTCGTGTCCGTCGTGTCGGTCGTCGCGTCGACGGGGGAACTCTTGCCACCACCATCGTCGCAACCACCGATTGCAAAACCACCCAACACCGCGACCGCGAATACCACCGCCAACCGCTGCAATACTGTGTTCACCACTTCAACCTCCGAGATGTGCGCTACGGTATCATCCGAAACGAGACGAGTGCCGCCTTCCCTACGAACGCGACTGTGTTTGAAAACCTGAGATTGTTTAGACGATAACCGGCGGCCAGCCAAGGGATTTTTGCGGTGACACGGCAAATGAGCCCGGAGCGAGCCGGTCTGCGGGTTCAAAACGGCTGTCAGCGACGCTGGCGCACACGCGCAGGGGCTCGCCTCACGAATGGGACGCGCTGCCTCTCGTGCCTTGCTCCCAAGAAACCCCGAACCGCGAGAATCAGTCCAGCCGTCCTACATGGAGAAACTCAAGCCGACGTTGGCGACAAATTGGTCGCTCGTCGCTTCGAGCTCGAGCTCGGCCGGGGTGCCAAAGAAGGCGCCTTGCGACGTGTGGGTGAAGTCGCGGTGTGTCCAACCGAGCTCGACGAAGGCGCCGCCGTCTTTGTTGATGGGGACCTCGACGCCAGCCAACGCTCCGATGTTCCAACCCAGGCCGTGCCCCCAACGGGTCCCAGACGAGAGGTTGCTCTCTTCGCTGAAGCGGTTGATGGTCAGACCAAACGGGACCTGCAAATAGCCATCGAACGCGCCGTCGAAGAATCCCAACTGCCCACGCAGCGTCAGGTCCGCATCGATCCAGCTGTTGCGACCCAGCTCCAGCTTGTCCGAGAGCTCTGTGGTCCAAGAGCTGAACGCGAGCGCCGCGCCAATGCTGAGGTACTCCATGGTCTCGACGTCGACCTGCAGGCCCCCGCCGAAGACCGGAATCAGCGGATCTTTGACGGGATCACTGGCCGAGCCGCCGCCTTCGGTCGCCACGACTCGGGTCACGCTCTCCAGCGAGCCGCCGACCGCGAGGCCGCCCTTCAGGCGCAAGTGAACCCGCTTGACGTCTGCTGCTGCGGTCACACCGGCCTGTGTCTTGCCGTTCTCTTCGGCGTGGGCGAGGGTCCCTAGCAGACAAGTCAGCAACACTGCGGCGAAAAGGGTAAGCTTCTTCATGGACATAGCGGCTACCTCCGTCGAACGAGGACCCATGCAACTGTCGCCGATTCTAAGTTCGTCGTGCAGCAATAGAGGAAAAGCCGAGATTGGCCTAGAGCGCTACCAAAGCGTCTTGAGCACCGCGCCTCCATAGTAGTGTTCTAGGATTTCGGTGAAGCTGCTGCCCTCCTTCGCCATGCTCATGGCGCCCGTCTGGCACATCCCTACTCCGTGCCCGAAACCTCCTCCTTCGAAGAGGAAGCGCTTCGGCTTGCCGTCTTTGTCTCGCTCTATGGTCAGCACGAACAAGGCGCTCTTGAGCCCGCCAAAGAGCTTGCGCACCGTGAGCTCCCGTTCGAACTCCTTGGTCGCGCCGCTGCCCACGACGACCAGCTTCGAGACGCGCCCGCCAGGGCCTCGCTCGGAGATCGTGATGTCTTCGACGTGGCCGAGCTCCGCCGCCTTCTTGGCCACCACCGCGTCCATCTCTGCCGCCGAAAACTCCTTCTCCCAACGAAAGTTCTTGCCGCTCGAGTACTCTTGCGTGTTGCAGAAGGACTTGGGCTCGGAGCGCAGTTCGGTGGCCAGCTCCTTCTCGCTCGGCGGCTCCGAGCGGTCGGGGGCTCCGGCTTGGTCGGCGTGGGCGTGCAGGTAACCGCGCTCCTGCAGCCCCCAAACCGAGTCTGCGGTCTCGCTCAGGCCTCCGCAGTTCGAGCTGTAGTAGGTCTCCGCGATGCGCGTGCCGCCAAACAAGATCTGGCCGCGGGTGCCCGCTATGGCCTTGTCCGTCGAGTCGTTCGCAGCGCCCACCCCCTTGAAGACCTGACAGTGCTGTTCATCACAGAGATTGTACGGATCGGCCATGTGGCGACTGCCGATCTGCGAGATCAGCGTGCCGCGGGCCGCGATGGCCTGGACCTTGAGCGCCTCCAGCGGCGCCGTCGTGTACATCTCCGAAGGCACCACGCCGCGCAACACGCTCTCGACGGGCACGACGTTGGTGAGGTTCAGTGCGCCGTCGCGATCCGGCGAAAGAATGATGGCGCCATTGTAGGTCCGGTCGGCCTTCTTGCCTTCTTCCGTCGGCACGTCTTTGACCAAGACCTCATAGCTTCCCAAGTCGACCCAGAGGATGTCCTTGTTGCGCAAGAGGAGGTCGGTGCCCGCGCCCGTCAGCTCCAGGGTCGCGCTCGGATACTCCGCCAGCTCCGAGTGAAGCGACAGCTCCTCGCCCGAGAGCGACTCCAGCTCGGCCTGCCGCGTCTTGGCCGCGTCGAGGTCGGAGAATCCTTGGGTCACCAACAGGCTCTCGCGGCTGTCGAACATGGTGCCGGAGATGGCAAACAGCGAGCCGATCTCCAAGACCTCGTTGATCACCCCGAGCTCGTCCCAGCGCCCCCGGGTCGCCAACAGCAACTCGCCATCGTCCGGCGAGGCGCGCCCCAGCACGATGAAGTGCCGGTAGGAGCCGGGCGCGCCCTGGCTGAGCTTGACGGTGTAGGTCTTCTTCGCCGGCAGCTCCAGCTCCGGTCCGCCAGGACCCGTGGGCAGCACGGTGATCGCGCCCTGTGGGACGAAGGAGACCTCTTGCAGTCCGTCGACGATGCCCACCTTCACCAAGGGCTCGCCATCCTCGTCGAAGTCGAGCTGGCTGGTGTAGAGGAGCGCGAGGCGGTCGGCCGACGTGAGCTCGGTGGCCTGAGCCATGAGGTCCGACGCGACGAAAAGAAGTCCTAGCAGCAACAGCACCGGAAACAGCCGCGTCCGTGCACCTTTCATCGTGAGCTCCTGAGTTCTCTCCGCCCTCTTCGTCAGTTTTGAGGCCAACCTTGTGAAGGGGCCACGTCCTTGTGGCGTCCTCCGAAGCGGGAGCTGCAGCAGCGTGAACTCTAAGGGGACGCGCCACCGCCGCAAAGAAACGAAGGTTGACGCTGGACCTAGCGATGGGTAACGATTCTCACGCTCGGCTTTCTGGTTGGTCTGTTTCGGCGGCGAGTTCGGCGAAGGTCATAGCCAGGTCTCAACATAACATGCCGGAACGCATCCGACTCATCCAGCCCCCTCTCGTCCAACCCCGCTACCGTCAGCTCACGCTGCCCGTGGTCGGCGCCCTCTTCGCTTCCCAAGGGCTGGAGGTCGAAGCCTGCGACGAGAACGTCGAAGACCTAGACACCTCCCCGGTCGACCTCGTCGGCATCACCTGCCACGTCTACAACGCGCCGCGCGCCTTCGAGCTGGCCCGTGGCTTCAGGCAGCGCGGCGCGCGCGTCATCATCGGAGGAACGTTCGCCACGACGGCCCCCGACTTGGTGGCACCGCACTGTGACGCTGTAGTCGCCGGCGAGCTCGAAGACGTGGTCGAGGAGGTGGTCCGCGACGCGCGCGGCGACCAGCTGCGAGGCCTCTACCGCGCTTCGGACGCAGCGGCTCACAAGAAACCAGCCCCTAATGCGGCGCCAGACTGGAGCCTGCTCGAGACCTCCAAGTACTTTCGCTTCAATTTCCCGCTCGAGACCTCGCGGGGCTGCCGCTTCGCCTGCGGGTTCTGCACCTCGGGCCAACTCTGGCCGACGCCGCGCACACGGCCGCTGGCCGACATCGAGCGCGACCTGCAGGCCTACGACCACGGCCAGGTCGAGCTCGTCGACGTCAACTTCCTCAACGACGCCGACTTCTTTCGCAGCGTCCTGCCCGTCTTGAAGCGGGCCCCGATTCCCGGCTGGCTCGGCCAGACCACCGTCGCCGACCTAGAGGCGCCCGATTTGCCAGAGCGCTTCGCCGACAGCCGCTGCCGCGCCGTCTTCGTCGGCCTCGAGAGCATCGACGCCGACGCGCTCAAGTCCATCAACAAGGACTGGAACCGCGCCGAGCGCTTCAAGGGGGTGGTCAAACGCTATCAAGACGTCGGCGTCCTCGTGCAAGCCGGCCTCATCGTTGGGCTCGACGGGCAGAACGCCGAGACCTTCAGGCGCACCCTCGACTTCCTCGACGAATGCCAGGTCCACGCCGTCTCCATCACGTACTTGCACCACAACCCGGGCAGCCCGCAGTTCGCAAAGCTGCAGGCCGCTGGACGCCTGCACAGCGAGGATTGGCGCGACTACGACGGCACCGTCCCCACGATCCAGCCCATCGGCAGCAGCGTCGCCGAGCTCGAGCGGGCGGTCGAAGAGTTCCTGCGCCAGCTCTATCGCCCACGCTCCATCTGGTCGCGCGGCGTCCACCGTGGCACTCTGCGCCACCCCAGCCAGCTCGCCCACCACTTCATGATCAACCTGTCGCTCAAAACCTACTATGAGGAGAGCGCGGCCGACCGCCGCGCCCGCTACGGCGGCCGACGAGGGCCCGAGAAGCGTCTCGAAAAGTGGCTCGCCGACGGGGCCTCTGCGCTGCTGGAGAGGTTCTGGAGGCCGTGAGCGTTGGGGCTTGGGCGTCCAGGACGCCAAGCCGTGCTCTCCCCTGTGTCGGCGAGTCTCGGCTCACGCCGAAGCACGCCTCTCTCCTCGCAGGTTTCCGCATGGGAAATCTGGGCTGGCTCCCCAAACGGAACCTCGTTATGGTGTCGCTGTCCCTTCGCTTCTCAGAGCCCATCCATCGATATGACAAACTTCGCTCGCCTCCTCACCCTCTTGCTGCTCCTGCTGGCCGGACTCTCCTTCGGCTGCGACGACAGCACGGCCAAGAGAGAAGACACCGCCGCCGACTCTGGAAAAGAGACCGCCGCCAGCGACACTCGCTCCGATGTGACCACACCAGACGCCAACGACGCTGACACCGCTGCGGAGACCTCGGGCTGCACCGCCGCAGAGACCCGCTGCATCGGCGAGGACAAGCGTGCGGTGTGCGGCGCCGACGGCAGGGTGAAGCTCGAGAACTGCGGCGTGAACGAGGTCTGCTTTGCGGCGGCGTGCGCGCCCGTGGTCTGTGAGCGAGGCAAGGTCGACCGTTGCATCGAGGGTGGCCAATACGAGGGCTGCAACCCCATGGGGACCGGCACGGGCACGTTCAACTGCTTGCCAGGCATGACCTGCTCGGACGGCGCCTGCATCGCGCGCCTCTGCGCCGTGGATGAGAGAGATTGCCAGGACGACAACCAGGTCTTGGTCTGCAACCAGGACGGGACGGCCTTTGTCCCCTCGAGTCGCTGCAGCGACACCGACCTCAAGACCGTCTGCGACAAGGGCGAGTGCAAGCCCATCTGCGAGGTGGCCGTGAAGACGGCGAGCTACGTGGGCTGCGAGTATTGGGCGGTCGACTTGGATAACGCCATCGACGGGCCCTACGACGCCGCCGGACAGCCCTTCGCCGTCGTCGTGAGCAACGCCACCAGCGACCTGCCCGCGCAGGTCAAGGTCTTCATGCGAGATGGCTATGCGGCCACCCCGCAGGTTCCCATCTTGGAGGTCGAGGTGTTGCCCGGCGAGCTGCAGATCTTGACGCTCCCCCCCCACTGCTACGATGGCATCACCTGTCCAGAGGCCTACGCGGTGAACGGCACGGTGATCACCCCAGCGGCTTACCGCATCGATTCCGACATCCCTATTACCGCCTACCAGTTCAACCCCCTCGACAACGTCGAGGTCTTCTCGAACGACGCCTCGCTGTTGTTGCCCAAGACGAGCCTCGGACGTCGCTACCTCGTGATGACGCGCATGCAGCAGCACGACAGCCTGCGTGGGTTCATGACGATCGTGGGCACAGAGCCAGTAGAAACCACCGTCACCGTGAAGGTGACGGGGCTCACGCTGGCTGGCGTCGACGCCCAGGGCAACGCGATCCCGGCCATGCAGGCGGGCGAGAGCCGGACCTTCAAGCTCGAGCAGTTCGAGGTCCTCAACATCCTCACCAACGAGGTGGGCTCGGACCTGACGGGCTCCGAGGTCGTGGCCGACGAGCGCGTCGTGGTGTTTGGCGGCTCCGAGGCCGCTAACGCCCCGGAGACCGACCCAGTGACCTGCTGCGCCGACCACCTGGAGCAGCAGCTCTACCCCGTCAACACCTGGGGGCTGCACTACCACGCCGCCAAGAGCTTCGATCGCAACGGC
>PFUG01000359.1 GCA_002789955.1 Deltaproteobacteria bacterium CG_4_9_14_3_um_filter_63_12 | reverse complement strand
AGAGGTCGATGGTCGAGAAGTCGAGCAGCCCGCTCAACGCCGGCACCAAGGTGGCGTCGTAGGAGCCGGGCCAGCCTCCGAGCCAGGTCGCGGGGCTGCGGCCGCCGAAGCCGACCCGCATGTTGGCCCGCCAGCCGGGCCGCGCCTTCATCTCGTTCATGCGGCGCTCGCAGTAGGTGGCGTAGTTCTGCATCTGGACGTTTTGCGCCTCACCGCCGTTGGGATCCATGTCCCAGTGGTCGTCGGGGGTGCCCCAGACCTCGTTGCCCAGCTCGAAGTAAAGGGCGTCGAACTGCTGGTCCCAGCGCGACGAGCCGGCCGCCTCACGCCGCGCCCCGTAGGTCGTCGCGGCGTCTCCGCCCAGGTAGTCGACCAGGTTGCCGTGGTCCACGTAGACGTTGGCGATGATGTCGTCGGTCAGGTCGCCCAGCTGCCAAGCCGTGTCGTTCGAGAAGGCCGGCGGCACCGTGATGAACGGGTCGGCGCCGACGCGCTTGCAGAGGCGCAGGAAGGTCTCGAGGTCGAGGTCGGGCTGCAACGCTGGCGGGCCGTAGGACAGGTCCCAACCCTCGCGCAAATAGCTCTGCAGCGGGATGCCATTGACGCCCAAGCCGCCCAGCCGCAGGGACTCCGGCTGCAGCTCCTCGAGGCGCGCGACAAAGGTGGCGCTCAGGCCGGTGGCGGCGTCGAGGTCGTCCGTGTCCCAGGCGACCAGGTCGTCTACCCAGTAGCTGCCGGTGTCCTCGAAGCCGATGGCGACGCCCCGCAGGACGTGCTCGGCGGCCGGCACGTAGTCGGTCTCGTAGACCGCCCACTCGGTGGTCAGCGCCAGCTCAGGCCCGAAGTTGCGGCCCCAGCTGTCGTTCATCACGCCCAGTCGAATGCGCTGCCCGGCGCTCTGCGCCTTGGCTTGCACCCGAATGCGATAGGTGTGGGCCGGATTGGCGAGCATGGTGAGGGGGGCTTGCGGGAGGGTGTCCCTACCTTGGTTCATGTGGGCGGGCGCCGCACTGACGTCGATGCGCTGCGACTGCCGACCGGTGACGAAGTCGGTGGTGTCGAGCGACGCCGTCAGGGCGCCCCCTCCGGCGTACCAAGGCCAACCCCTCTTGGCAAAGCCGTTGCCGTCAGACGGCCCCTCGAAGCTGGGGTCGTCGACGAGAATGGCGCCGACGAAGTTCGTCCAGCCCCCGCCGCCGTTGACCCCGATGCCCATGCGCATGGGCGGCGCGACGACGGTCTCGCCGAGCTCGACAGTGACGGTTTGAGCCTGCAGCGCCGAGGGCGACACAACGAGCAGGCAGGCGAGGAGTCCGGTGAGCAGTGGCTTCATGGTTGGCTCGTGGGCGAAGGGTTTCAGCCATGAAGTGTCGGGGAATCAGGAGGGACGCGCAAGCCGGGCTGGCTGCGTGTCCATCCAGGGCGACATGAAGCGGCGCATCGCTTACGTGTTGGCGGGCCGCTTCGTAGCCGTTGCTCGCGACCCACCCGAGCCCGCGCTGGCGGCCGTGGCCGCAGGATGGCGGCTGCTCCTGCAGGTCGATGACGACAACATCCTCTACACCGCATGGGGCGGGCGGCTCGTCTTCTGGATTGGAGACGAGGAGAGGATTTGACGCAGGGACGCGTCGACAAGGTCTGGGGCCGGTTCCAGGTCTTTTGAGCGCCTCCTTGCGGCGAGAAGCCTACCTGCGTGGCGTTCGTGAGCGGGCATTGCGGTGCAGACCGTCGTTTGCATATCACCGCACCTCGAGCGTCTCTCCCCTTGTTCTCTTCTGCCAGCCTCTGTATCTGAGATCTGTCTTCCGAACTCGGAGTTCCAGATGCGAACGCGTTCCCTCTTCCTCGCCGCATTCCTGTTCCTGGCCTTGCTCTCCAACGGCGCGTTCGCCCAGTCTGGCGTCACCGACGAGCAAGACGAGGTCGAGAAGACCGCCCGCGGCTACCTGTGGAACTTCTTCCACAAGCTGGGCAGCGAAGAGCACTTACAATACGCCCCGCCCAAGGCGCGAGAGGCCACGACGCTGCTGATCAGCGAGATCGTGCGCGACGGCATCACCGACCACTTCGGCGAGCTCGTCTCGGTCGGCGCCATCAAGTCGCGGGAGACAAAGGACGTCCAAGGCCGACCTGGCTTCGAGCTTCTCCTCGAGGTGACCTTCGACAAGGGCACCACCGAGGCCACCACCAACGTGGTCGATATCGGTGATGGCATAACGGAGTGGGTGGTCGCCAACGTGTCCTTCGAGGACCCGAGCAAGAGCGCCGAGCCCGCCGAAGGGAGTGAAAAGGAGAGAGTTCTGGCCATCGTCGACAGCATCGAGGGGGACGGGAAGGCGTTCGTCGGCCAGTTTCCCAAGGCCATGCAATCACAGGCGAAGACCCTTCAGGGCCAACTGCAAAGCGGCCTCGGGAAGATCACCAAACGAGAGATCAATCGAGTCGAGGGGAACCCAGGCTGGATGCTCGTCTTCGTCGACGTCGAGGCCGAAAAGCTCAAAGGGACGGTGAGCGTGACCATGACATGGATGTACACGAAGTGGGTCATTGTCGGGTTCTACTTCGAGTAGGTGCTGACCAAACCAATTCGGTGGACTGGGCATCTTGGGCGCAGGCCTCAGGCGGCTCCCACCGCGAAGGCAGCGAAGAAGCTCCACCCCGCTCTGCCCGCCGAGGTTGCGCCCCAGGCCTCGCCTCGAGAAGCCCTATCGAGCAAGCTCACACACTGAGGTCAACCCGGATACTTGTTGGCGATGAACTCGGTCAGCACGCGCACTACGACGTGGGCGTCCTCCGCGACCTGCTTGACGCAGTCGCCGATGGAGATCATGCCGGCGACCTTAGACCCATCCATGACGGGCAGGTGGCGGCATTTCCGCTCGGTCATTAGCGCCAAACAATCGCCCGTCGTGTGGGTGGGACGCACAAAGACCACTTCGCGCGTCATGACTCGGTCGATTGGCGTGTCCTGCGGGGCGAAGCCCGGTTTGCCCCCCAGACGCAGAAGGTCACGCTCGGTGAAGATGCCGACGACCTCGTCGCGTTCCATGACGAAGACCGCCCCAACCTTGTTCTCGACCATCTTGCCGATGGCCTCGTACACCGAAGCCTTGGCGTCGACGGCGACGACTCGGTTCCCCTTCTTCTCGAGTATGGCTTTGACCTGAGTTTCCATGACGTTCTCCCATCCAGTGTTCGTGCCGCCGGCCAACTCAAGGGAATCGGCCAGTCCTACGAAGGTCGCCCAGCAAACCGAATGCGCGCGAGGCCTGTCAGCGATTCGTTTGTGGTGTGCTGGGGGTACGTCGCCTAGAGAGGCCGGGGATCACATATGGGTACGATGTCTTTGTTATCGGCTGCAGGTCAGCCGAAGATCACGACCGAGGACATCAGGTTTCCATGCCGATTCTGCTTCGAGGTGCCGACGAAACACCCCTGCTCTCCGAAGGTCGCAGCCCCAATGAAGGGCGCCCCTTGGGTCGCGGCGGCATAGACGGCGGCGACCTCTTGGACCTGGTCCATGATGGCCCCCACGCAACCGCCACAATAGATCAGGATCGAGCCCTTGGGCGTCGGGTTGCTGACCGACTTCAGGCAGGAGGTTACGACCTGCTCGGCGCGGTTGACGAGCGCCTGAGCGCTGCCTCTCATCAGCGCGATGTCGTCGCCCACTGCGACGTCGGTGAAGAGGTCGACGGAGCCGTCTGGGTTGATCTGGTGGGGGTGACTCAGCAACCAGAAGCTGATCCCCATGACCCTGTCGACGACCCGTCCGATGGGGTGCATGGACGTCGCGCTCAACACGCTGCCACCGCCGTCGAGGGCGTCAGCGATGGCTCCTTGGGTCCAGCGATTGTAGACCTGCGCAGCCGGTTGGCCGTCGATGGTCATCAGGCGCCGTCCCACGGCGGCGGTGACGGTGCCGCGGTGACGGGTCGGCAAGTATCCGCCGACGAAATCGCCGTAGATGGGCTCGTTCGAGGCGATGGCGACCAGCAAGACCCCTGCGGCGAGCCTCTCTGTGCCGCTGAACACCAGCCACTCCCCGCTGATGGTGTCGTCAGCGGCGCTCCCTCCATAGACGGCGACGTCCCCGCCGAAGCTGGCATCGATGCCCTCCACGACGTCCTCTTCGATGCCTGGCGTCGCGTGCATCAGGATCACATCGGGTCGTTTTCCAAGCCGCCCTTTTAGGCTCTTGCACGCCGCGGCCACCTCTCGTTTCAAATCCTCGCCGGCCGGCAGGAGCACGGCTTTCATCACGATGGAGTCTCCGACTCCACCGACCAGCATGTGAAATCCTTTGCGGAAGCCAGCCGGCGTGAAAACGCCTTGAAAAGAGGTCGTCCCGAACACCGTCGCCGCTGGGTAGTTCGCGGCGAGGTCCGTGAGAGCCTCCTCGAGGTCCACGTCCACAGTGGTGTAGGCCAGCACCCAGGCGACGTCGTCACCCAGGTCGAGCTCACCTTTCTTGTACTCAACCCATCGCATTTTTTCTCACCCTGGTGGGTGACCACGCTTCAACGAGAAGCCGAGCCTCGCACAGCCGCCAAACCTTTGACGGTCGCACGCGAAGCCGTTGTCACCGTTCATTACCACGACGATGGTCTACTAGACTGGGTCGCGAATGGACTTTCGTCAATACACTTCCGTTGCTCCTCGGTAACGCACAGCCACGAACCATGTCAATGGCGCCCATCAAGCGAGTCAGTCGTCGATGAGGCGGCTCTGGACTTGTTCCTCGAGGTAGATGCGCACGTCCTCTGGCCACTGCGCGATGGTCTCGAAGAAGCCCTCGTAGTCGAACGCAAAGAAAGCCCTCGACGCCTCCTCGAAGTTGGGCAGGTCGCCAGAGAGCGACCACATGAAGCGATGGATTGACGCCATCACCCGTTTGCTGCGCGCTTCGCTGTCATTCTCCCGGCTCGCCTTTTCGACCAACGCGCGCAGGGTCGCCGAGACGCTGCGCGGTTGAGAGCGCAACCACTCCCAATGCCGTGGCAACAACGACACCTCCTTGGACAACACACCCAACTTCGGTCGGCCTGGCTTGCGTGCTTCCTGAGCTCGAGATGCCCCCTGGCTGAGCAGCGGGTGGTCGGACAGGCGGTCGATGACGTCGTCCACGCTCCCGCGAAAGTCGAGATCGATGGAGTAGCCCGTCTCGTCATCGAAGATGAGGAGCGGCCGATGTGGGTCACTGTCGAGCTGTTGTTTACACGCCCGCGCGACCTCCTTGATGGCGCCGCGCGCCAACTGTCGATGACCGACAAACGCTACGTAGGTTGCTGGCATGAGGGGCTCCTTATTACCCGGACGAAATAACCTATTGCACAAACGGAGCGCATGTGCCAGGTAAATTTAATGCCGGGTAAAAAAGCTCAGTCGAAGAACCCAGCCACCTCGTCCAGACCCACGAAACGGGCCACGGCTTGCATGACCTCGGCGTCGTCGTCGAGCCCGATGAGGGACTCGAAATCCGGCTCTCCGTCGTCGTCGTCGACCAAATAGAGGATGGCGGCGCTGATGGCGTCACGCTGGTGCGCGGAGAGGTTGGCGCGGCCGAGCTCCTCCAGGAGACACCCGGCGGCACGCAAGAGCCGCTCGGCGAGCTGTGCATCGAAGAACTCGCGCGTGCGCTTGACTTCGGCCAGCTGCCGGCGCCATCGCTCCAGTCCCGCCAAGAGCTCGCTGCGCGGTCTCTCGCCCCTCTCGAAATGGTGCTGAAAAACAAAACGCGTCATAGGCGAGATGTGCGGAACTATGCTCTCCGACATGGTCGACCTCCTAGTTCGAGTCCATCTTGAAATTCAGAGTTCGGTCGTTTTTTCCACCGACCTCAGCGAAACACGCAATCCTCTTTAAGACATCTTTTGAGTGCCCGTTCGGAAATGCCCAAGGTGCATGGAGCCGACGACCGAGCGACGCGGGCCACGCACCGGTACGCCGCGGAGCGAGGGAGGAAGGCGACGCCGCAGATGGCGGTTTTCCGGACGGGCACCAGCTCGTGCAATGCTCCAACATGCCCGTCGAGGCCGTTCCCGTCCAGGAGTCGGCTCCAACCCCCGCCACATGCCCGAAACGAGAGCTACTCGCCGCGAAGGGCCTTGCCCATGGCGTCAGCCTTCTCGGCTCGGCGCGTCAGCTCCTCGGCCAGGGCCGGGAACGTCATCATGGCCGATGGATCCTGGCTGGCGATGGCCTCGCTCAGCTTCTCGAGTAGGCTGATGCCCGAGTCGAGCACCCCCAACGTCTCGCGGTGGTAGGCCGAGGCTGTGGCCGGAGGCGACAGCGCGCCCAGCTCCTGCCTGACTCCCCGCAGCGACTCGAGCAGCCGCTCGAGCTCGCCGTTGTTGCCCGTCATGGTCGCCACCAACAGCGACTCGGCGAAGGCCTCGTCGTCGGCCCAGAACTTTCCGCCCTCCATGATCCGTTCGGCGTCGTCAAGGTAGTCCAGGACGTCGCCCCCGCCTGCGGCCGTGCCCGTTGCGGCTCGGCCGAAGATGCGTCGGTCCTGTCGCGGGTCGCGGCGTACCCCGGTGCTGGGAGCCCCACCCGACGGGTCGAGAGAGCGGAACGTGGAGTCGTCGGGAGGATCGAGGGAATTGAGTCGGGATCCCGCTCGCCCAAGACCCGGCGTCGTGCTCGAACCTCCCGCTGGCGGGCCACGACGCTGTTGCAACAAAGACTCGTAAGGCTTTCGCGCTGCGGGCTCGGGCTCCTCGTCGGGGTAGGGCTCGGGCTCCTCGTCGACTCGCGCCACCGGTGGCACGGGCGGCGTCGGCGCGTCGTCTTTCGAGGCGCGGCCGAGCAGGAAGACGACCAGCAGCAGCAGACAGACGCCCACCCCGGCGATGAGGCCCCAGACGAAGCGATTCTGAGAGTCTTGGTTCATTCGGGGACTCCGGCGCCGAGGCACTGGACGACCTCGGCCGCTGGGGGCGCAGGGTCACGTTCGGGATCGAGACAACGCAGCAACAGGCGGGTCTTGTCGGGCTCCTCGCAGGACTTTCGGCAGGCGCCTGGCGCCGTGAGCTCGTCGCCGAAGGCTCGCTGGACGGCTTTGTCGGCCGACGAGAGGGTGTTGCAGGTGTCGGCACAGCGCTTGGAGCGGGCGCCCACGAGGCCGTCGCCGTCGCCCTCTTCGAGGCGGTGGCAGCGCAGGCCGTGGCTCATGCCCTGTGGGGTGAGGGTGAGGCGGTCGCCCTCGAAGGTGTAGTCGTAGCCGGTGACCTCGCCGATGGGGTTGCGCAAGGCGAGCTGGTCCTCGTCGATGACGCGGAAGTCGCCGCCGTAGCTGGGGAAGTTCTCTTCGAGGAAGGTGATCTTGCCGTCTTCGCTGAACTCGACGCGGCTCACGGCATAGGACTTGTCGTCGACGCAGGCCCAGGCGGTGCCGATGAGGGTCGGCCACTTGGCGGCACGGAGGGGCGGCTTGCAGGCCGGCAAGGCCAGCGTGCAAAGGGCGAGCAGGGAGACGAGCAGTTTTGAGGGGATGGGCATGGGTGTCGGTTCGAGGATGAGGGCTCAACCCACATCTCTGCTCGTGGCGATGCCTCGAGTCAAATTTACCCGAACGTGGATGAATCAGAAGAGTACCACGACGAGCGGTTGGCAAATACTGTCCTTTGCGGGCCAAACTATCGCCACAGGTGATCCAAACGATATGTTTCTGGTATGGCCAATCGACTGCGACTTTTTCCACAGGATCGCATCGGATTCTACCATCTCATTCGCCACGATGGCCAACAGTAACGACTTTCTGACGGCTCGGCGGAGCCCAGTCAGAACGAAGGGGAGTGCAAGCAATGAAAATGATCGAGTTCCTTGCGGGTTGCGGGGTACTCGTTGTCGTTGATGGCGTTATTCCAGCGTCGAGTTCGTGACCTCTGGGGTGGCGTCGCGCGCTGGCTGTGTTCGCGAGAACCTTCGGTGAAGCAAGTGTGAGGCGAGGCGCGGGGGGCGGCGGATGCCAGCGTGACAGCGGACGCGAGCGGCTTGTCGCGTGGAGCAAGCCCAAGCGCAAACAGGTCAACCGCGTCGAGGACTCAGAGCTTGCGCCACCACAGGCCGGTCCACTCGGGGATGCGGCTCCACTGGTTGTCGCGGATGCGCTCGGTGAGCGCGTCTCCGAAGAAGAAGGCGCACGCGGCCTCGGCGGCTCGCGGACTGGCGAACTGGTAGTCGGTGCGCAGGGTCTCGCGCACGAAGCTGTAGTCTTCTTCGAGGCAGCGATAGTATTCGGCGGTGCGGCCCTTGAGGGCGAGGGGCTCTTCGACGCCGGTGCCGAGGGTCTCGATGACGATGTTGGCGCCGCCCGGCTTGGTGACGCGCTCCAGCTCGGCGATGGCTTGGTCGACGCGTTCGCGCCAGTTGGGGTACCAGCCGGTGAAGTGACCGAAGACCCAGCCGGCGATGGCCAAATCGGCCGTGGCGGCGGCGACCGGCAAGGCGGAGGCCTGGCCAACGTGCAGTGACCAGGCGACCTCCTCGGTGCGCTCGAGACGTTTTTCGAGCTTCTCCTCGGCGATGGAGAGCATGGTCATGGATGGGTCGACGCCGACCAAGCGACCGACGCCGGCCTCGAGCAGGAGCTGCGTGATGCGGCCGGTACCGACGCCCACCTCGACGACGTGGATGCCCTCGAGGGGGCAGACCGCTTCGATGGCGGGAAGCAAGACGCCGTCGCAGTCCTCGCCGGCGACCATGTGTTCGTAGGCGTCGGCTTCTTCGGAGTAGATTCGTCGGTAGTCGACCATGAGGGACCTCGCGGGCGGCAATCGTCACAACTCGAGGAGCTCGCCGGGCGGCCAACCACGGGACTTTGTGGGTTTTGCGGGCGGCCGCCAGCGGAAAGATCGCTGGCGACTATCCGTAAGCGCAAACCTCTGTGCTGTCCAGCGCGAGAGGTACACGGAAGGTGTGCGGCGGAGCTGCGCACCGAAAACTCGCAGACAGGGATGGCGAATCGTCGAGTAACACCGAAGGGTTGCGCGCTGATGCGTGCAGAAGCAAGAGACGCCTCCGCACCGGTCGACGCTCTCCAGGACTCCTCACCCGAGCCGCAGCACCAGCCCCTCCAAGCTGTCGAGAACCCCCGGCCCGTGCACGACCCCCGCCATGGCCTCGAAATCCGGCACCAACGGGAACCACGGGTTGAGCCCCGTGCGCATCTCCTCGACCCCGACCGCACCTCGCAGATCGCGCTTGTTGTATTGCAGGACCAAGGGCACCGCAGCCATCTCGCGACCCGACGCCGCGAGCCCCAGCTCCAGGTCCTCGAGAAAGCGATGGTTGACGTTCTGTCGGTCGCGCTGGCTGTCGGCCACAAAAAGCACCCCCGCCGCTCGCCGCATCAACTCCCAGCGCACGCTCTGCGGCGTCTGCGAGCTCCCCAGCAACGTCAGCCGCAGCGCCGGACAAGTGACGCGAAACAGACTTGGCCTCACCTCGTAGGCTCTGGCGAAGCCGTTCCCCAGGAGCAGCGCAATGGGGCCTGTGCGCCGTTGCGGCGAAGTCGACTCGTAGCAAACGCCGACGTTGCTTCGCTTGCCGGCGTCGTCGGGTCCGTAGACCAAGATTTCGAGGGGAGTGCTCACAGCTCGATCCTACAGCGCCGAGCCAGCGACGAGCTCGCCAGACGTTGACGAAACTCGGCTGAGAACCCCTCCGACGGCAACCGCAGCCAGCTCAGGCTCGGCAGGGCGTCGGACTCCACCAAGGCGCTCACTCCTTCTTCGGACACGGGGTTCGCGAGCAGGTCGAGCCTCTGCAGCCCTCCGACATAGGCAGAATCTGCCAGCGCACGCACGCCCGCGTCGTCGATGCGGTTGTGGGCGAGGTGCAACTCGGTCAGCCGCGACAAGCCGGGCGACTGGGCGAGCGCGCTCAACGCGCGTTCGTCCAGTCGGCTGTGCGCCAAACTCAGAGCCGTCACGGCCGGCAGTCGCCCCTCGTCCAAGGCGGCCATGAAGGGGCCAAGCCCCTTCATGGCCTTGGGGTTGCGGTCCAAGACCAGGTGGGACAACGCCCGCAGCCCGTCGCTCGCCCCCAGCGCTGCCAGCCCTGGCGGCTGGAGGTTGTTGCTCTCGAGTCCCAGGTGCCGAAGCCGTGGCGCGGTGGCGCGAGCGAGGACGCGAAGCGCCTCGTCGCCGCAGGCGGCGAAGCCCACGTCGAGGCGCTCGAGGTGTGGGAAGTCGGCCGCGAAGAGGGCGCTGCTGCCTGAGCCTCCGAGGGGATTTCGCCACAGGTCGAGCTCGTGCAGCGTCGCTGTCAGCGGAGCCGCGCCAAGGGCCGCGGCGCCGCCGCCCCTTATGGAGCACTCGGCGAGGTGCAGACGGGTCAGTCGAAGACTCGACGAGGCGATGGCTGCGGCCCCGAAGTCGCTGATGGAATTGCCGCTCAGGTCCAGCTCGGAGAGGCACTCTGGGAGGGCACCGAGCAAGGTGGGGACGCCGTTCTCGTCGATTCGGTTGGCGCCGAGGGAGAGGCGTTCGAGGGCTGGCCAGGGGAGCCCAGTGAGGGCCGCGAGGTCGCCGGACTGAATGCCGTTGTGGGCGAGGTCGAGAACCGTCAGGCGGGGCCAGGGCGCGCCGGCCCACAGGGCCGGCGCGCCCTGGCCGAGCTTGTTGCCGGCCAACTCGAGGCGCTGGAGGGCGCCGCGCGCGGCGCCCTCCAGCGCCTCGGCCGCGTCGGGCCCCGTGAGGTTGTGGCTTAGGTCTAGGGCGCGGACCGAGTTCCCGAGGCTGCGAACGATTCGACGGACGCTGCTCCGATCCAGAAACGCGCCGGTGAAACGCAGGCCCCACGCGCTCTGCAGCTCGGGTCGTCGCAGCAGCGTCGTGAGTTCGAGGTCCGTCAACTTCACCGACCGCACGCCCCAAACCCGCGCCAGCGCAGCCCACGGCGGCGAATCGTCTAGGAGCGCGCGCCGAGTCCAGGTGTTGGGCGCCGTGCGCAGGTGTGGCGGCCACGAGACTAGGCGCTCTTCGAGCCACTCGACGTCGCCGCCTTCGAGTTGGGCGCGGCGGTCGAGCTCGTCGACGAGCGCCTGCCAGGTCTCCCGCCGGGGCTCTCCAGCGAGCAACGCCTCCGCTCGCCCGCGCCAATCGGCGCGGCGCGCGGCGGCCGACTGCAGAGCGCGGGCGGCCTCTTGGTCGCCCAAGCGCGCCAGTTGTTTGAGGCGTTGGTATCGTTCGTCACTGCTCTGCATCACGGCTCATCGATTCGCGAGATTGTCTCGCGACTTCGAAGATATCGTCATGGGCTGCTGCGACGCCAACGGTTCGCCGGCGTAGCCAGCAAAGTAGACCGCCCGCCACGGGCTCCGAGAGGGCTGTCTCGGAGTTCCGCGGTGGGCGGGTTACTTGGATCCAAACCAGGATCCGGGTGGTGGCGATTTCAAGGCGCGAAGAGGCGAGCGAACTCAGCGGCTCTTTGTTCCGCGCTACGAGTTTCAAGCTAGCCTGCCTCGGCCGGCTTATCCAGTGCACGGGAGCAATTTCCGTGATCCACGTGAATACACCTCTCGGCAGTTCTTGCGGGAAGCGAGGCAATGACTGGCTCTCCGAGGCAACATGGCCGGCTGGGGCGTTCACTTAGCGTTTTACGGTCGACGGGTTTGGGCGATGCCCAATTCTTTCATCGAAGGCCCAAACGCCCAGGACCCACCCACCGCGTGTGGCTACGGAGCCCAGAACCTGGGCATCCGCCCTGGAGGGGCGGACGCAGGACGTAGCCCAGTGCGGAGCGCCGGGTCGCGCCTCCGACCGCCCGAACCCACCACGAGAAACCGCAGCCGACCGCCCGCACCTCAAAAACCAATTCGGTATCCCACGGACAGACCGACATTTCCGGCGTTCGAGTCCCCTGTCAGCTCGTGCGAAAGTGCGCTGTAAGCGAAACGCAGCTCGCCTACCAAGAACCCGGGCCCGAGGCGCCAATCTACACCGCCGGCCAGGGTGACGCCGACCTCGGTGCTGGTCTCGCTGTTTGCTCCGGGGAGCGAAGAGTCCTGGTTGGACTGCAACATGTTGACCAAGAGCCCGAGGCCCGCAAATGGGACGAGCTCCTGGTCGTTGGGGAAGAATCGGTAGAAGACCTCGAGGGCGAGGCCGAGCTCGTCGACGGCGAGGTCGTAGGTCTGTCGGCCGCCGACTCGAGCGTCTGTGACGGCGCCGCTGGCTCCTGGGCGCGTGTAGCTGAGGTCCAGCGCCGCGACGAGCTGTTTGTCGAGGACTGGGAGGAAGACGTCGAACTCGAGGCCGACGCCCACGAAGGGTCCTAGAGACGAGGTGGGGACGATCGCGCCGAGCCTGGGTGCAAAGGCGACCGTCCAATCGGGCGAGCCGGGAGACGAGGTGCTCCCGACCGACTCGTCGCTCGAGAAGTCCAGGTCCTCGGCGGTGACGGGGAGAGTGGCGAGGGTGAAGGCGACGAGCAAGGTGGCGCCGAGGAGATCGGCAATAGTTGTGTGGAATGTCTTCATCGTGGCCTCCTAGAATGTGCGTTCGACGGTGGAGAGGGCGTTGGCGCCGGTGGACGACCCGCCGATGAAGTAGATGAAGCCAGCCCCCGCGATGCCGATGCCGAGGGCTCTGGGAGCGAGGAGGCTGCTGGAAGTCGAGTTGATCGACCCGCTGATCTCCCCGCTGTTGTCGAACTCTGTGTCGCGGCCCGTGCCGACGACCGAGTTCAGGTCGGTGTCGGTACCGGCGGTGGCGCCGCCCAGCAGGAAGAGCTTCTCGTTGACGATCACGGCCATTCCGCCAGCCGTACGGCCGGCCTTCTTGCCGTTGGTGGTCCAGGCGCCGTTGGTTCCCTCGAAGTCGGACTCCTCGAGGGTGTCGAGGATGGCCCCGGTTGAGCCGACGCCGCCGGCCACCCAGAGACGAGAGCCCGAGGAGGCGTAGGTCGAGACGTTGTCAGAGGTCTCTACGGCCGCCGCAAAGAAGGCCCTCGCCTCGTTCATGGGGGTCGTCCCCATCGTGCTGAAAGGAGTGCTCAGCTGCCCCAGCAAGTCGAGGTCCGAGACCTCCACCGAGTCCAAGACTCCGCCACTCTCTGCGGACTTGCCTCCCACAACCAGCAGACTTCGGGCTCCCAAGCCGTCCCTCATCAACAGGGTCTGATGTCCCCAGCGCGCCTGCGTGAGAGCCTGGTCGTCGAGCACGAAGACGCCCGTGTCACCGGGCCCCAGCGGCCTGTGCGCGGCGGCGTCGCCAGGCGCGTCGCCTTCGTCGGTGTAGGTCAGAGTGGCCCCATCGACCTCGGCGATGAGCCGCTCTTGCTGCGAGGCGCCGTTTGCCTCGTCGGTGCGGTAGATGCGGTAGCCGGCGGCGTCGAGGCCACCGACTTGTATCGCCTCCCACTCCAAGGTCACGCCCCCGCTGCTCAACGTCAGGATGGCTTCGTCCGACGCCATAGTCTCGCCGCCGGGATTGTCGGGATCGGCGCTCGAGAGGATCGCGGACACCTTGTAGTACCAAGTGCCCGCGCCGAGGCTGCCCGTGTCGGCGGGGTCGATGTGAGTGATCCTGGGCGCGTCGGCGCTCGAGAGCATCAGCGCCCGCTCGACGCTGTCCAGGACTTGGCCGTTGTCGTCCAGTCCGCCCGTGACGTAGAGGAAATTCTTGGCGGGGACGAACGGCGACTGCGCCGTATACAAGGGCACGAACACTGCCGAAGCCCCTGTTCGAGGGGTGAGCAGTCGGTTGCGCTGCTCGCTCCAGTGTCCCAGCGCGCCAAACTTCGAGAGCTGCACGCGCTCGATGGTGTCCAGCACGGTGCCGCCTGCACCAGTGTCTCCACCAATGGCGTAGAGGTAGCGGTTGCCGAGGTCGTCCGTCGCTGCGCCTCCCGTCAGCAGACGACGCGCCGTCGTCAGCCCAGACTCGGTGACGAAGTTCTCGAGGTTGCCGGAAGGGTTGGTGACCAAGAACCCCGAGAACGTGAAGTAGGTCTCCTCGTCCTCGTTGATGACGCGGACCAGATAGGGAGCCGCGCTCATGGTCGTGGTCGGGAACGTCGCCGTCGCCTCCGAGTCCGATACGACCGCACCGTTGACCGTGACCACGACGTTCTCTGTGCGATCGAGCAGCTCGATGCGCAGCGGCGCCCGGAAGTTGGCTCCGAACAGCGTCACGGGCGTGTCATCCTGTGTATTGCCGCGTCCTGGAACGACGGCGACGACCACGGGCACGGGCAGCGAGACGACGCGGAAGCCGCTCTCGAGAACGCCCGTGCCACCATCGCTCGGGGGATTTATGACGATGACGTCGTAGGTCCCGACGGGAATTCCTGGCGGCACCACAGCGGTCAGCGTGCTCGCGTCGACGAAAGCGACGCGCTCCAGCGCGACCCGCGTCGCGCTCGGGTCTGCGGTATCGCCCAAGAAAACCGTCGGGGTGGACACGAACGCGCCATCCGAGGTCAAAGTGACCGTGGTCCGCTCGCAGGTGCAGCCAAAAGGCGGGTCGATCGACACCAAGTCAAAGAACGACGGCGCCGTGATCGTCAGTGCCCCCTCGAGGATGTCGTGCTCACCGTTTGGGTTGACCACTTCGATGTCGTAGGCGACGTCGGGCTCACCGGGCGCGAAAGGAGCCACCAAGCCCATGGGAATCACGACGACGAGCTGGGTGCCGCTGTTGTCGCCGGACGGGAACGACACGTTGGCTACAGGGACCTGCGTCCTCACCCCGCCGGGCGCGATCAGGTAGACCGCCGGCATCTCGACGGCCGGATGGTCTCCCAAGGCCCCCACCACAACGGGCGAAAAGCCCGACCCATGCAGGGTCACCGTTGCGTCCGCAAACGCCGTGGCGACGGTGCTTGGCTCCACGGAAGTGAGCCGTGGCGTCGGACCGTCCATCCCCTCGCCACACGAAAGCGCGAAGCCCGAAAGCATGAGCAGCGCCCACAGCATCCGTCCAAGACGTCTGCTGTTGCGCGCCCCCTGCGAACACCCATTGGGGTTGACGCGACCGTCCGCAATCCACGGCTGCGAGTTCTCTCGACGCATCTTGTCCTCCTGAGTTCTTGGACGAAGCCCACTTTGGCGAGCAGAATGGCTGTCCGTGTCCGAAGCTCACGCAGCATGAGTCCAACCCTGTTCCGTCTATTCGTGTGCAACCTAGCGACTTCGTTCGTCCGACGCTAGAAGCGGCGAAACTCAAGGTCCCCAATCCACCTTCGGCTTGCGCACCACTCCGTCGAGTCGCTCCAGACTCTCCCGCGCCATCGCTGACAACGAGCCGTTCTCGGAAGTTCGCAAAGCCTCGAGTCGCTCACGGTTCTCCGGGGAATCGTAATAACCCATGAGCTGGGCCGCCCGCAGCCTCAACACCTCGTCGCCCTGGTCGAAGACCTCGAGCAGCAGCGCGGGCAGCCGCTCGCTGCCCCGCCGCTGCAGCCCATACAAGACACTCTCCGCGAACCCGGCCAGAAAATCGTCCTGGCGCTCGTCGCCGAGTTTGCCTCGCAGAAGCTCGATCAGCGCGTTCTCATCGGCATTCTCGTCGGCGAGGTAGGTGGCGACGAGCGAACGCCTGGAGCTGGGCTTGAGGGTGTCGTTGCCGACCCAGCGCACCAGGTCGTCGAGCGCTAGAGGCCCGCCCGCGAGGGCGAGGGCCTCGGCCGCAGCGTGCTTCTCGTTGCCCCCGAGGGTCTCGTCGTCGAGCCATGCGCTCGCCAACGCGAGGGTGTCTGGGTGATGCCGACGCCCCAACCCCACCAGCGCCATCGAGCGCGCATCGGGCCAGCTCTCCTTGTCCACAAAGGCTCGCAGTTGCGCGTCGACCTGTGCATCTGGCGCGTCGAAATGCGCCAGCGCCTCCGCCGCCGCCAAGCGAACCTCTGGCCACTCGTCGCTGAGCGCCTTCGACGGCATCCCGCTCTCGGACGGGAAAAGGGCGGCCCAGGTTCGCACGATCTGCGCGCGCTCGACGTCGACAGTGGCCTTCTCGAGGCCGGCCTCCAGCACGCTGGGCGCGAAGGCCACGCGGTACTCGGCGACTACTCGCCACATCAACAGGCGCACGGCCAAGCGCTCGGAGCTGGCCAAAACCTCGATCGCGCCGGCTTCGTCGAGGTCGAGGGCCGCGCCCTCGACGTCGTGGGCCACACCCTCGACGGCGTGGGCCACACCCTCGACGTCGTGGGCCACACCCTCGGCGACAGCGGCGGGAGCCAGTCGCAGCAACACCCGCAACAACGCGAGCCGCGTCGCGTCGGACATGCCTGCAGCGCTGATGAAATGAAAGAGGTGCGGGACCAAGCTCGGTCCTACCTCGACGGCCGAGGCGATCCCGGTCGTGCTGCGCCCCTCGTCCCCGGCGCAGGCGTCGATGACCTCGAGCAAGGGCAACCAACTGCGCTCGACAGCCAACTGCGAGAGCCGCCCTGCCAGCTCGAGCGCCTCGTCACTGCACGGCTCCACCGCTTTCAGCTTCGCCGCCAGAACCCTCGCCTCGACCTTCGGGAACCCGGCGAGGCTCTTCGAAACCTGCGCCACGAGGGCATCGTCCGCCGCGGGATTGAGGCCGATGGCCAATTGCGTCCGCACGAACGTCTCGAAATCCCCGCGCTGGCTCAGTTGGCGCAGAATCTCCAGCTCGTCCACCGTCGTAGCGGTCTCCGCCGCGCGAGTCAGCCGCTCCATGTACCACTGCGCGTGTTGCGCGAGGAGGCCGGCGTACCCCACCCGCGTCTCTCGGTCAGTGGTCTGGGTGGCCAACAAGAAGAGCGCCTCGAGGGCCTCGTCGACGGGCTTCTGGTCCCACTCCGTGGCGCCCTTCAGCTCGGCGAGCCTGGTCTTGGGACCGAGCTCGACGACGACGCAGCCAGTGCCCTCGGGCAACAGCACCTCGGTCAGTGTCCTGTCCTCGAGTCCGTCGAGCACAGCAGCCGAACCGGGGAGCAGCACGCGCACCCCCGCTTTGGAGCGAACCTTCTTCAGATAGAGGGCGCGCAGCGGGATGGTCTCGCTGCTGCCAACGAAGACATAGGTCCCATCTGCCCCGCCTTCGATGAAGGTGCCCTCGTCGCCGTCGGACAGGGCGTCGACGGAGGCTTGCTCCCAAGACCCAGCCCAAGTGGGCCTCGCCACGGCAACACGAAGAAAATCGCGGCTCACCGAATCGGGGTCGGAACCCGTGAAGGGAGCGCTCTGGAGAGCCAGCGCTGCGGCTTGGGGAGCGCTCGTCGACATGTCGAACGCCTTGGTCTTCGCGTCGTAGCGGGCGGTCGTCAACCAGCGCGTCCACTCGCCACACTGAGGCAAGGCGCTGCCGCCGCCGCGAATCAGCTCGAGAGTGCCGTCGCCATCGGTGTCCTCGAGGCGCACCTCGAGGTCCGTGCCACGCACGCCCACCCAGAGCAGGTCGTCGGTGGTCACGTCGCCCTTCCCTACCAGCATGACCGCTCTCGGTGGGTCGCTCAGCTCGGTGACAACGAGGTCTCCGAGGGTCGAGGCGGTCATCGACCAGGTGCCCTCGAGGCGCCAACCGGGAGGGACCTCTAGGGCGCGGGTCTTGGGCGTCGCGGCGTCCCCAGCCGCGCTCAACCTCCACTGTCCGGCGCGCTCGCCCGGCTCGAGAGACCACGCGGTGCCGTCGGGGCCGGCGATCTGCACCGGCTCGTCGGCCTGGGCGAAGCCTGAATAGCCGGAGAGGCAGATGAATAAGGCGCTGGCGAGGATTCGAGCGGGGACACGATGCATGGCGCTGGGCCTCTGGTTCGGGTCATCGGCTCTGCAGTATAGTCCGCCGCAACGGTTGGGGAAGACTCCTGAGCCTCAGAGCCTCTGAAGGGGGAAGAAGTGAAGATGACCGCGAAATGGATGCTGTTCTTGCTGCTGGGTCTCGGGCTCTGGGGGTGCCAAGCCAAGGCGCCAGCGAGCGTCGAGGACGCACCGAGCGGCGAGGCGGCTGCGCCTGAGAAAAGCAAAGCCGCAGGTGCGCAGAGCAAGGCGGACTCTGAGGCGACGGTACTGGCGAAGGAGGTCTCGCTCGAGGGCGCGGTCTTGTCGGTCGTCATTCGCCCGGACAAGGTCTTCGAGCAGTTCGACATCATGATGAAGATCCTCGAGACCGAGGCGCCCGAACAGGCCACGAGCATCAAGGAGGGATTGGCCGCGGCCGAAGAGCCGCTGAGGTCTCTCGTGCAACGGTCGGGCTGGGCCCCCCTCGGGCTCGACGTCGATCGCCCGATTTCAGTGTTCGTCGCGGTGTCTCCAGCGGACAAGTGGGCTGGAGTGGTGGCCGAGGCTCAGGCAAATGCTCAGAAGAGCCCAGCCGAAGCCCGCAAAGTCTTGGATGGCCTGTCGCTCGTGGTGCGGGTGGCCGTGCCCGTCAAAGACGGGAAGGTGGCTGAGGGCCTGGCGGCGGAGGTTTTGGCCAAGGTACCAGAGCGGAAAGACCAGAGCGTGGCGGGGTATCGGGACGCGTTTACGGCGGGTCCGTTGGCGTTTGGGCTCAAGCTAGCTGGCGACCACCTTTTACTGGACATTGCGGTGTCACAGGTGGCGTTGGACGAGGCGGGACCTGAGTCGTCGGTGGCGGCGCTGTCGACGCTCGAGGCTGGGGCGAGCAGCTTGCCAAGCGCCAATGCCGAGACCTTGCTCCAGGTCGCCGTGGACGTCGACGCGCTGGGCACCGCGGAGCAGCTTCGCGGCTGGCTCGCGGGGTCGGGCCCGGAGGACTTGAAGGCCGCGCATGGGCTGACTTTTGGTGGGCCCTATGAGGTCGCGCTCGTCGCCTTCGAGTCGGGTGAGCGCGAGCGGATCGTGCTGCGCAACCTACTGCGGAAGGACGCGAGCGCCCTCGTAGAGACCCTGGTTGCTGTGCCGTCTGTCGAGGTCGGCGACGTGATGGGTGTGGTGCGGCTCCTCTCGAGCGTCGCGGGGAGCACCGGGCCGTGGGCCGAGGCGGGTTTTGCGGCGCCAGCAGGGATGACGTGGGGGCAACTGCAGGCGCTACTGGAGGCGCCCTCGGTGCTGACCTATGCGCCCGGTCTGTGGTTGGGCGCCGCCCCTTCGCTGGGTTTGCGGGCGGTGCCTGAGCCGATGCGCACCCTCGACCTCGCCGGAGACTACTCGCTGCAGGTGATCGTCGAGAACGACTTCACGCCACAGACCATGAAGGCGACGTTGGTGGTGTTCGGGCCCAGTGGGAAAGGGACCCCGCTGCTGACGAGCTTGGGGTGTTTGAGCAAGGGCCAACCGCTCGGTGGAGACTGTGTGGCGCTGGACCAGAACCAGGGAGTGTTGCCAATTGGCGGCGTGGACACCCACTATGGAGTCGAGGAGACGCAGGGACAGACCAAGCTCGTGCTCTCGGGGGCTGAGGAGCTCGTCGCAGGATATCTGTCCGCGAAGAGTGCCACAGTGGATGCGGCGAGTGTCGAGCTCTTCGCGCTCCGCGTCGACCTCGCTAAGCTCCTTGCCTCTGGCATCTTCCCGGTCGGCGCCGACATGGAGGGGCTGGACAAAATGGTGACCAGCAAAGCCGAGCTCACCGTTACGCTGAGCCCGAAAGACCTCGAATTCAAGTTCGAGGTGGGCAAGAAGGGCACCCTGTTGGGGATGCAGGCGGCCATCGCCATCCCAGCGTTCGCAAAATACCTGCGGCAAGCGAAAGAGGCGGAGCCCCTGCAGAACCTGCGGGACATCGCCGAGGGGGTCACCGTCTATGTCGAGACCGAGCGCTTCGACGCGAACGGTGCGGTCATTCCGCCGACCTTCCCGCTCAGCGTCGACCTCTCGTGCGCAGAGCCCATGGACGACTTCATCCAGCCGCAGGGGGTCTTTGCGGACCTTGGATTTGGGCCCCGCAAGACCCTTTACCAATACTGTTACCGGACCTCTGAGGATGGACTGCGCTTCGCCGCCGGGGCCCGGGCGGACCTCGATGGCGACGGCCTCGTGGACTCGGCCTTCTGCGTGCGTGGGATGATGAACGAGGGTTACCCCTATCTGCAGATGCCGGAGAAGACTCCGGTTGATGGGGCTTGCATCCCGTAAGAGGGAAATGAGCCTGAAGCGGAATCCGGTCGCCACGGGTTGAAACCCCTGGCTGCAGGCCCGTCGCCCCCTTCGGGGTGACGCCCTGAGTGGATGGCGCTATGATAATGGGGCTCGCGCTTCGGCGTGCGCCCTTTTCCGTTGAGACGTGACCCGAACCCGAACGACGAGAGAGACGGATGGAACACGTGCGAACCTGCCCCATCTGCCAGGTCAACTTGGACCGTCGAAAGAGCAAAGGCATCGAGGTCGACGTTTGCCCACAGTGCAAAGGCTTGTGGCTCGACGCCGGCGAGTTCGACCCTCTGGTCGGCGAGCGTTTCCGCGGAGAGCCCGTCGAGGGCTACCTCGCCAACGAATCCCGGGAAGCGGACACCTGTCGTTATTGCGGGCTCCTGCAGGTCGGGTCCGCTTGCGCCAAGTGTCAGCGTCCCCTGGCCGTCAACTGCCCAGTCGACGGTGAGGCGATGCAAGTCGTGGACTTCGAAGAGATGCAATTCGACCGCTGCCCCACGTGCCGTGGGTTCTGGATCGACGGCGAGGAGCGACAGAATCTCAGCCAGGCGGCGCGAGACGCTCAAGCAAAGCGGGCCGTCCCCGCAAAGAACGTCCCTGACGACCGACAGAGCGTCGTGGTCTGCCAAAGCTGCGGGCAAGAGGAGCTCGTCGCCCATTGCGTCAAACGCAATGGTTTCTATTACTGTGAGGTGTGCGTCGTGGCTGGCGAGTACCCTGAGGATCCCACTCGGCAGAGCGTCACGGGCTTACAGGCCGCCGCGATGGCGACCCTGGCGCAGGCCAAGGCGGACCAGGCCAGGCGCAAGCACGAGCTGCAGACACGCAAAGAGATGCGCGACGTTTCCCGCTTCAATCGAGGTTTCAGAGGGCATCACCATGGTGCCGAGGCGTTCATGATCAGCGACGCGATCTCGACCGCCATTTCTGGCATCCGCTCGCTCTTCGGCGGCCGACGTGAAAAGAAGTACTGACCGATCGGATTTTCGCGCGCTACTCGGCACGCGCGATTCCCAACCACCAACCGGTGCTCGATGACCTCAGGCGACCCCAGAGCCAAACCGACTCGTATCTTCCTCGTCGACGATCACCCCCTGATCCGACGTGCGCTGCGCCGCCTCATCCACTCCCAAGCCGAGCTCGAGGTCTGCGGTGAGGCCGAAGACGCCGTGCTCGCCGAGGAGTTCATTCGCGACCTCAAGCCCGACATGGTCATCATGGACATGGCCCTAAAGAAGGGCCACGGGCTCGACCTCTTGCAGCTCGTCCGCGCCGAGAATCATCGGGTGCGGATCCTCATGCTGACGGCCACCTCGGAGATCTCGTTCGTAGAGCGCGCCCTCGGCCTGGGCGCGAGCGGCTACCTGCTCAAGACCGAAGACGAGAAGGAGATCCTCGCCGCCATCTTCGCCATTCTAAAGGGCGAGCGCTATTTGAGCCCGTCGCTGCGCAAGAAGCTGTCCTGGTGACCGAGTTAGGGCAGACACAGGGGCCTGCCCCTACCTGTCAACGTTCGGAGCCCATCGACGCGTAGGGGCAGGCCCCTGTGCCTGCCCCTGATGCGTAAACCTAAGGCGCCAGTGCCCCCACCAGCTTCCCGTCGATGCCAATGAGCTTAAGGCCGATGGATTTGGCGTCTTTCGTGCCGTCTCCGTCGGTGTCGGTGTCGTTGGGGGCGAGGATCCCCAGGAGGTTGATGAGGTCGTCGGGGCTCATGTTGTTGGGCAGCGAGGTCGGGTCGAGGGAACGGATGGCGGCGTTGAGGTCCGTCTCGGTGGCCGCGCCTCCCAGGAGCCCGGTGAGACCGTTCACTTGACCGTTTGCCGTGGTGACGGTGAAGTCGATGTTGACCATGTAGAGCGTCAGGTCGAGGGTGGTCGTGGCGTCCAGCGGCAAAGAGAACGGCATGATGGTGGTCGGACCGCCTGCGGTGACGTGCGTCCCCGTCCAATTTGCGGGGAGGTTGACCAGCGGGTCGCAGGTCACGGAGTCGAGCAGGTTGCGATCGGCGAGGTAGTCGCAGGTCGCGGTCAGGTGCTCGCAGGTGGCGTTGGCGGGGTCGAGGTCGGCCTGGAACAAGGAGAGGTCGAAGCTGCCCGTCTGGAAACCTTCGAAGAGGAGCATGATGCTGCCGGCGGTGACCGCGTCTTGCAGCGGCGTGTTGACGAGGCTGCCCAAGGCCGCCAGGCCGTTGTCGAGAGTGCCGTCGCCGTCGATGTCGAGGGCCTCGCCTGCGTTCTGGTTGGCGCCGATCAGCATCGAGGTGACTTTGGCCGCGTCGCCGAAGGTCGGGGTGCAGAGGCATTGGCTCGTATCGGCCTTACAGACACCCAAGACACAGGCATCCCCAGTGCTGCAGGCGAGTCCGTCGTCGCAAGAGGTGCCGTCGAGCGGCGAGGTGGTGCAGCCGATGCCGATGTTGCAGGTGTCGGTGGTGCAGTCGTTGCCGTCGTCGCAGGTGAGCGCCGCGCCCGAGCAGACGCCCTGGTCGCAGGTGTCGTTGGTGGTGCAAGCGTTGCTGTCGTTGCAGGCCGAGGTGCTGAAGGCGTAGCTGCACTCGGCGGTGTTGGGGTCGCAAATGTCGGTGGTGCAGAGGTCGCCGTCGTCGCAGACCGAGACGGTGCCTGTGCAGCAGGGATTGAAGGTGGGCAGCCACACGCAGCCGGCCAGCTCGTCGCAGACGTCGATGGTGCACTCGTTGCCGTCGTCGCAGAGGTTGGGCTGGCCGCCGCCGCAGGTGCCTTGGTCGCAAACCGAGTCGACGGTGCAAAGCAGCCCGTCGTCGCAGGGTGCGCTGTTGAAGCTCTGGACGCAGCCCGTGGCTTCCTCGCAGGTGCCGTCGGTGCAGACGTCGCCGTCGTCGCAGGGGTCGGCCGCGCCGACACAGGCGCCGTCGGTGCAGACGTCATCGAGAGTGCAGACGAGCCCGTCGTCGCAGGCCACGGCGAGGGCGTTGTCCACGGGGTCGCTCTGGCAGCCGATCTGCGGGTCGCAGAGGTCGATGGTGCAGTCGTTCTGGTCGTCGCAGTCGATCGTGCTGCCGCCCTCGCAGGCGCCAGCGACGCAGGTGGTGCCGCTGGTGCAGGCGTCGCCGTCGTCGCAGGTGGCGCCATCGCTGGCCGTGCTCCACTGCATCGGCGTGGCTGCGGCGCACAGCTCGCAGGAATTGTTGGGGTTCTTGTCGCCGTAGGACTGGCACTGGTTGGCGATGAGGCATTGGCCTGCCGCGACCTCCCAGTGGCAAATCTTCCCTTGGTTGGGCTCGTCGACGCAGGTGTCGTCGGTGCAATCGAGGCCATCGTCGCATGCGGCGTCGGCTTCGCAGTGGGTCACGCCCGTGACGATGTTCGGCAGCTCGCCGTCCGGAGTGATGAAGCCGTCGGACTGCTGGGTGTCGTCGATGACGAGGGCGTCGCCTTGGCTGTTGCTGTCGTCGCCGCAGCCGGCGAGGGGGAGGAGCACAACGAGGAGGAAGAGGAGGTGCAGGGGTCGGATGGTCATTATCTCAACCTCCCGTAGACGATGGTGTTGCCATCGATGCGTTCTTGCCAGTTGGAGTTGGTCATGGTCTCGATGACGATCACGGAGGTTCCAGGGGGTTGGCCCAGCGCGCTGCTCAGATCGATTTCGGGCAGCGGGAAGGAGGCCAGCGGCTGGCCACCGCCCAGGAGGTTGCCCAAGGCAGGCACCAGCTGGGTTTCGAGAAGGTTGGCGATGACGGTTTCAGAGGCGAGCAGGTTTTCTTGTACGACGTTCACCTCGAGCTTCACGTTTTCGACACTCTGCACGGTGATGACGAGCTCGCCGTTGGAGGCGGCCAGGGAGATGGGCGCCTCGAAGGAGACGTAGACGAGCAGGTCCATGTGCTGCCCGAAGAGGTCGAGGGAGGCGTTGATCTGCATGTCGCCGACGTAGAGCTTGAGCTCTCCTTGGGGCCCGCAGTCGGAGGAGAGGGGCGGCAAGAGCCCGCTGATGACCATGTTGAGGTTGGTGACGCCGTAGGCGGACAAGTCGACCCCTCCGAGGAGCGAGGCGTCGACTGGGAAGTCGAGGAGCCCACCCCACCACGCGGCGCGCAGAATCTGGTTGAGGGTGTCGTCGGGGAAGACGATCTCCATGGGCGCGAGCATGGGAACGACCATGACCTGGACGCCGTTGCCGCACTGGGTGCGCATGGGGACGCCGAGGTTTTCGTCGAAGGGGCTGCCCAGCGCGACGCCGCGAACAGGGGTAGTGGCCCAAGCGCGCAGCGCGAAGAGGCCGCCTTGCGGTCCAGGGTTGGCGTCGCCGAAGGCCACCGCTGAGAAGTCGCTGGAGAGATTGACGGGGATGACGATGGGGTTGCCACCTGCGTCGACGGCGCCGTCGAGGCGAGGAAGGTCGAAGTCGACGTTGAAGGCCAGCGCCGAGAAGGCGTCGCCCAACATGGGTCCGAGCACCGTGGAGAGCTGGTCGTTGAGGGTGGTCTCGAGATCGGCCACCAAACCGCTGAGGATGAACGGCTTGATGATGGCCAGGAGGAAGTTGGTCCAAGCGTTGTCGGCGCTCAACGTCAGGTTGTTGATGGCGGTGGTGTTGTTGGCGACGACCACCGAGAGGGTGTGGTCGGAGTTCACCGAGAAGACTAAGTCGGCGTTGATGACGATGCTGCTGATGCCGAGGCTCCCCCAGCCGTCGCCGTCCAAGAACCAACACGTGAGGTTGGTGCAATCAAAATAGAGGCGCCCCGTGATGTTGTTCAGCGACAGTTGGACGTGAATCCCGGTGTCGTTGGCGTCGAGGGCGACCGAGGTGCCACCCAGGTTGAGGGTACGGAGATAGATGTTGTAGCCGGCTTGGCTGGCGAGGATGGTGTTGGGGTCGAAGAAGCTCCCGAGGTCAAAGTTGCTCATCACGCCTTCGAAGATGGCGGCGAAGTCGAGCGGCGGCGGAGACTGCTTGTCGTCGAGGGTCTCTTGTCCCATCCAAATTCCTAGCCCTGGATCGACGGCGCCGCTGCCGGGAACGAGCGGGTCCGGCTGCGTGTACTGGCTGGACCAGTGGTAGGACTGGACACGCTCTTGCGTCGTCCCGAGGGCGTCCGTCGCGATGATCTCGAGGGTGTTGGAGCCGCGCTGCGGCGTCATGGTGAGCGAGAAGGAGCCGTCGATGCCGACGGGAACGGTCTGGCCGTTGATGGTGAGCGAGGTGATGAGGCCAGCCCCGCTGATGGCCGAGCCAGTGACGGTGATCTGGTTGCTCCCCAGGTCGACCAAGGTGGCGGCGCGAAGCGGGAAGTCCACAACGATGGTGGGCTGGCAAAGGAACGACTTGATGACGCTCTGGACGCAGCCGTTGACCGCGTCGCAGCTGTGGGTCGTGCAGAGGTTGCCGTCTTCACAGCTCGCCGTCAGGTCGAGGTGTTGGCAACCCTCGACAGAATCACAGCTATCCTCGGTGCAGACGCTGTTGTCGTCGCAGTTCAGGGGCGTGGTGCCTGCTTGGCAGCTCGAGTTCCCGCAGGTGTCGTTGAGGGTGCAGACGTCGTTGTCGTCGCAGGGCAAGGTGTTGGGGACGTGCGCGATGCCAGTGTCTGGCTCGCAGGTGTCGTCGGTGCAGAGGTTGTTGTCGTTGGGGTCGATGAGGGCACCGAGGCAGGCCCCGGAGGTGCAGACGTCAGCGGCGGTGCAGGCGTTGCCATCGTTGCAGGGGTCTGTGTTGAACGGGTAGACGCAGCCTTGAGCCGGGTCGCAGGCCTCGTCGGTGCACGGGTTGGTGTCGGTGCAAAGGTCGTCGAGGGTCTTGTGGCCGCAGCCCGTGGGCTCCTCGCAGAAGTCTGCGGTGCAGAAGTCGTTGTCGTCGCAGGCGTCGACGTCGGTGGCGACACAGGCTCCGCCGAGGCAGGCGGTGGCGATGCTGCAGACGTCGTTGAGGCTGCAGGGCGCGCCGTCGTCAGGGACGAAGACACACCCGAGCGCAGGGTCACAGGTGTCCGTCGTGCAGACGTTGCCATCGCCACACTGAATCGGCTGACCTGCGCAGGTTCCTTGGGCGCAAGTGTCGTTGTCGGTGCAAGAATCGCCGTCATCGCACGCCTCGACGTTAAAGGCGGTGCTGCAGCTGCCCGTCGCAGGATCACAGCGCTCGTCGGTGCATGGGTCTTCGTCGTCGCAACTGACCGTCTCGGCGACACAGGCCCCATCGACGCATCGGTCGTTCACCGTGCAGAGGCTGCCATCGTCGCAGGTCCCGGTGTCGTCGGCTGACCAATCGCTGGCGTCGGTCGGCACCGAACAGATCTGGCAGGAGTTATCTGGGTTTGGCGCCAAGTTGTCGTAGCAGACCCCCAAAATCTCGCACTGGTCATCGGTGCAGCAGAGCGTCTCGTCGTACACGTGTTCGCAGGCGACACCGTCGGCCGCACACTTGTCCTCGGTGCAGCCGTCTTGATCGTCGCACCCTGTCGCGCAAGTCGGCACCACGACCGTGTCCTCTCCTGCGTCGATGCCGAGATCCTCGATCGCGCTGGACTTCGCGTCGTCACCGCATCCAACCTGCAACCAGGCGATCACTGTCAGAATCAAGAGAGAGCCGACGATACGCTTCATTTTGGCCACCTCGGAAATGCGACAACTTGCCCGAGATGGCTCGCGATTTTGGAGCCTTCTCGAATTATCCATGCTGTCCCGCCGCGAAATATTCACTGGCAGTCAGTAGAGCAGATCGTGGACTTGGGAACAATCGTAGCGTCGGGTTCTGCGTAATTTCGCGCGCAGAAGACTTCTCGGCGTCGAAGTGGTTGCTTCGAGGCGAAGTTGTGGTCAAAGTTGGGGCTTACTCGCGCCCACCATCCATCCCCGAAACAACGACAAAGGGGAGTTTGGCGTCCACGGCCATTGCGGAGCATTGGAAAAATTCATGAAACTCGGTCTCACAATTCTCGTCCTTGCCCTCTTCGCTGTCGTCGGCTGTGACGACGCCGAAGTCGTCACCCAGAATGACGTCGTCAACGTTGACGCCTCCGACGGGACCAGCAGCGGAGACAGCGTCGTGGCCGACCTCATCGACACGGACGTCGCCGACACCGACGTCGCCGACGTCCCCGCAGACGAGACCGGCGACGCCCCCCAACTGGACACGAACGACCCGGCGCCGGACCTCACCGACACGACGGACGCCTGCGCGCAGGCCAAGAGCGCCCTCGACAGCGCCCGCGACGCCGCAGCACGAACCTGTGAGCGGGGCAGCCAATGTGGCACACGGTACAACTCGCTGTGCCCCGAGGGCGGCTGCTACACGCACTATGTGTTAGGCAGCGACTTGAGCGCTCTCGACGCGGCGCAGAGCGCTTACGCGGACGCCAACTGCGGCAGCGGCGCGGTCTGCGACTGCGCACCGGCTCCGGAAGCGCTGGCCTGCGTCGGCGGGCACTGTGAGACCTGTCCAACGCAGTGCCCCTACACCTGCAACATCGACTGCAACTGCTACCAAGATTCCTGCGGCTGCGACCAGCCCTTCTGTGACGACGGCTCTGCGACGAGCTGTGCTGAGCTCGAGACACGCATGCAGCAGGCCTATCAGGATGCTCGCGCCTGCGTCTCCGACAACGATTGCGTGGTCACCAACTCGCCGATTTGCCCCGAGCTCGGCTGCTACCTGACGTTCAACAGCCATGCGGCCTTGGGTGAGGTCTCGCGAGCGGTCTCGGCCTACACTGCGGCTGGTTGTCACATGGCCGAATGCATGTGCACGCCACCGCCCGAAGGTTCGACGTGTGTGGACGGGTTGTGCCAGTAGGGAACGCAGTTGTCGGCTGGGCGTGGCTTGCTCATAAGAGTTTCCCTACAAAATCATTTAGGTGGAGGAAGGGCTCTGCCCTGACCCGCCGGGGGACTTTGTCCCCCGGACCCCCTGTTGCTTTTTTCTTTGGGTGCAGTCTGGCCAGCGATCGGAGGCTTGCCGCCTCAATGGGAGTTCCATTATTGCACTTCAGGGTACCGAAGTTTGTCCAGCGGTCGAAACCTATCGAAAATCTTCCACAATGAGTCCGCCTGGACCGACGTACATGGGAACCGACGACCCGGTCAAACTCTGCCGCAACGAAAGTGCCCACTCGGATGCCACGAACCCGGCGCAAAACTTGGACCTCGAGGTTTTGTAGGGAAGCTCATAAGCCCTCCAAGGCCGACTGCATCATCGCCAGCAGTGGCAACTTTGAGCGCGTCGATCAACTCGAGGCAATTGACGAGACCGGTGACGATGAATTGACCATCGATGGGTTGGCAAACGCGGGCAGGTCGAAGAGGTGGTCGAGGTTGGCTCTCTCCGCATCGAGGTCGCGCTGGAAGCGCACCGACTTCCCGTCGATTTTCCCGAGAACGAGGGCGGCTCCCACTCCGGGGTTGCAGCGAGGTTCGTCTTCATTGGTGGGCTGGCATTTGAGCTCCATGCTGAGGCCTTGCCCTTTGGGGGTGAGCAAGGCGACGACCTGCGGGTTGGCGGGTTGGCAGACGGCTTCGGCGTCGTCGTGCTTCATGACAATCTTAAAGCATTGAACCCGCTCGAGGAGTTGCTCGAGACGACCCTTCTCCGAGACGGGGGCCGTCAAGCCACCGGAGAGGGCTTCAGCCACCACTCTCTGCTGCTGCGAAAAGAGAATGAACTCATAACCATTGCCGACTTTGGTGACGGCCACCTGCTGGCCATTAGTTTGGGGAGCGAGCTGGACTTTGACGTGGTCCTTGGTGTGCTCGACGACCAGGCGAGCCTCAGCCTCGACGATGGTGAGTGGCTTGCCAGCCTCATCGAACACCGCAGGGTGATTGACGAGTGCCGGCCAAACCAGCTCTGGCCTCCAGGAATGGAAGGCCACGGGGTATCCGCCTTCGATGGTCGTCTGGACCTGTAGTGCAGCGACGAGTGCGCGGTCCGCCGGGGTCATGCCGATGAAGGACTCCTCGAACAGCCTCTTGGTGGCGATGGGCTTCCCCACGGACCATCGCGAGTTTTTTCCGAAGCTGCTCGCGAGCCTCCTCGTCCGAAAGGCTTTCTGGAAGCTCTTCGGGGCCGAGCACGAGGGGGACGAAGGGCGGGTGCAGAGTGTCGATGGGTCTTTTTGCCCAGCGGGCGACGGCCAGCGATGGCGTCACAACGACCAAAAACGTCCTGCACTTGCGCAAAGCATGTGCGGCCGCCGCATGAAGCGGCCAGCTCCAACGCTTCTGCTCGTCCCGCCAGAGCTGTGCCTCGAGGACATACTGCGTCTGCGGCACTCCCTCGTCCTTGAACAAGACGATGAGGTCGGGGGTGTAGTTCGAAGGCGAGAGCTCGGAGAAATTCGGAGTGTCGACAGCCGCCGTTCCACGTTCGTTTGGGAAGACCTTGCGCAGGACATCGGGTCGTTGCCGAAAGATGTTGATGATTCCCTCGTGCAGAGGGCCTGGTGGGGCCATGGTTCCTCCTTGTGTTGCACGAGAGTTATCGGCAGGCCCCGTCGGATCGGGTCACTTTTTTTCGCCCTGAAACAAGAAAGTGGAGGGATCCGTCCGCTGGAGTTTGCACTCGTCGTGGGGTCGGACGCGGTCCCTCGTCGTGGGGTCGGGCGGTCGGACGTGGACCAGTCGTGCGATCGCGAGGTCGGTCGACCCGCCGACCAGAAACGCCAGAGTCGAACGTTCTTCCAGCTTCAGGTCGAGTCGAGGGTTCCACGCCTTGTGCGACGCGATTCGTGATTGCGAGCCGGCGCGCCGCTGGCCGCGCCCAGTCACTTTCCTCAGTCAAAACGGCTTCACACTTCGAAACTCCTTTTCCTTCTGCTACACTCAAGTGCCTCTCTCAATGAAGGAACCCGTCATGAAACGCCCAAAGGTGATCATCAGCGCCTGTCCCGATTACGACGTCGACCGCATCGAGCGCATCATCGCCGGCGGACTCGCCGAGCTCGACCTCAAGCCCCACGGCCGAACCCTCGTCAAGCCCAACATCGTCGCTTCTGGAAAACTCTTTCCGCACGCCTATACCCGCACCGAGTTCATGGAAGGCGTCTTGCGCGCCCTCAAGAAGGCCGGTGGTCAGTCCATCAAGCAGCTCGCCGTCGGCGAGCGCTGTGGCATCACCATCCCAACCCGCTTCGCTTACACCGAAGCGGACTATTACAAGATGGCTAAGCGCGTCGGCGGCATCGAAATGTACCATTTCGAAGAGACGAAGCAGGTCGAGATCCCGCTCTACCACGAGGGCCGACTGCGCGACTCCTTCTTCACGCCCGAGCCCATCGCCAAGGCCGACTTCCTGGTCAACTGCCCGAAGTTCAAGGCCCACCCTTGGACCACCGTCACGTTCTCCATGAAGAACTACATCGGCATCCAAGACGATAGGCACCGCCTCATCGACCACGACTGGGCGCTCAACAAGAAGGTCGCCGACCTGCAGTACATCGTGCAGCCACAGTTCATCGCCATCGACGCCATCACGGCCGGCGAAGGCCGCATGCTGACGCCCATCCCGTTCGACCTCGGCCTCGTCATCATGGGCGACAACCAGGTCGCCTTCGACGCGCTCTGCTGCCACATCATCGGCGTCGATCCCATGACCGTCGAGCACATCCGGCTGGCCCACGAGCGCGGCTTCGGACCCATCGCTCTCGCCGACTTCGACGTCGTCGGCGACGTCAGCCTCGACGCGGCCAAAGAGAAGGCCCAGGGCTTCAAGGTCGGCCTCATCCGCGTCGAAGAATACTTCAAGGGCACCAACATTCGAGGCTACTCCGGCCCGCCGCCCAGCAACGGCGAGAACGACTACTGCTGGGGCGGCTGCCCTGGCGCTGTCGAAGAGGCCATCGAGATCCTGCGCATCTTCGACGCCCAGACCGACACCAAGATGCCGCCCATCCACATCGTCTTCGGCGCCTACGAGGGCGAGATCGACGCCAAGCGCGGCGAGAAGGTCATCTTCATGGGCGACTGCGCCAGCTTCCACGGCGACATCGCCGGACAGCCCGTCGACATCGTCAGCACCTACCTCGATAGGGCCACCAAGAGCGTCCACGAGGCCAAACACGAGGACATCTACTCCAAGCTGCTCGGCGTCGAACGCCTCTTCCTCAAGCACCGCAAAGAAGACGTCATCCCCATCCGCGGCTGCCCCGTGAGCGTCGCCGAGCAGATGCTCGCCTTGGTCAAGCTCGGCAAGCTGCGCAACCCCATCTTCGACCCGCAATACGCCTTCTCCTTCAACAACTGCTACCTCTCCTGGCGCACCCGCACCGCGATCCAGCGCATCTTCGGCAACCCCTACCAGCAGGCGGGCGCCACCGAACGCGGCGAGTCCAGGCCCAAGCAGAACCTGCCTCCAAAGGGTAAGCCGACGCCGCTCGAGGTATGACGCGGTTCATCGTCGCTCTCGGCCTCACCGTCGTGGGTTCGGGCGGGCGGACGCGGTTCCGTCGTGGGTTCGGGCGGTCCGACGCGGTTCCACGTCGTGGGTTCGGGCGGGCGGACGCGCGGCCCAGCGCTCCGCACTGGGCTACTTCCTGGGGCGGCCCCTTCAGGGCCGACGCCCTGGGTTGGGGTGTGCTGGAAGGTCTGATGGCGACAAACCTGGGCGGGAGGTGACATGCCGCACACATCGAACCGTGTCGAAGCCGCCAAGGGCAATGCCCGAGGCATCGGCCGCCCGGGGGCCGAACATTCCCCAGCCCAAGGTGTGACCTTGGGCTCTGGGGTTTGTACACCTGTGGTTTGGGCGGTCGGCTTCGCCCTCGCGCTCTGGCTGACGGCGGCGCCTGCTTATGCCCAGCTCGATGACGCCACGCTGCAGGCCGTGCTCGCCCTCAACGAGGAGGGCGACCGACTGCGCTCCGAAGGCCGCCTCGACGAGGCCATCGCCAAGCTTGACGAGGGCCTCGCCCTGCTGGTCGCCGCCGTGGGGGAAGCGAACCTCGAGGTCGCGACCCTGCGTTTCAACCAGGCGATCTTGCTGGAGGCCAACGGAAACCTCGACGGCGCCTTGCTCGCCTATGCTGGGGCGCTGGCCTCGACGGAGGCGGTGGCTGGGCTCGAGCACCCAGAGCTCATCGAGATTCTCGAGCCGTTGGGTCGGCTCCACAAAGACCGCGGCGAGCTGGATGACGCCGTACAATATTACCAGCGGCTCGTCCTCATCGCCGTGAACCACTTCGGGCCCTCCTCCGAGCAAGCCCAGAACGGGCTCACCCAGCTCTTCCACATCTATTATGACCAGGGCGACACCCCCAACGCCGTCGAAGCCGGCGAGCTGCTGCTCGTGATGCTGCGCTCCGGCTGGGGCGCCGACGCCCGCAAGCTCGCCGTGGCCATGGGCAACCTCGCCATCGCCAAGTCTGCCATGGGGCGCAACGACGAGGCCGAGGCCCTGCACAAGGAAGCCCTCGCCGCCCTCGAAGACGAGCTGGGCCCGGACGCCCCAGAGGTGGCCTTGGCGCTCAACGGCCTCGCCGTCCACTACCAAGGCCTGGACCGCTACGAAGAGGCCCTGCCCTTGCTCGTGCGCTCGCTCGCCCTGACCGAAATGAACACCGGGCCGGACTCGGTCGAGGTCGCGGTGCCCACGCACAACTTGGGCTCGCTCTACCATGACCTCGGCCAGTTCGACGAAGCCGAGGTGCGCTATCTGCGCGCTCTGGCGTTGTGGAGCGCGAACCTGGGCGACTCGAGCGTGCGCGTCGCCGACGCCGCCAACAGCCTAGGCACGCTCTATCAAGACAAAGGCGACCTGGCGCTGGCCCGCCAATACTATGAGCGAGCGCTGGCCATCCGGCGAACCCAAGGCGATGAGCACCCCAGCGTCGCCGACACCCTGAACAACCTGGCCGAATTGGAGCGCAGCGCCGAGAACTGGGAGCAGTCGCGCACCTTGTATGGCGAGGCGCTCGCCATCTGGTCGTCGACGCTGGGCGCGCGGCACCCGAGAGTGGCCTTGGGCTTGGGCAATCTGGCCTTGACAGAGGAGCACCTGGGCGCCCTCGACGACGCTTGGGAGCACAGTCAGCAGGCGCTGGACATCCTCGGCGAGGTGTATGGGGAAGGCTCGACGCAAGAAGCCTTGGTGCGCCACAACCGCGCGGCGCTGCTCTGGAGGCGCGGCGACCTCGAGGGCGCCGACCGCGAGTACGCCGCAGCCCAGGCCATTTGGGAGAGGACCTTGGGCCCCGAAGACCCCGACCTGGCCGCCCTCCTCGACAACCGCGCGGCGCTGAAGTGGGCGGCGGGCGACCCGGCCACCGCGCTGGAGCTGCACACCAAGGCGATGTCGATCCGCGAGAAGAACCTCGAGCGCATGCTGGTCATCGGTGACGACAGCCAAAAACTCGCCACCTTGGCGCAGCTCGAGGTCTACACCCACGGCACTCTGTCCCTCTTTCGCCAGGAGTTTCCAGACGATCCCGAGGTCATGCGCCTCGCCTTCGAGAGCGTCCTGTCGGTCAAAGGCCGCGCGCTCGAGGCCACCGCGCGCCACGGCGCCACCCTTCGGACCCACCTCGACGAGGCGTCCCGAACGGCCCTCGACGCGCTCACGGCGATCAAGACCCAGCTCGCCCGCGCCGCGCTCGCAGCGGAGGTGGATGCGGAGGCGACAGAGGCTTTGATGGTGCGGGCTCGAGAGCTCGAGGCGCAGCTCGGTGTGGCGGTTTCGGGGCTTGTTGGTGAGGACCCCTCACCCACGTTGGGGGCCCTCGCCGCAGCGCTGCCACCGCAGGGATTGCTCCTGGAATACGTGATGTTCCGGCCCTACACCCCGGCCGCTCTGATGGGCTGGGAGCGCGCCGGCGATTGGCGCTACGCGGTCTTCGCGTTGAACGCCGATGGCGAGTTGAGCTGGCACGACTTGGGTCCCGCCGCGGCGATCGACGAGGTGGCGACTCGCTTTCGGACGGCGCTGCAGCGCTGCTCGAAGGAGAAGTGCGAGACCGTCGAGGAGTGGACTGCTGACGCGGCGGTTGTGCGTGGGATTGGCCATGAGCTCTTCACTGTGGTGGTCGCGCCGATCGGAGAGCCGCTCAACACCGCTGCCCACCTGCTCATCTCGCCGGACGGCGCGTTGGCGTTGGTGCCCTTCGATGCCCTGGTGGACGAAGGCGGGCGCTACCTGCTCCAGCTCTTTGCGACGACTTACTTGTCGAGCGGCGCGGAGCTGGTTCGTCCGCGGCGAGAGGGTTCTGGGGCGCAGGAGGTCGTGGTGTTGGGCGACCCCGACTACGACGAGGCCGGTGCGGACGCGCTGGTGGCCATGTCGGAGACGCGCTCGGCCGTGCAGCGCCGGGAAGCGGACGTGGTGGCGCGAGAGCTGAGTGGTTTGCTTTGGCCGAGGTTGCCAGGGACGGCCGAGGAGGTGCGAGCGATCGGCGAGCTCTTCGACGACGCCCAGGTGCTGACGGGGTCCTCGGCCTCGGAGGCGAATCTCAAGGCGCTGCACGGGCCAAAAATATTACATATCGCTACGCACGGGTTCTTCTTGGGCGAAGACGGGGCGGTTGGAGCGCCGTTGTTGCGTTCGGGGTTGGCTTTGGCGGGCGCGAATGGAGTGTCGGCGGAAATGTCGGCCCAGATGCAGGGTGAGGATGGGTTGTTGACGGCGATGGAGGCTTCGTCGCTGGACCTGTGGGGGACGCGTTTGGTGGTCCTCTCGGCGTGCGATACGGGCGTGGGGGAGCTGGTCGCGGGCCAAGGCGTGATGGGCTTGCGGCGCGCGTTGGCGCTGGCCGGCGCGGAGTCCGAGGTGATGAGCCTGTGGCAAGTCAGTGACCGGGCGACGCAGCGGCTGTTTACGGGGACTTACGAGGGGATCGCTGCGGGCGAGAGCCGGGCGTATGCGTTGCGGCGAGCGCAGATGGAGATGCTGTCGGAGGGGCCGTATTTCCATCCGTATTTTTGGTCGGCGTTCATCTTTTCTGGGGACTGGCGTCCGCTGGACGAGACGCGGACGGACCGGCCCGAGCGCTGGATGGAGATTCCGCGAGGGGGGTGCGCGTGCGCTGTGGAGCGGGAGGCTTCGTTGTCATCGCAAAGTTGGGCGTTGTGGAGCGTGTTGGCGCTGGGAGTGATGGTGCGGTTGCGCCGTAAATAGCCAAGCAAACGGCAGAAGGGCCCCAATTGGAAAGCGCCAGCTCGCCTACGTTTTTCTGTTTTCCCGTCGTGCGTCGGACACCAGGCTCGCTTCTTGTTTCGCGCGAAAGTGTTTCGGAAA
>PFUG01000684.1 GCA_002789955.1 Deltaproteobacteria bacterium CG_4_9_14_3_um_filter_63_12 | reverse complement strand
CTCTCTTCCAAGAAGAACCCTCTGATGGGAGTGATCTGTGCGTCGATGGGCAAGGAGGCGATGAGGGCGTCGACGGCCTCACGGCTGCGGCGGTGGCGCACCCAGTCGCCGAGGAACTCAATCTTCTCGGCGCTGCCGCCGTCGTAGCCCTCGCCGCAAAGCTCGAGGGTCCAGAGCACGACGCCGCCAGGGGCTGTGACGCGGGTCATCTCGGCACAGGCGGCCTCGAGGTCCTCGACGTACTCGACGCAGCCCAGCGCGATGACGCCGTCGAAAAGGTCATCCTCGAACTGCAAGGGGTGGCCGAGGTCAGCGACGAAGAATTGGCTGTCGGGAACGCGCTCGGCGGCGTAGGCACACATGACCTCGGAGACATCGAGCCCGACGACCTTCGCGCCCCGCTGGCTCAAGTGCTCCGCAACCTCGCCGGTGCCGCAGCCGATGTCGAGAATGCGTTTGCCCGCCAAGGACCGCTCTGCACCGAACGCGTCGAAGAGGTGCGGGAAGGGGTCCCAGCCGAGCTCTTCGCGCATGCTTTCGTACTCATCGGCGAGGGCGTCGAAGAGGTCAGCGGGGCTGAGGGGGGTGGAGTCTGACGGCATGAGTTGTTGCTGGCGTGGAGTCTAGAGGCTTGCTGTGTGTCTCACGAGTGAATCGAAGCGATCAAGGTGCTCGTTGGTTGGTTCTGGGGGGCTGTGGTGGGTCTGGGCTGCCATTTCAACGCAAGGACGCAGAGGGCGGCCGAGGCGCAAGGAGTTTCTTGGAGGGACTTCTTCGTGGGCTCTTGCGGGCTGTGGTGGGTCTGGGCTCCCAGTTCAACGCAAGGACGCAGAGGGCGGCCGAGGCGCAAGGAGCTTCTTGGAGGGACTTCTTCGTGGCTTTTAGAATGCAGACGAACATGGCCCTGATGAGCTCACGACGAGACAGCTCCTTAGCTCAAGCTCTCTGCGTCTCGGCGCCTCCGCGTCTCCGCGTTAAAAATAGAAGCAATATCAGCAACATGTCGCTCGATCCCTGCGATCGTCATAACAGCGCTGCTGCGGTCAGCCTCCTATTGAGTCGGAGCCCCCAAAAGAGCTAACGTCCCCCATCTTTTCAAACGCCTCGACGCACGAAGAACGGAGGACGCCATGCGATATTTGTTGGCCATCGATCAAGGGACCACGGGCACGACGGCCATCGTCTTGGACGAGGAGCTCAACACTCAGGCCAGCGTCAATCGGGAGTTTGCGCAGCTCTACCCGCAGCCGGGGTGGGTCGAGCACGACCCCAACGCCATCTGGACCTCGGTGGTCGAGGCGATGGCCGGCGCGCTGCGGGTCTCGGAGATCAACCCCAACGACATCGCGGGCATCGGCATCACGAATCAGCGGGAGACCACCTTCGTCTGGGACCGAGAGAGTGGCGAGCCCATCCACAACGCCATCGTCTGGCAGTGTCGCCGCACCACCGAGCGATGCGACGCGCTGCGAGCCGCTGGCCATGAGGCGTTCATCAAGGAGAAGACCGGGTTGGTGCTCGATCCCTATTTTTCGGGCACCAAGCTGGGCTGGATCCTCGACCACACCTCGACGCGGAGTGAGGCCGTTGCTGGCAAGCTGGCGTTTGGAACTTGTGACACCTACCTGCTCTGGCGACTGACCGCGGGCGCAGTGCACGCGACGGATGTCTCCAACGCCTCGCGTACCATGCTCATGGATCTCCAGACGTTGAGCTGGGATCCGGAGCTGCTCGCCTTGCTCAACATCCCGCGCGCCCTGCTGCCGGAGATCCGCGGCAACGCCGAGGTCTACGGCCACACCAAGGGAGTGCCTGGGTTGCCCGACGGCATCCCCATCGCTGGTATGGCGGGTGACCAGCAGGCAGCGCTCTTTGGGCAGGTCTGTTTCCGCCCGGGCGAGGCCAAGTGCACCTTCGGAACGGGTTCGTTCTTGCTGATGAACACGGGCTCGCAGGTCGTGCGCTCGGAGAATGGGTTGTTGACGACGGTGGGTTGGCGGCTCGGCGATCAGACCACCTACGTGCTGGAGGGGAGCACCTTCATCGCGGGCGCAGTGGTGCAGTGGTTGCGGGACGGCCTGGAGTTCTTCTCCTCGGCGCACGAGATCGAGGCGCTGGCCGAAGGGGTCCCCGACTCGGGTGGTGTGGTGTTGGTGCCGAGCCTGACCGGCCTGGGGGCGCCGCACTGGAATCCGTCGGCGCGGGGCGTCATCTGGGGCCTGACCCGTGGGACCACGCGCGGTCACATTGCCCGTGCGGCGCTCGAAGGCATCGCCCACCAGAACACCGATCTTCTGGAGGCCATGGCCACAGACCTCGGGAAGGAGCTGGCCAGCCTGAAGGTCGATGGCGGCGCCGCCGCCAACGACCTGCTGATGCAGATCCAGGCGGATCTATTGGGGTGCAGTTTGGTGCGTCCGGCGATGTTGCAGACCACGGCGCTGGGAGCTGCACTGCTGGCGGGTCTCGGCGTCGGACTCTTCGCAGACACAGACGCCGTCTTGGCGACGTGGAAGATGGACCGCCGCTTCGAGGCGCGTGGCGACGCTGGGAGTCGTGCGGCCATGCGGGCGCTGTGGCACGAGGGTCTGAAGCGGGTGTAGGGCCCTCGGAGAGGTAGGAACGACAAGGGCGGCCAATCTGGCCGCCCTTGTTGTTTCATGACCCCCTAGAACTCGTCCGGCCCGATGTCCGGTGTGGTCGAATCGCGAGTGTCCCCCTCCATGTCGAAGGGAGGGCCGCCTGCGGGCGTTCCCGTGTTCTCACAGATCGAGCTCGTATTCGGCAGAATGTGGACGTCGCTCGGATAGCCCATATAGGCCGGTGAGCCGGTGACGTTACCGCCGGTCTTCATGTCGGGGAGCAGGTTGACCTCGTCGACGAGCTGCAACTTCACGCCGTTGTCTGCGTCGAAGTAGAGGTCGAGCGAGTTGAAGTTGTCGAAGGCGTTGTTCTCGAAGGTGCGCGGGTCGGCCAACGGGCTCTCCTCGAGGACCCCAATCGTGTACGTCACACAGGGACCGGCCCGGAAGATGTTGTTGCGGAAGGTGCCCTGGTTGGAGAGGGGCGGTCGAGTCGCGTCCGTGGTCAAGACCAGCGCGGCACCCGAACACAAGGTCGCCGTGCCCCCACCGTCGATGAGGTTCGAGTGGACGTCGAGCTCGTTTGGCCCATCTTGGAGCACGGCGAACAAACCTACTGAGGCGCCGGTCGGACCTGTGTTCGCACAAGCCCCACCCGTAATGACGTTGTTTTCGAGACGGGCGTAGGCGTTCTGGGCGGACACACCAAGGGACTCCGAGGCCCCGCACCCAGCCGTAATCTTGTTGGCGTCGATGCGTCCGCCGCTCTTCTCGAGTCGCATGCCATAAGCCTTTGACGCTTTCGGGGCGCCCGAGATCGTGTTGTTGTGAACGAGGTTGCAGCCACCATCGGCACACTCGACGCCCACTGCGAGGGTGGGGGACAAATTGGAATTGTTTGAGCCCTGGATATCTGGGTTGTCGAGGATGGAGCAGGCGCTGGAGGCCCCCCCAAGATTTCCACAGTAAATCCCGTAGGCTTGGAGCGGAGCGGCCCCTTCACCACCAGCGCCGATATGCACATTGCGGTCGATGGTGGGATGGCAGTCCCCAGCCATGAAGATGCCGAAGGAGGTTCCAGTCGAAGAGCCTGCGCCAACGAGATTTGTGTTGTTGGTGATCCAGGGCTGGTCACCCCAGCACCCCTCCGAGAACACCGCTGCAGAGCGGCTCGTGCCCTGCCCTGCGAAGACGACGTTGCGGGAGATTCGAGTGTTCTGTGCGTTGCCGAGGAGCTTGACGCCGAAAACCTCGCCTCCGCCACCCGTACAGAGAGCGTTGCCGTCCACCTCTGCGCCCGGCGAGTCTTCGAGCCAGACGCTGACGTTAAGGGCGCTCCCTACTGCGTTTGCTCCGCCGCGAATTCGCGGACTCAATGGGAGCGCGTTGTCACCACACTCAGTACATCGCCCCTGGCCGTCTGGTGGGCCGCAGTTGCCCTTGATCGTGGGTTTCGAATTCACAGAGCGCACACCAATCGTCTCCACCGAACCATTCCCACCCTGAATCGCCGATTCGGTGATGAGGGCCTCCGAGCCCGCCTTCATATCGATCCCGTAGGAGAACTGCGCAGGCGTGGTGTCGGAAATATCAAGATGAGAGAGTGTGACATTGATGGAGTTGGTGAGTGTGACTCCTGCCACAGTCGTGACTTGGTCGGCACGCACAATCTTGAACCCATCGAGTGTCGTGGGTTGCGTGATGTCACTAAATGAGACTCCGGTGTGGGTACCAGGATTGAGTGTCGTCGTAATCCCAGGGCAGCGCGCCCATCCGGTGGCGTTGAAGCTGCCGAAGACGGAGACCCCATCGGCCATCGTGATCGGACCATCGTACGGGGAACCTCCTACCGTTGAGCAAGCCCAATTGCTCGCCACGCAGACCTTCGCAGTTGCAGCGGCACCGACGAGGCGTTCGGCCGCCTCATCAATGGCGGCCTGAACGCTTCCAAAGGGGTTGGTCTTCGAACCGTCGGGGTTGCCTGTAGGGTATGGCACTACCCAGACACAGTCGGCGAAGCAGTCCTCGTCGATCAGCCCGTCGCAGTCGTCGTCTATGTTGTCACACGTCGTGTCGTCGACGGTCGAAGCGGAGTTCCCCGTGCAGGCGTTGAGGACCCCAGACGTGCAGATCGGCACGGACCGAGTGCAGGCCGCGAATCCACACACGGCAACGCCCAGGTCGTCGGGCGTTCCGTTGCAGTCGTTATCCTCGTTATCGCAGACCTCGAGTCCTGGGAGCACTTCCCCGACGCAAGCCGTCCAAACTCCTTGGTCACAGGCATGCTGGCCAGCGCGACAGCTTCCGTTGCCTTCCGTTCCACTCGGCCCGCCGTAGCAAGTGGTCATAGGCACGTCGGACCCCACCGAGCTGTCGGTGTCGTCGCAGTCGGGTCCGGCGCAGGTCGCCTCGGGCCCGTAGCCGTCGTTGTCGACGTCAGTGCAGTCGCTGCAGCTCGGTTTGCAGGTGCCCTGGTCGCACAACCAAAGGCCACAGGGTGGGTCTCCCAGGGCCAGGCACGAGGCGTCGTCACTGCACACGAAGGCAGCGTCGGCCTCCGCGTCAGCGACCACATCCGCGGTTTCGACGAGGTCGACCTCTTCGACGAGCACGTCGAGGTCGGGAGGGACGTCGATGTCGAGCTCAGCGTCGGTGTCGAGGGGCTCTGTCTCCGCGTCCAAGAGGTCAACGTCGAGGACACTGACCTCGAGGTCGGAGTTCCCGTCCTGGTTTGCTGTGTCGTCGAGGCTGGTCGCATCGAAGTTTGGCTCCGAAGTGTCTTCGAAGGGGTGGCAAGCGGTGGCGGCGAGCAACGCGAAGCAACAGACGAGAACGTGAAGCGGCTTCATGAACAACTCCGTGAGGGTCTCTTGAAGAATGGAAAGCTCAGTATGCGCAGGCAGGGCGAATTCACAAAGGTCCTTGCGCAGGTCACCGGAATCAAAGGCCAAACATGGGCCGTCCATCCGTTCGCACGCCACTCAAGACGGATTGGCGGCTGTAGGTCGGCGACGAGTTCTTTGATGGGGCGATCGGGTGCACAGAGCCTCGCGTCAGATTTCAACTTAGCGGTGCACTGTAAGTACGCGGTTCCTCAGCGCTCTTGGTTTTGCGAAACAGCAGAACGCCAAGGAGGCCGCGCAATGAGCAGAATAATCAGCCTCGTCAGGCAAATCTGTGGGCGTATTTGGGCTCTGGCAGGTGGCCAAGGGTATGAAACAGCGCGATCCAAATGGTCGTGAATAGACGTTACCACCAACGCCCGAAACTTATCGTCCTTGGCCTTGGAGCCCTCGATGTCGAGGACGACCACGGAGCGCTCGTTTCCTTGGGCGAGGGCCACTCTCGGCGAGGAGACCAAACAGAGGGCCAACGTGAGGATGAGCCCAAAGAAGGACAGCGGACGTGCAGCCTCCGTCCACGAAGCTGGCTGGCTAAATGATCGGCGACCCATCGAGGAGCTGTGCATTCTGGTTCCCTATTTCGCGGTCGCCCGTCCTTGTGCATCCACATCGGAGGTGGGGACCGCAGAGCAACGGCGGGCAGTGTAACTCAACTGCGGCGCATTTTCCTGGTTGCCGACATGAGGTGCCGACCGCCTCATAGAATATCCCATGGGCGGGCAACGTCAGCGTTCCGCTCGCTCTCCAGCCTCGGCGGCGTTCACAAGGACCACGGCTCACCTTCTTGGCCGTGGAGTCGAGGTGGAAACGCTGTCGGTTTTGTGCTTTACTTGTGCGCCATTCCTTCCATTCTCCGATCATCGCGAAGCATAGGTGTTCCCGGGCTTTCATGACGCCCGGCGGGCGCGCTTCCGTCACTAATGAGGTCGTTCCATGGGCTCCAGACTCTTCTCCGTCTCGCTCGCTGTCGCCTTCACTTGCTTCTTCGTCAGCGCCGCAGCGGCGCAGGAGGCGTGCCCCGACAAGTTCGACCAGCTCTCCCTCGAGTCCGACGGCACTGCGACCTGCGAATGCAAGGGCGGGGGTGGGGGCTCGGTGTGGGGCAGCGGCACCTACACCGCCGACTCCAACCTCTGCGGTGCCGCTCGCCACGTAGGGGCCATCGGCTCGTCCGGCGGAACCGTCACCGTCAAGAAGTCGTCGGGCTGCAGCGCCTATACGGGCTCGAGCGCGAACAGCATGACGACCAGCAGTTGGACCTCCCATCCCAACAGCTTCTATTTCGTCGGCAAAGGCGACGGGAAGTGCCCCTCGGCCAACGGCGACACCTGCCCAGCCACGCTCTCTGGCGGCGGCGACGGTGAGCTCAAGTGCACCTGCGGCAAGAACCCCGAAGGACAAATCTGGGGCACCACGGTCTACACCATCGACTCCGACGTCTGCACCGCGGCCGTGCACTCGGGCGCCATCACCAGCAGCGGCGGCACGGTGAAGGTCAAGACCAAGGGGGGCTGCATTCGCTACCAATCCAGCACCCAAAATGGTGTCACCTCCGGGGAGTGGGGCGAGTACCATGGCAGCTTCTATTTCGTCGGGACGACCGACGGCGCCTGCCCCTAGCTCCCAAACGCCCGGCAAAAGAAGTCACTCCAGATGAGCGGCGAGGTCTCCGTCATGAGACCTCGCCCTCGCGCAGCAACCCACAACCAGGGCAAGCTCATGGAGAGTTCTCCGCTCACGCTTCTCGTCGTCCACACTCTTTTCGTCGCTGGACCCGCCGCCGCGGAAGACTGCATTCCGTCGCACCTCAGCCTTGCTGAGAGCGGCCTGCTCGACCCCCAGGTCCGCAAAGGCCCGGACGTCCCCCGTCTCTCGTCCAGCGAGGATTTCTTCGGCAGGGAGGCCGCTGATTGGGCTCGCCGACACAAAGCAGGCCGACTTCGCGGCCGGGCTCGTCCGAGCGCGCCTAACGCTCTCCAGGGCACCTGAGGCCGAGTCTCCACCTGGCCCGAAGAAGACCGCTCTTGGCTATGCCGCCTGGCGCCTGGGCGAGCTGCTGCTCGTCGCCTTAGCAGTCGGGCCCTTTGTGTTCTTTGCGAGGTCGTGTGGCGAGACCTTGGCGCGACTTCCACTCACCGAGACTCCGAGCTCGCTCTCCGTCGACTCGAGGGCGGCACGAGTGTGTCGTTTGGGACCGAGATCGCCTTCGAGTCCACCGAGATTAGCCTGCGCCGGCTGTCCATTGATGAATATCCACGCTTGTTCGTCTACCACATCCTCGTCGAACAAGGAGAGGAGCTCATCACGCAGCAGCGCTGCGACCCTCGCGATACCGACATCAGCATGAGCAGTGGCAGCACGACGAAGCGGCTCTGGCTCGAGGGGCTGATGCGGGGCTGCACGTTCGATGTCCCCCGCTCTGGCCGCTACACGGTCGAGGCGTGGCTCGAAGCCGTAGGAACGGCGCCCGGTTGGAGCGTCGACGAGCCGATGTTGATTCTGAAACTCCAGTGACGCCTCAGGGCCTGTGCTGCGGCTGCAAAGCGAGAATGACCGTGGGAGTCGCGTCGGCTTTGGCTAGGGGGAACTTGTCCTGAGGTTGCCCCAAGAGTTGCTCGAGGTTGTCGATCTCCCTGACCTCGCGAGCTTCGATGGTGCGTTGAGCAAATCCCAGCACCTCCACAGCGGTCGCGATCTCGACGACGTTCAGCCCCTCCACTGAGAGGTAGATGGCGCCCTCGCGGAAGGGATCCAGGGTCACTACGGCGCGGTAGAGTTCAACCATCAGACCACCGAAATCCGTGGCACTCGAGCGGGCTTTTCGATCGTTCTGACGCTTCAGCACCCAGTCGTCGTGGGACAACCAAACCACGGTGTTGCCCAAGGGGACGGGGCCAAGCTCGGTCTCGAAGCGCACGACGCCGGGCTGCTCTCGTTCCGGATCCCAAACCACCATCTCGAACGGGTGGTAGCCCTGGTCGTGTAAGGTCTTTAGCAGCAGAAGGAGCAGCTCGGGGCTGGTTCGGCGGTCGATCAGGAGCTGCGTGAGCCGCTGCTCGAGTGGCAGCAACGCCAGATTGAGCGGGTTCTGTGGGTCGAATCCCACGCCTCTCGCCACCTCGTCGGCTCGGTGCTGCAAGCGAGGCCGATCCTTGACCAGGTCGTCGAGGTAGGGGCCCATGCCAGTGAGTTTCCCCTCTTCCAGGTCCCGTGCATTGGCTTGGAAAGGCTCGTCGAGCGTCACTGCCAGCCGGCCTGGAAATTGGTAACGGAGAATGACCTGCGGAACGTAGACCTGACCGCGACCAACTCGAAACTGTCCGGGCAGATCGACTTGGATGCCGGCCTCGGTCACCGCGATCATCTGCTGCACCCCCTCAGTGGGCTGCGTGTCGGTCTTGAGCTCTGGCACCTCGAGCTGTTCGTCGTCAGCCGCGAGCAGCGGGATGCGCGCCGGCATCGTCAGGGCCGACAGGAACGCGTCGTAGTTCTTGATGTAGCCGAGATGCAGCCGGATCAACGGCAGCTCTTTCGAGCGTGAACTCAGCACCAACGCGTTGTCCGCCATGTGCTTGAGCGCCGTCGAGAGGACGTAGTTGTCTTTGGACAGGTAGACGGCGTCGGCTTTACTGTCGAAACCATAGTTCGCCGCACCGCACATCTTGACGAGAAATGCCTTCGAGCCCTGCTCGGCGGCCTTCGCGGACGAGGCCTTCTCGCAGACAAAGTTACAGGCGGCCAGAGAGCTGTCCCCCTTCGAGAACGCATCGAACCCGACGGGACAGGTGAAGGGGTATTGGGCGGCGAAGACTCTCACTCGCCCCTCGGGGCTGGCCTCGCCCAGCTGCTTGAACAGCTTCATGGACCGCGCCGACATGATCAGCCGGGCGTTGTTGGACACGTCGACGTCACTCGCGGCGATCCGACTCAACTCCTGACCAAAGAACGCTGGGCGATCTTCGGCGAGCATCGCGTTGAGAATGACCACCGTCGCCTTTGCCTCCTTGCTGATCGGGTCATCGCCAGCAAGAGCCTCGAGGCGAACCCGGATGCCGCGAGCGATCGCCTCGACTCTCGGCTCCACCGAAAGCTCGGTGGCCAGCAGCACCATCAGCGCATCGGACTCCCTGGCCATCCCTTCGGCGGCGAGGGTGAGCACCCGAGTCAGCCCATCGAAGTAGGTTCGCCCCAGCAACCAGGTCGCCATCCGCGCGTCCCGACCATTGGGCGAGTCTTTCAAATAGTGCTCGAGGATTCGCGTCCCCCGCAGCGTGTGCCCCTTGTCGAATTGATAGGGGGTCAAGTTGCGTTGCGCCACCGAGACTCCAGGCGGCTCCTCCAAGCGCGGAGGGGGCTCCTCGCAGGCCGCGACGAGCGCAAAGCTCAGCACGAGCGCGAGACGCAAGAGGCTACTCAGGATTCTGATGAAGGAAACTTGGGGCATGTCTTTCGGCGACCCAACGTTCGGTCGCAGAGCGGAACGATACGAGAGTGAGAAGCTTCTGCAGTCGAAGCAAGAACCCTAATCATAGCAATCTCGACACACGAGACCAATGGACCATGGTCAAGAGTCGTTCTCACCTAGGGTGCGCCTGGGTCCGGGGGGGGAAATTGCTCAAGGCACGGGTTGCGAACCTCATGGCCGCTTCTGTTCTTGTCAGGTGATGACGAGTGGCTCGCCTCCATTTGGGGTTGCTTGCCTGACCTTACGGGGGGGCTGCCTGACCAGCCTCTAGTGTAAACCGTCATGAATCTCCATGTTTATTTGGCTGCAAGGAGCGCCCCCAATCCCCACGAATTCT
>PFUG01000081.1:1669-10316 GCA_002789955.1 Deltaproteobacteria bacterium CG_4_9_14_3_um_filter_63_12 | reverse complement strand
CGAGGTAGCCCAGGGCCGGGAAGCGGGACCAGCCCAAATAGTAGGCCGTGTCGGAGGCCGGCTCGAGCACCAGGTGCAAGGCGCCCGCGACGGCCAGGGACGTCAAGCCCCAGACGAGCACCGGCCGCGCCGGCGTCACCCTAGAGGTGAGCAAACGAATCTCACGACGAAACCACTCCTTTGCTCAAGCTCCTTGCGCCTCGGCCGCCCTTTGCGCCCTTGCGATAAGATCGAAGCAATATCGACCGCATACCGCTCGAACCCAGCGATGTTCACCCGCGACAGCCAGGTGAGCAAACGATCTCACGACGAAGCCACTCCTTTGCTCAAACTCTCTGCGTTGAAGATCGAAGCAATATCGACCGCATACCGCTCGAACCCAGCGATGTTCATCACAGCGCCCTCAGCGCGCGAAGAGCGTCACCCGGGTGCCGAGGTTGAACTCGCGGCGCGAGTCGACCACCAGCGCGGTGCAGAATTTGTCCGTGGTCTTGACGACCAAGATCTCTCCGATCTGCCGCAACGGGAGGTCGGAGGCGGTGTAGTCACGCTCGTAGCGGAAGTCGTTGTCGTCCTCTTCGAGCTCTGGGTACTGGGGGGCGAGGGGGGGGTCTCCCAGGGGCCAGTCCACGTCGCCAGGCGCGTCGATCTTGCTCTCCCGATCACGGGTGCCTTCGTCCTCTTGGCGGCGTTTCTCTTCCTGGCGCGCAGCCCAATTGGTCTTGGTCTCTTCGCCGGGTGGCAGCTCGAGGAGCCCCTCTCGCTGTTCGAAGACCAGGAACCGGTTGCCTCTCTCGACGCTGTCCTTCTTGCCGCGGTTGATCAGCACGAACTGCTGCTCGCCGAGCTGCGTGACGATGTCGAAGGTGTCGATGATGCGGCCTTCGGTGTCGATGCCGGCTTTCGTCTCCGAGAGGCGAAAGAGCGAGTCCTCGATGGGCAGGACCAAGTCGCCGCGCTCGACCTCTTGCAGGACGTCGCTGAGCAGGCCGGTGGGGAGGGTTTGGCCGTCGCTGTAGACCATCTTGAGGGCCCCGACCAGGCGCAGCTTGCGTGCGATGGCTTCGTCGGTGTCGGCGTTGATGACGGGGTCCATCTCATGGAGGACGGCGTAACGTTGTCCGACGATGGCCTTGTCGCGATCTTCCTTCTTTTCCCAGTCGATGTAGGCCTCATCACCCTGGGTCAGCAGCGACTTCTCTTCTGGGGAGAAGATGACCCGTCCCGCACCCTCGAGGCCTTCTTCGGTGTAGTAACCGACAGGCAGGACCATGATGCCACTCTCTTGGGCCATTCCAAAGAGATCTCTCAGGTCTTGGTTGCCATCGCCATCGCCGCCGCCGCCACCCAAACCGGCACCGTTTGCGGGCTTGAGGAAGACCAGGTCTTCTGGGTAGATCCAGTTCGGATTGGTGATGTGCGGGTTGTAGGACCAGAGGGCCGGCCACAGATAGGGATTTCTGAAGTAGCGTTGGGTGATGCTCCAGAGGGTGTCGCCCTTTTTGACCTTGTGGACCTGCGGTACGTGCTGCACGCCGAGCCCACGCACTTTGGAGATCTTGGCGGTGGCTTGGAAGTCGGTCAAATCGCCTTCTTCGCTGCCTCCGGCTTCGCTGCCTCCGGCTTCGCTGCCCCCGGCGGCGCTGGCGCCCCCACCTGCAGGGGCGCCGCCCCCTTCGTCTTGGGCGAGTGCCTGGCTCGCGAAGAGGGCAGCAAGCAGCAATGCCAGCAGCAGGGTGAGCCTGCGCCGGGGCTTTCGTGGGTTGGAGCGAGGTCGTGTGGATGTGGGTCGAGCGTTCATACGTTCTCTTCCTCGAGCTGCGAGGTCTCTCGTGGACAGTGGAGCCGAGCGGGTGTCTCTCGCTCTCGTTTCTTGTTCCCGACTTCCCTCGAAGCGAGCGAGGAGACGGGCCTGCGCGAGGGGGCACCTTGAAACTTAGGTGGCATTCAAGGACTCGAGCCTTTCTTGGGCGACGTGGGCGGCATCGGACTTCGGATAGGCTTCGATGAGGTAGTACATGACCTCTCTGGCCGACTCGGGTTTCTCGAGTCGGATGTAAGTGAGGCCTACCTTCAACAGCGCGTCGGGGACTTTGTTGCCATCTGGGAATTCTTTGACAATACGGTGGAAGTAGCGCGCCGCGTCGTTGTAGCGGCCCAACCCATAGTAGCACTCGCCGAGCCAGTAGAGCGCGTTGTCGACGTAGTCCGTGGGCGGGGTGGCGTCGAGAAAGGTCTCGAAGAGCTGGATGGCCGGCTCGAACTCCTGCTGTCGATAATGCTTCAATCCGGCCTTGTAGTAATCGACCGGGTCTTCGACGGCGGCCACGGCCTCGCCCGACTTGTCCATCGCCAGAACCGGCAGTTTCTCGTCCATGACGACCGGCTCCTGCGGAGTGCGCTTGACGGGCGGAGACTTTGGTCGCAGCGCCACGGTGTTGACGGGAGTGGTGTCTCCGACGGGGCTGCCGAAGTACTTGTTCATCTTGTCGTCGGAGACAACGATGTCGACGTACTCGGCCGGCTCGGAGTCGGAGTTGGACTGCACGTCGTCCGCGTACTTCTTGGGGCGATAGGTCATCTCGGGCTCGAGCCGGACGACCTCGAGGTTGTCGAGGTTGGCCCGGGTCCGATCGACGACGCGCAGCGACTCGACCTCGTCCTCGACCAAAGTAATGGAGGTCTCGTAGGCGTCGAGTCGGACCTGCAGCTGTTGGTTGGCGTGCTCGAGCTCACTGACTCGCATCTCGATGGCCGAACGGACCTCGAGCGAGTCGCGACCTGCACCACAGGCCGTGAGCGAGCTGAAGGCAGCGACGATAAGTGTCGCCCCAATTCCCAATTTTCTGTCTTTCCTAGACATGGTGCCGCCCTGGCTCGACCGTTTCTGATTCATGGGACCGCCTCACCCGTGGGCTGCACGACGTTTCGGCAGTGACGACAGGAAAGTGCTCTCGACGTCCCATCCACCGCAAGCCCATAACTGACGCCGATCGGCCAGTAAAAGTAAGGTGGAGCGAACACGGAACATTGGCCACGGTATCAGCTGGCGAAGGGCTGTCAAAAACCGCTATTGGCAGCGAGCGACAGGACGTGGTTGAGCGCGTCGGCCGCTCGCCGGCCCCTGAGCGCTGGCGCCTCTGGCCTGGCCGAAGCTCAGAAGAGTGACACAGCACGGAGGCTCGGGTACTCTTCGAGGTCTCGAGGCGACTCTCTGGCCATGTACACGTCGCAGGGACGCATCCTAACGAGGCCCGCTTTGGCCCCTATCAACCGCAGGGACTCCTGATGGACGCGATCGAGTGGTGTTCTTCCTCCCCCCTTCCGACCTTTGACTGATATGGAAGAGGTCCGGCTTCCAAACGTCGGCGAGAGACTCGCCGAGCGCTACACCATCGTGAGCCGCGTCAGCTTTGGCGGCTTCGGTGCCGTGTACAAAGCCATCCAGGACACGCTGGGACGCGAAGTCGCCATCAAAGTGTTGTTGCCCGAGATCTTCCTGTCGAACAAGGACTACGTCGAGCAGTTCCGACAAGAAGCGCTGCTCACCAGCCAGCTCCGGCATCCCAACACCATCACCATCTTCGATTACGGCCAGACCGACTCGAATTTGCTCTTCCTCGTGATGGAGTGGCTCGACGGCAAAACCCTCTCGGACATGCTGCGCGACGAGGGCGCCATCTCCTACGACCGCTGCTACAACATCACCTACCAGATTCTCAAGAGCCTGGCCGAGGCCCACACCCGCGGCATGGTGCACCGCGATCTCAAGCCCTCCAACCTCTTCCTCTGCAATCAGTACGGCGAGCCCGATTTCGTCAAGGTCCTCGACTTCGGTCTGGTTAAAAACCTGGCCAGCGAGCCGCTCTCGATGAAGGGCAAGCTCGTCGAGCCCCCCAAGTTCACCGAGAAACGGCGCGCCCCCGGAACCCCCCATTACATGGCTCCCGAGCAAGCCACCGGGAAGGGCACGACGACCTCGGCCGACCAATACTCGTTCGGGCTGATCCTGCACGAGATGTTGACCGGCAAACGCGCCGTCGATGGCCCCGATAAGATGGCGGTCCTCTTGCGCCAGGCTCGGGAGCCGGTGCCGCTCCTGCCGGAGGAGTTACAGCAGACGTTCCTGGGTAAGGTGGTCGCGCGTTGCGTCGAGAAAGACCCCCTCAAGCGCCCACAAAAAGCCGGCGACCTCCTGCGCGAATACCAACGCGTCGAGGACACGGGCGGCGTCGAGGTGAACACCACCGAGATCCGCACCACCGACAACTGGAAGCCGCTGGCCCAGCCGCGGCCCGTCGCCTCGTCCACCGCCGAGGTGAGCAGCGGTCCCGGCGAGCGCTTCGTCGGGCGCGGACCTGAGCTCGAGGAGTTCGAGGACCTGCTGGACAAGCGCCTGCGCTCAGGACGTGGCTTCGTCATGATGCTGTCGGGCCCCACCGGCATCGGCAAGACCGCGCTGACCAACAAGTTCAGCGAACTCTTTGCCACCAAAGGCGACGTGGTGATGCTGCGCGGCGGGTTCTTGCCTCAAGACCATCGGGCGCTGACCGGCATCCGGCGCGCGCTGCGTGGGCTGCTGCAGGTGGTCTCTCTGGAGCACACCGAGGGCAGACACGAGGTCCGACGCGGCCTCGAGCGCCTCGCCATCAACGACATCTACCTCCTCAACTTCTTGTCCAACTTCATCTTCGCCAATTTCGGCGCCAGCGAAGACGAGAAGGACGAGTGCGTCACTCGCCTCAGCGATCTGCTCGAGCGCATCGGCCAGCGCCAGCCGCTGATGCTCAGCCTCGAGAACCTACAGTGGGCCGACGCCGAGAGCCTTGACTTGCTCTGGCGCCTGGCCGTGGGCCCCGTGCGCCAGTGGCCCATGTTCGTCGTCGCCACCTTCCGCAGCAGTGAATACAACGAGAACCGCGAGCTGCAGCTCATCCTCGAGCGCCTCAACCGCCTCGACCACACGGCCTACCGCGAGATGCACGTCGGCGCGCTGGGCAAGCGAGAGTGCCTGCAGCTCATCGAGCACGCCATCACCATGCAGCGCTCCATGGCGAACCGCTGCTTGGCCCTGTCCAAGGGCAACCCGCTCTTCCTCAACCTGGTGTTGCGCTACCTCATCGACGAGGCCGAGCACCTCAGCCGGCAGATCTCCGACACTGGCGCCTTGAGCTCCAAGCTCTACCTGCCCAGCTCCCTGGAGAAGATCTCGCTGCGCCGCGTCGACCAAGTGGTGCGCAAGTACGGCCAGGCCACCTTCCGCGAGGTGTTGCGGCGGGCGGCGTTGGTCGGCGAGAGCTTTGACCCCGTCGTGCTCGAGACGCTGCTGCGCAAAGAGGGCCAGTACGAGCTCCTCGACCGGCTCAATCGGACCCTCGAGATGTGGCGCCGGGAAGGCGTCCTGCGACGACCTTGGGAGTCCGAGTCCGCCACCGAGTTCGTGCACCCCCACATGGTCGAGTTCTTCGTCACCGACTCCAGCAAGCAGCTGCACCTCATCGCCGCCCGCGCCAAAGAGAGCTTGCTCGACAACGAGAGCATCAGCATCGATCCCGCGGATCTGGCCCGGCACTACCAAGCCGCCGGCGAGACCCAAGAGGCGATCCGCCACTTCGAAGGGGCGGCGGCCGTGGCGCTCTCGCGCAACAACTTCTCGCGCGGCAAGGAGCTCTACGAAGAGCTCTTGCCCCTGCTCGACCAACAGCGCGCCGACCACCGGACGCTGGCCAAGCGGGTCGACTTCGAGCTCGGCGGCATCTGCCTGCGGCTCTCCGAGTTCGGTCCCTCGGCCGACTACTTCGGGCGCGCCCTGAATTGGGCCCAAGGCGACGGCGACCAAGCGCTGGAAGGACTCTGCTTCTGCGGCAAGGCGGACCTGGCGCTGGCCCAGAATCAGCTCGACGACGCCGACCGCTTCTTCCACCAAGCCCGCACCTTGCTCGATCCCGACGACAAGCAGCGGCAGGGTCGGCTGCTCCTCGGCATGGGCCGGGTCTCCAACCTCAAGGGCGACTGGGAGGCCGCGCAGTCTTGTTTCCAGCGAGCCTATGAACAGGGCGTCGAGGTCAACGACACGAGCATGATCGGGCAGGCGCTGCACGAACTCGGTCGGGCGGCCATCCAGCTCGGGCGATACCGGGCCGGCCACGAGTGGCTCGGCCAGGCTCTGAAGTACTACCGCGAGAACGGTCGCTTGGCCGAAGAGGCCGACGCGCTCTTGGACATCGCCGAGACGACGATGCTCTACCAACGCGTCGAGGACGCCCGCAGCTGCCTCGAGCGCGCCATGGAGATCGAGCAGCGCTTGGGCGATCGGGTCGGCGTGGCCAGGGGCCTGGTCGCGCTCGGCAAGCTGGAAGCCTCGCTGCTGCACGCCGACGAGGCGCAGAAGTCCGTCCTGCGCGCGCTGCCCGTCTTCAAGGAGCACGGAGACCGAGCGGGCCTGGGCATGTGCCAGCGCGTGCTCTCCAGGCTCGACATGCTCACCGGCCACCTCGACAAGGCCGAGAACCTCGCCCGCCAAGCCCTCGAGCTCTTCCAGGAGCTCGGGCGGCTCACCGACCAGGTCATCCTCACGGACCGCCTCGGCCTGCTCGCCCTCTACGGCGGCAAGATCGACGAGGCCGACGAGCTCTTCAATCAGGCCTTGATGCTCCTCGACGTGCACTCCTCCGACGCCTACCGCGCCGTCGTCGTCCACGACCTTGCGCTGCGCAGCGAGGTCCTGGGCGCCTTCGACCGAGCCTCGGAAGGATACCAGGCGGCCTTCGAGGTGGCGCAGCGCTGCGAGTGGCTCGAGCGCCAGTATCTGTCTCGGATCTCTCTGCTCAAGGTCAACATCTTCATGCAGGGCGGCCGCTGGTACTACGACGAACTCTGGGAGATGGCGCACGAAGCGCGAGCCTACGGCATGCGCGCCGTACAGCTCGAGGCGCTGATGTTGCTCGCCTGGATGGAGGGCGTCTTCGGCGACCAACAGGGCTGGGAGGCCGCCATCGCCGAGCTCAACCACAACATCCGGCTGCACAGAGTTCCCGTCGGTGGGCTCTTGGCTCCCTTCGACTTCGCCGCCACTCTCGTCCACGCCCTCGGTCAAGAGACCGCGAACCGCTACCACCAGAGCGCAGATTGGCTCCGCAAGTCGATCTCCAATCAAAGCCCCCCCGAAGACAACGAGTCGTGACGCACAGCGCCGCTGCCCTAGAGCCCACTCGATAGAATCCAATGAACATCCACACCATCAGCGACCACGCCTTTTACAATGAGCTCGAGTGGCTCTACGAGGTGGTGAACGGTCACGTTGAGGCGTTGGGTTGGCGGCTCGCCGCGCATCGCATCACCATCCCGCGCGTCGCTCGGCGCATGCACGGCCACGTCATCCCCTACTACCTGGCCGGCGACCTCATCGCCCTCTTCGATTTTGCCCGCGGTCGCCGCGAGGTCAGCGCCGACTTCGTGGTCGACGCCATCGACGCCGTTGGGGCCTTGCTCTTCACGACGCCGGCCATGCGCGCCGAGGGCAAAACCGCGAAGTTGGACTGGAGCGCCATCAAGCACCGCAATCTGGGTCTCGTGATGCTCGCCGCGGCCGGCCGCTCCAAGCTCCGCGAAGGCAAGTGGCTCAACCAAGACGAGCTCAAAGCCCTCACTGGGCTCACCGCGGCGAAAGCCGAGACACTTGGAATCGAAAAGACCACCGTTGACAAACGGACCCAATTCGAACCAAAAGCCATCCTCCAAGTCCTCGAGAAGTTCGGGGGCGAGCACGACGAAGAGTAAGCGCCAACCTCTAGGCCCGCCACCACCACTGGGTATGACCATCAACGAACCTTACGCACAGTATCTCGAAGCCGCGAACCGCATCTTCGGCCCCCTCGCCGTCGGCAAGTACGGCGTCAGCCAGGGGAAGCTCGTCAAGAAGCTCGATAGGGACGAGTTCGGCGGCAAATACGAGGCCTTCAAGGACCTCGACCGGCTCTACAAGAGCCTGAGCAACAGCGGCGTCACCATCGACGACGCCATCTACCAAGAGCTCAAGGCGCTGGCGGCCGAGCTGTTGATGGATGAGAAGAACAACCGCTTCCTGTGGTAGCGTTCGTCCCCGACCCGAGTTCCGGTGTATGGGCTCGTTCGGGCTTGACGTCTGTAGCGCAATTGAGGCCACCGCCCAGGATCGGTGCGGGTCTTCTCGTGGTGAGCTGTTGAACCTGGGCATCGGCCCTGAAGGGGCCGACCATCACAGCCCAACGTGAAACGTTGGGTGAACCGCGATGCGCCGCCCGACCCCACGTCGTGAAACGCGATGCGCCCCCCGATCCCATAGGCGCTAGAATAGGTTCTAGGCTTCGGATGATTTCTTGGGACCAGGCTCACCACAGAGAACACAGAGAACACAGAGAACACAGAGCGGAGGTTTCTGTCAGTTGAGCTCCACTCACCATGGCCCCATGAGCTCACGACGAAGCCTCTCAATTGTTCAGACTCTCTGCGCCTCGGCCGCCCTCAGCGCCTCTGCGATAAGACCGAAGCAATATCCGCGACATACCGCCAAAACCCGGCGATTTTCATGGCAGCTGCTAATCCCGCAAGCCCCACCCCGTGTTCAACACCCGCGCCGTGATCGCCCCCAAAACCACCATCAGCACGG
>PFUG01000081.1:0-1608 GCA_002789955.1 Deltaproteobacteria bacterium CG_4_9_14_3_um_filter_63_12 | reverse complement strand
CCCGTTGACCATGTAGAGGATGGGGTTCAGGTGGCTGACCGTGCTCCAAGGCTCCGGCAACATGCTGACCGAGTAGAAGACGCCCCCCAAGAACGTCATCGGCGTCAGCACGAAGCTGGGGATGGCGCTGAGGTGGTCGTATTTGCGCGCCCAGACCGCGGTCAGCAGCCCCAAGAACGCGAAGCTGGCGCAGACGACCACGGAGAAGAAGAGCACCCAGAACGGATGTTCGACCCGCGCCCCAGCGAAACAGACCGACACCGCGTAGACCAAGGCGCCGACGATGAAGGCGCGGGTCAGCGCGGCGGCGACGTAGGCGGTCAATATCTCCCGGGTTCCGATGGGCGCCACTAGGAGATCGATGAGGGTGCCGTTGGTCTTCGACTGAAAGAGGCTCGACGAGGTGTTCATGAACGACGTGCTGATCATCGACAGCATCATCAGCCCAGGGAGGACGAACTCGATGTAGGGCACGCCGTTGACGGTCTTCAGCCGGCTGCCCAAGGCGACGCCGAAGACCAAGAAGTAGAGGCTCGTCGTGACCAGCGGGCTGACGACGGTCTGCTTCCAGACGTTGAGGTAACGGCGGACCTCTTTGATGAAGAGGGTCTTGAACCCCAGTTGATTCCAGGCGATCAAGAGGGTTCCTCCTCGGCGGCCCGGATGAGCTCGATGAAGATCTCCTCGAGGTCGGTGTGGGTCACCCGGAAGCGCTTGAGCTCGCCGTGGCGCCGCAGCGTGCCGATGACCCGCTCGAGCTCCTCGGGCAACAACCACGGCACGACGAGCTCGCCCGCCCGCAGCGCGCTGTTCGCAGGCAAGTCGGGCAGCGCCGCGCTCATCGCCGTGGCCGGTGAGAGCGTGGCGATGACGTGGTTCTGTTGGAAGCGGGTCATGAGCGCGTCGCGGGCCTCGGTGAGGATGATGCGGCCGCGGTGAATGACCCCAATGCGATCCGCCAGCTTCTCGGCCTCCTCGAGGTAGTGAGTGGTCAGCACGATGGTGGTGCCCTCGTCGCGCAAGTGTTTGACCGTACGCCAGAGGTCTTGCCGCAGCTCCACGTCGACGCCGGCCGTGGGCTCGTCGAGGAAGAGGAGCTTGGGCTTGTGCACCAGCGCCTTGGCGACGAGCAGCCGCCGCTTCATGCCGCCCGAGAGCGTGCGCGTGTAGGCGTCTCTTTTGTCGCTCAGTGCAAAGAGCTCGAGCAGCTCCTCGCACCAGCGCGCGTCGGGCTGCACGCCCATCAAGCCCATCTGCAGATAGAGGCTCTCGAAGGGCGTGAAGAACGGGTCGAAGCTGAGCTCCTGCGGCACCAGCCCCAGCAACCGTCGGCTCTGCCGAAACTCCCGCTGCGTATCGTAGCCAAAGACGCGGAGCTCGCCCGCCGTCGGGCGGGCGAGTCCGCTGACGCAGTGGATCAGCGTCGACTTCCCGGCGCCATTGGGACCGAGCAGCGCGAAGATCTCACCGGGCACAATCTCCAGCGAGACGTTGTCCAAGGCGACCTTGTCGCCAAAGCGCTTCACGAGCCCGTCGATGACGAGCGGGAGGGCGTTGGCTTGAAGTATTGCAGGGTCAGATTTCAAGCGCTTCGGCCCATCACCAAGA
>PFUG01000328.1 GCA_002789955.1 Deltaproteobacteria bacterium CG_4_9_14_3_um_filter_63_12 | reverse complement strand
CGGGTCAGGGCAGAGCCCTGCTTCCCTGAAAGGCCACGCTCATAAGCACGGACGCATGTGAAGCGTTACACTAGTTCCTACAGACCCGAACGAAGCATTTCGACGTGCACGGATGACGTCGTGTGGGGCTCGGCGAGAAAATGTTTGCGGTTGACAGCCCCCGAATCGCGGCTACTCTCAAGGTATGACACATGTAGCGCAGGGTAGGTCTACGGCGTACCCCTAGACATCCAAAACTGCTCGCCCTGCCTGCCTGTGTGGACCACCACAACTGGAGGGTTTGGGCCGTCGGCTTCGCAGCAACGAAGGCTCAAAGCCCTTCCGCTAGCGGAGGGTGTCATGAGAGAGAACCTGTTCGAACCATGGAGTGACGGCGTGGCCCGCGTCGGGTTGCTCTTCCTCGTGACGGGCTTGGCCTTCATCGTTGGGGCGTTCACCTTACCAGCCACCGTCGGGATGGGCCCCATTGTTCTCCTCGCCCTAATTGGAGCTGGTCTGGCGTTGTTCGGCGTCGGCCGTCTGCAGTCGCTGAGGATGGAGCGAGAGCTGGACGAAGTCGAGCGCGTGCTGGACGGCGCGCCCTCGCCGCGGCGGGCTCTCAAGCTCGTTCCGGAACGAAAGAAGAGCGAGGTCCATGAGGACGACCTGCCCGAGCTCTCGTTCGTCGAGGATCGTCGTATGGGCACCGAGCGGCGAACTGGCCGTGAACGACGTGCCGAGAACGAGACCGAGCCGTTCGTCGAGCGGCGCAACACCACGGAGCGCCGGGCCGGCCAGGACCGTCGAAATCCGTATGAGGACTTCGTGCTCGGTTTGGCCTGACGGAACGAGCTGAGGCCCTCGAACAGAGGGGGGAATCATGCACGACCAGACAGAACAGGACTCATGGAAAATTCAGGAGGACTTTCTCGGTGATCTCAACGTGGGAGCGGCATTGCTCGTGGTCGGCGGGGTGCTCGTAGTGGCAGCGCTGATCATGCCGGCCAGCTTCGGCGCCGGCCTCTTCGCCCTCTTCTTCGTGACTGGGCTGGCGCTTCTGCTGATGGGTCAGGGCCTACGCAGTATTGGTGTGCGCAAGAGAGAGGCCTTCGAAGTGCAGAGGCTCGAGCTCGAAGCGCAGCGTGCCATCGACCATCGCTTCAACAGTGACAGGAGAAAAGGCGGCGAACGGAGAAAGAGCAATGTACTCGCCTTGCTCATCGGTGAACGCCTTGCCGAGAGGCGCAGTGGTTACGAGCGCCGACACCCGAGAGAGCGACGCGCGGACGCCGCCTAATGGTGAGTAATACTCACAGTCCAAACCGCGCACAAAAATGGTGAGTATTCAGATCGTGAGTTTATCATGATCCGAACACTCACCATTCGCATTTATGAGTCTACAAACGCCCCAACCCCGCCAACAAGGCCGCCCGACGAAACTCACCATCGTGCATGCCCGTCACGAGTTGCACGGGCGCTGAAGTCCTTGGATGGAGTCCATGGGGCGACGCTCGAAACTGTCGCATGCCGCGTCGCTCTCGTCGCTCGTCGCGCTCGCTGCAGCGCGTCGGCTGCCGAAGGAGCGCAACGCGCGGCGCCCCTGACGTCAAAGATCGTCCGTCCATGTTGAACTCACTTTACACCGAGCCTCAAGGACGATATCGATCCCACCTCGACCTGCACACTGAGGGGGATATGGGCTGGTTGTTGTTCATCGGCGAGTCGGGGGACTTCTCACACGGCCAAGATACGGTCTGTGTCGAGAGCTGGTCCGCCGACGCGCTCGTCAACCCCCGCCATGGGGACCGCCCCCTCACTCTGCGCGCCACTCTGGCGCTGCCCTTGCGTTCGGGTCCCGACGCTCGCCCCCACCTCCCGGCCGGACCCACGGTCGCCCGATGGCTGCGGGAGCCAGCGATGCCGCCGAGCTCGACGAGCTCAGCCAGGGGCGCGCCGCGCTGAGCTGGTGTGTGCAGCAAGCCCGCGAGTGGCTCCCGACGCGGGAGGACCGAGCATGACCGAGCGCTCCCTCGCCGAGCTCCTTCGCGACCTTCACCATCGCTCCACCGCCGGAAGAACCCAGGCCGCACGCTCCCTCGACACGCTCCTGCGGCGCTGGGGCCGCAATCTAGGCGACGACGTCGTGCAGACCGTGTGGATGAAGCTCTTGAAAAAGCCGGAGCTGCCGGCCAAGCTCGCCACGATGACCAGCGACAAGCAGGAAGCTTACCTGCGCGCCATGCTCAGAAACACGCATCGAGACCTGCTAAAGCAAGAACAAAAGGAGAAGCGGCGCTTCTGGCAGCCCAAGAACGAAGACGAGAAGAGCCTCGCCGACGTCCTCGAGCAATACCCCGCCGAAGAGGCCGACCTCCTCCACCGCTCCCTGAGTGAGCAAGGGGATGCGGTGCTGCGGCACGGCTTGGCGCTCTTGGCCGGGGTGAAGCCGGCGCTGGCGCTGACGACGCTCGGGGTCGACCCGTCGGTGCAGCGCTCGCTGGACCTCTTCTGCGGGCGGCTCGTTCCCGCGTTGGCCGACACCTACCGCTTCCCCGCGCACCGCGAGGCGTTCCTCGGCACTGTCATCGACCAATGGTCGTTGAACATGAGCGAGGTCACGCGAGAGGGGCTCTGGGAGCGCGACCGCGAGCAGTCGAAGGACTCGAGCCCACCTTCGACGAGTTGCCCCTCTTCCAGCCGAGTGCCGGCTTTCCATTCGCGTTTGAAGATGACCTCGCCAGTCCCCTCGACGTCGAAGCCAGCGGCAACGACGACGCCTTTGGTCCATCCGAGGTTCTGCCAATGTTCCCATTTGGGTTGGCTGTTGCGGCCGTCGCGTTCGAGCTTTTCGGTCAGCAGCGCCTCGAGTCCTTCGGCGAAGCTGGATTTGCCTGAGCCGTTGCGGCCGATGACCAGGGTGAGACCAGGCCCGGCTGGGAGCTCGAGCCGTCACTTCTCGCCGATGCCGCGAAATCCCTGCACCTCTATCCAACGCAAGTGCACAGCGCCAAGGGGCTCGTCCTGTCCGCCGTGTGAGTGCAGTGACGTGCCTGCGCTCGTGATTGCCGCTTTGATGATCGCCTTCACGCTGTCGGAGAGCGTGCTTTATTCGAGCTCGGTGCGCAGCTCTTCTTTCGGGCTTTTGGTCGGCATGTCGATTCCCCCCTTTGATGGACGGCCATTTATAGTGGAGTTCGAGGGGCTTGGGTAGAGCATTTCTCTCGACGCCCGTCTTTTGTCCGACTCGCCGGATGAAGGTCGAAGGGGAATCGGCGACTCTCAGCGCTGTCGAGAAGGGCGGGCATAGATTCCGCGATAAGCTTGTTCCCCGAAGGCTCGAAAGCAATTGTCTTGACCCCTCTTTGGAGAGTTTCTAGAGTCGCCGGATTCAGAAAATCGAAGGCCAACCATGCACATCACCACATCCACTGGCGCGGCGCTCGACCTGGGTTTTCGGGGATACACCTGCAATTGGGGAGCGCACCTCTGTGGGCTCTACGAAACCGCCGAGGAGCGTGACGAGATCGTGTTTGGGTTTCTCAGCGCCGGCGACAAAGACGGGGATTTGCAGCTCTATTGCCATGCGAATGGGACCGAAGAGGACTTTCATCGCTCGATGGCGGCGGTCTGTCCTCAGTGCGCTGACCACACTCACGACACAAACCGCTTTCGGGTGCTGAGCACCGAGGAACTCTACTGCCCCACAGGGGTATTCTCGCCTTGGGACATGGACAGAGGCCTCAACGAGTTCTTCGTGGCCAGCCAAGCCAACGGCCCCCGAAACGTTCGCGCGACGGCCGATATGGTTTGGGCGCTCGAGTTCATACCAGGAGTCGAACACCTGATGGCGTATGAGTCTCGGTTGAACAACTTCATTCAGGGTAAGCCTTGGATCAGCATCTGCCTCTATGACGTCACGCGGTTCAATGGCGCGCAGGTGATGAAGGTGCTGCGCACGCACCCCTACGCCATCAACGGCGGCGTGGTTACCGAGAACCCATACTATCAGGACCCCGATCGCTGGCTTGCGGAGCACGCCCCGCAATTCCTGGCCGAGAGTCGAGAGTAACAAATCAATGAACCCTCAGCACGCGCATGATCTCTTTTTGCTGATGGTTCAGCTCAGTCAGATGCGAGAGGTCGGCCGCATCTGGGAAGTCTTCGTAGATGGACTGAATGACATTGGTCTTGGTGTCACGGTCCAGCGCGTAGATGGGCAGGAAAGGTCGGGGACCGTCTTGCCAGTCGCAGCCTCGGGCCAGAAGTTCGGTGCACTGCTGCTGACGCCAACAGGCGAACCCGACGCGGCGCTCCCACTGGTCCGCAACGCGGCCGCGATGCTGGCCGTGATCCTCCAGGGGAGACTGGCCGCGGTGGAGCTCGCTGCCCTGCACGCCGCGACTCGTGACGAGCTCAAGGACGCGCGGCTCCTCAACGAGCGCATCCTCGAGACGACCCCGGACCTCATCACCATCTACGACCTCGAGGAGCGCGGCAACGTCTATGTGAATCGGGCCGCCGAGCAGGTTTTTGGCTTGCCGCCCAAAGAGTTGCAGGAACTTGGGTCCGAGCTCTTCGCACAGCTCATCCATCCAGAGGACCTGGCTTTAGTCCTGGCAAACCAGGAGCGGTTGGTTCAGGGCGCGGATGGCGAGGTGACGGAGGTCGAGTACCGGATGCGCGACGCGAAGGGACAATGGCGGTGGTACCACAGCCGCGAGATTCCCTTCGCCCGTCATCCGGATGGACGTGTCTCCCGCAAGCTCGCGATTGCCGTCGACGTCACCGACCAGCGCGCCATCGAAGACCACCTCCGCCAGTCCCAGAAGATGGAAGCCATCGGGCAGCTCGCCAGCGGCGTGGCCCATGACTTCAACAACGTCCTGTGTGCGATCACGGGCAACGCAGAGCTGATGCTCGAAGAGCTGTCGCCCGAGGATCCTTTGCGCGAGTCGTTGGTGGAGATCCATCAGGCCTCGGAAAGAGGGGCGAAGCTGACGCACCAGCTCCTGGCCTTCTCACGCCGACAGCTCATCGCCCCCAAAGTCCTCAATCTGAGCCAGCAGATCGAGCAGATGGGCGCGATGTTGAGTCGACTTCTCGGGGAGGACATCCTCCTGTCGACCCTTCCGCAGCTCGGCTCGGCCCGCATCGTCGCCGATCCAAACCAGCTCGAACAGCTCGTGCTCAACCTCGCCATCAACGCCAGAGACGCCATGCCGAACGGCGGCGAGTTGATGATCGAGACCATAGAATTACGAGCCGGCGAGGAGGGCTTCCCGCCGAACTTCGATGCAGAGCACGTCGTCGCCTTGCTCGTCACCGACACCGGATGCGGCATGAGTTCCGACGTGGTCGAGCATGTCTTCGAGCCATTTTTCACCACGAAAGCGCTGGGCCGAGGCACTGGCCTTGGACTGGCAACGGTCTTTGGCATCGTTGAACAGAGCAGCGCGCACATCGACGTCCATTCGAAGCTCGGCGAAGGTTCGTCGTTTCGGGTGTATTTCCCCGCAGTGACCGGGGATTTTGCCGAGAAGCTCTCGCCGGTCGAGGTGCTCCAACCGCAGCGTGGCGAAGAGACCGTGTTGCTCGTCGAGGACGAGGAGAGCGTGCGACGTGTGGCGACCCGACTCTTGCGTCGCCTTGGCTATAAGGTCCTCACAGCGTCCTCCGGCGGCGACGCGCTCGTGCTGGCAGGGCGTCATGAAGGTGCGATAGACCTCCTGTTGACCGACGTCGTCATGCCACACATGAATGGCAGGGAGCTGGCCCAGCGAATCACCGAAACCCATCCTGCGCTCAAAGTCCTCTTCACGTCTGGCTACACCGAAAGTGTCATCGCCCAACATGGCCTCCTCGAGGAGCGGTTGCACTTTCTCCCGAAGCCCTACTCGATGCTCTCCTTGTCGGAGCGGCTACGCCAGGTGCTGGGAGAGGGGGAGTGAGGCTGGAAGGGCGCAGGGCTTTTGGTCTTGCTCGCCTGAGGCGCGGTTCCAAGTCGAGGGTTCGAGTGCTCGAACATGGTCCCACGTCGTGGGGTCGAGCGGCCGAACGCGGTTCCACGTCGTGGGGTCGAGCGGCCGAACGCGCGACCCAGCGCTCCGCGCTGGGCTGATTCTTGGACCGCCCCTTCAGGGCGGATGCCCAGGTCCAGAGCCCCAACGCGAGATGAGCAGCGTGGGCGTCTGAGCTATCGGCGACAAGAGGTGTCTGGCGCTGACTCGTGAGAGAATCTCACCCTGCTGTCAGCAAGACGCGTGGGGTGGCGTGTCCATGAACGTCACATCTGCCATATGGACACCATTCGACCAGACGGCGTGCTACGGTCTAACAAAGATTCTTTCAGTGAGCTCATCCACCCGTTGGAGGTTGACCATGTACGAAATCAACAGACTCACCATCGCGCCCATGGCGTGTGCTCGCGTTACGTTGAGCCTCGAACAGTCTTTCACGTTGGCGTGGCCAGAGGTGTACCAGCGATTCGAGCGCGGCGCCGACTGGGTGATCGCCTGTGTGCACGGAGGGACGCAGTCCGTGCTGACGTTGCCGCTGCACACCCTCGCCAACATCCCCGTGGACGTCATCCTGGGTCGGCACGACCACTGCGATTTGAAGTTGCTCCTGGACCCCGAGGTGTCGCTGAGGCATCTGCTGCTCCGAGCCTATCGAACCCGCGAAGGGGCCCAGCGGTTGCGGATCATCGATCTGCACACCACCTGGGGCTTCAGCCTGGAAGATGGGCCTTGCTACAGCGTGCTCAGCGCTGGAGACGTCAATGTGGCGTGCGGCGCCTACTGGATCATGGCCCTAAAGAGAAACCCCAACGCCAGTTCAGACCCGCACACGGCCTGGGCCACTCGGCCCGAGCGGGTGATGGTCGAGGTCAACCCCCTCGATCTCCAACCAGACGACGGCGAGCTGAGCCTGCTCAACCGACTCGACGCCGACCCACAGCATTCGTCTTACGCCAGGCTCCCGCGCGTCACCATTCAGGGAGGGACGGTCGAGGCGCCGCCGAGCGTCGCGAGCGCAGGGACGCGAGGTGGCTCGCTTCGTGCCGCCTCTGTGCTGGGTAGTGAGCGAAATCCGATCGACGAACAGTTCGAGCGCATGCGCGCTCAGCTCGAGGCGGAGTACGAGCGAGTGAAGAAGCTGGCGTCGGCCAAGGAGAACGATGCCACAACAGCCCTAGGAGACGGCGCACGCCTTCGCGCCGTAAGACCAGAGCGCCCGCACCCGACCGACGACGCGGCGCTCGCTCACCTCGGCACTCTCGACATCCCAGGGCTAATGCTGTCGCTCGAGCTCGGCGTCGATGCCCTCGCCGGCGGCCTCCTCATCGGCCGCTACGAGCGCTGCGAGCTCAGGACCATTGCCTCGGGTGACGGCCTCGACAGCCTCTCTAGGGTCCACCTCTGCGTTCTCTTGGACGAAACGGGCCTCTGGGCCATCGACACCGCCAGCACCAACGGCTGCTTCGTCGGGAGACAGCCGTTCAAGAGTCTCAAGCTCGAGTCGCACGCAGTCATCGAGCTGGCCCAGAAGCTGGGCGTGTACTGGACGCGGCGAGACCCTGTGAGCTGAGTCGCGGCATGTGGTCGAGGTTACGTCGAGCACAATCCCAAAGAGCCAAACTCACGATCCCCTATAAGAAAACTCCTTGCGCCTCGGCCGCCCTTTGCGTCTTTGCGATAAAATCGAAGTCAGTCTCACCACAATCCCCCTCTCAACCGTCAGCAAGCCCTTGCCCCCGTCGTCTTCCCCCAAGAACCCGCGCTCCACACGCCTTTCGACGCAGACGGATTTCGACCGCAGCATGTGGTAGCGTGCCGAGACTGCCCCACCCAAACCGACTCAGGACGCACTCGATGCAAGCTGATTCCCCACAAAACCTGCCTGGCACCTGGGCTACACACCCCTTCCAGCGGCGCTTCCTCGTTGAGGATCTGTTGCGACGCCGCTCTGCGCAGGAAGGGCGTCGCTACGCCGCCTCTCAACGGCGAGGCCGCATCGATCCCAACCCGCACCAGATCGAAGCCGTCATGTTCGCCCTCGGGCGGCTGCAGGAAGGTGGCTGCTTGCTCGCCGACGAGGTCGGCCTCGGCAAAACCATCGAGGCCGGGCTCATCGTCGCCCAGATGCTCGCCGAGGGTGCACACCGTGTGCTCATCATCGTCCCCAAGCCGCTGCTCGGGCAGTGGGCCGACGAGCTCCTCAAGCTCTTCGGCGTCGAGACCCGCGAGGTCGAGAACGACCCGGCCTCCATCGAAGGCCCTGGCGTCTTCCTCATCGGACGCGAGTTTGCCGGCGGCGAGGTCGGCTCGTCCTTGATCAACAGCAGCGACGGCTTCGGCCTCTGCGTCGTCGACGAGGCCCACGAAATCTTCGCCAACGTCTTCAAGCGCTTCGCCGCCGACGGCGCCTACAAAGAAGACTCCAAGGACGCGCGCATGGCCCATCGGCTGCGCAACTTTCTGCGCCGCACGCCCCTGCTGCTGCTCACCGCGACGCCACTGCAGAACTCCCTCACCGAGATGTGGGGCTTGGTGCACTACATCGAGCCCACCGGCACCCTGCTCGGCGACCTGCCCACCTTCCGCAGCCTCTTCTGCTCAGGCGACGACCGCACCCTCAACGCTGGCCAGGCCGAAGAGCTCAGGCGACGCCTGAGTTTGGTCTGCCAGCGTACTCTGCGCCGCCAAGCCCAACCCTTCCTCGAAAAACCCTTCGTCGGACGCCGCGCTCGCCTCTTCGAGTACGACATGCTGCCGGACGAGCGAGCCCTCTACAACGACGTCACCGAGTACCTCCTCGATCCCGCGGTCTGCGCTATTGAGAGCCGCAGCCGACACCTCTGGCTCATCGGCTTCCACCGCCGCATGGCCTCCTCCATCGCCGCGCTGATCGACAGCCTGAAGAAGCTCGTCCTGCGCCTGGAGAAGAAGCTCGAGAGCGCCCTCGAAGGCGCGCCCGACCTCGACGACGACGACACCTTCTTGGCCACCCTCAACGCCGCCGACCTCGAAGGCGAAGGCTTCACGCCGTTGACCGCCGTCGACGAGGTCGACGAGCTGCCCACGAGAACCCACACTCCGGACGCCCTCCGCGAGGAGATCGCCCGCATCCGCTCCTACGTTGCCCGCGCCGAGGCGCTCCCCCGCGACAACAAGGCGCAAGCCTTCCTCGAGGCCGTGCGCTACGTCGTCGAGCAGAAGGGCGGCGGCGAAGGAGCCGGACGCGTCGTGGTCTTCACCGAGTCGTTGACCACCCAAGGCGCGCTGCGCGATCTGCTCGTCTCCGAGGGTTTCGCGGACACCGACATCACCTTGTTCCGCGGCCAAAACCACGACGCCCGCGCCCGCGACGCCCTGGCCCGCTGGACCGCCAAAGTCGCCCACACCCCTGGACTCAAGCTGGCCACCCCCAGCATCGCCATGCGCCAGGCGCTGGTCGACGAGTTCGAGAACCAGTCTCGCGTCTTCATCTCCACCGAAGCCGGCGCCAAGGGCCTCAACCTGCAGTTCTGCGACACCGTCATCAACTACGACCTGCCCTGGAACCCGCAGCGCATTGAGCAGCGCATCGGCCGCTGCCACCGCTACGGCCAGAGCCGCGACGTCACCGTCATCAACTTCCTGGCCCGCGACAACGAGACCCAACGCCTCCTCTTCGAGATCTTGAGCCAGAAGCTCGACCTCTTCGGCGAGGTCCTGGACGCCTCCGACACCGTCCTGCACCACTCCGACGGGCAGTCCACCGACACGCTCGCCTCGGCTCTGGGCGCCGGCTTCGAGGCCCGACTGCAAAAAATCTACCGGCAGGCCCGCTCGGTCGAGCACATCGCCGCCGAGCTGAGCGCCCTGCGCGAGTCCATGGACGACGAGCGCGCCGAGTTCGAGCGAGTCGCCGAGCGCACCACCGGCCTCATCCAGTCGCGCCTCGACGCCCAGATCCAGCAGGTCTTCAGCAACATCCAGAGCACGCTCCCGGCCAACCTGGTCGCGCTGGACTTGGCCCTCGAGGAGGTGCTCGTCGCCTACTTGCGCGCCCACGACGTGCCCTTCGACTCGCGCCGCGACGGCAAGCGCACTCTCCTCTCCATCCCAGACTGCAGCCGCCTGCCCCTCGCCCAAGACGGCCCCCTCGAGCTCGCCATCGGCCACGTCGCCCGCAAAGAGGAGCTCGAGCCGGTGCACCTGGGCCATCCCTTGATCCTCGACGCGCGCCGCGAAGCCATCGACGCCGCGGCGAAGGGAGGCGGCG
>PFUG01000452.1:124-15912 GCA_002789955.1 Deltaproteobacteria bacterium CG_4_9_14_3_um_filter_63_12 | reverse complement strand
TCGTTCCAAATAGTTTCCAAAGCTCTTTCGCATCTAACATCCGGGCATCGCCAAGCCCTGATAGGTCGTACAAGCCATCATACCCTTCACCCGTCAGGACCCTCTCCGCGTAGTTCTCAAGGTCGGGTCGTTGTGGTGGCCATTCATTGAATTCGGGCTCGCAGGCAGCTACAGCCTGCGGGCTGAATAGTAGTAAGAGAGAACAGGAGAACAAACAGAAAAAAAGACGCATGATTGTGTTCATTGAAATGACAACCTCGAGAAAAAAGCGTGCTTGTGGATGCCAAAAGACCGACTTGAAGCCCCAACGCTAGACGCTGCAATTGGGGGTGTCAAGATCCCCCACCTACCAAGACCTACCAAGAGCCGAAGACCAAGACTCAGCACCAAGAGAGTCCGCGTCCTCTGCGGCTCAGCGTCTCTGCGCGAAAACCCGGCCCTCATGAGCTCGTCACGCGGCCACGATTGCGTGAAGTCACTCGATGCAGCCTTTGCGGCCGCAAAACGCTCGACGTGCCCCCGACGAGGGTCTATGCCTGCGGCTCGCTTCTCTCTGCATGCAGGAGGCACCTATGTCCAAACAGATCCTCTTCTGGTTTGGCGACGACACCGAACCCGAGCTGCACACCTACGAATCCCTCTGCGAGGCCTATCCGCCGGGCTCGAAGGAAGCCGTCAAAAAGGGATGCCGCTGCACGGCCGCCGCAGCCGACGCGCAAGAAGCCGCCGTCAGCAAGAGCTGCTCGATGCACTTCAAGATGTGGCAGTAGCTTGACCCGCTAATGTGGGAGATGGGCGACCGGCACGACGTACGCCACTGGGTCGCCGGAGCGCAGCGGCGTCGCGTTGGCCGCGACGATCTTGACGATCCGATAGGCTGCGGCCGGGTCTGCGATGGGGGAGTCGAAGTTCACGTCGTAGAAGAACTTCATCACCTCGATCGAGCCGATGGTCGCGCCCAGACGGATGGTGTCGCCTTCGACCACGTAGGCCTCTTCGTCCGGATTCATGGAGTGGAAGAACTGCCCGTCCGTCGGAGCTTGAATGGCGATGGCGTCCGCGGGTAGGTCGAGCCCGTGCTTGCCGTTGTTGTTGCTGGCCACCGCTCTCGCCGGGCCAACCTGCACCCGCATCAGCGGCTGTCGATAGGCCACGGGCGCACCTCGCCGTGGCTCGAGGAGCTCCGTCACCCGCAGCGCCGGCGTCCCCGCCGGAAGCCGAATGGGCGTGCGACGATGCAAGACCTCGAGGTGCCCGATCACCGTCCCGGCCGTCACGACATCGCCGACCTCGACCTTCGGCGTGAACAGCCCGAGCGCTGGCGAAGCGAGGAGGAACTCCTCGGCGTCGTCGGGAGAGTCATGGATGAAGGCTACCAGCGAGGTCATGAAGCCATCGGGCGGACAGGGGGAAGGAAAGAGGCAGGGAGGGAAGGGTCACCGGTGGTTCAACAGGGCGGTGGCCAGGATGCCGAAATCGTGAACGGTCCAGATGCGCGGATTCTTGATGCGCCGGACCCCCGTGGACTGATAGCACATCTCGACGATGCATTCGAGATAGTCTCGTATCTCATCGAAAAGAAGCAGCTCGTCCGTGTCTCCCCGCCGAGCCGACTGAACCGGGTCGAGGTCTTGCTCGATGCGGTCTTCGACGTCTTTCATGGCCGCCTTCAGCTGCCGCCTCTCCTCCGGATCCTCCGTGGCGATGTTGAAGTTGTCGTCGAGCTTGGCATTGAAGGTGCCGATGGCCAGCGTGCGACCCTCCATGACCCCGAGCCGGGTGACCGGCGTCGAGAGCTGCAAGACCGGGTCGAAGGGCAAGCCCGCCATGGCGTAGTATCCCGCCCCCGAGGCCTTGCGGAGCAGGACGGTGATCATCGGCGTCGTGTTGGTGCTGTTGGTGTAGATGAGGTTGGAGCCAAAACCGAGCAGACCGAGTTTTTCGGCCTCTGGACCGAGGTCGAACCCGGCGATGTCCTGCAGCCACACGATGGGCAGCCCGTCCGAGTCGCAGGCCCGGCTGAAGGCCGAGATCTTGGCGATGCCCTCGCGGTAAAGAATGCCGCCAACCCGCTTGCGCGAGGGGTCCGACGGGTGCGGCACGATGTCCTGGCGATTCGCGATGAGCCCGACGTAGAGCCCAGAGATGCGGGCGATGCCAGTGATCAACTCGGTGCCGATCTCGGGCAGCACCTCCCAGAACATCGAGTCGTCGACGAGCCGGGCGATGACCTCGAGGGTGTCATACTGAGCGGTGTGATTGGCGGGGAAGATGCCGCGCAGGTCGCTCGTCGGGAGCTGAGGTGGAGCGGGCGCGACCCCGTGTCGGTAGTAAGTCGTCGCGCTCGAGGGAAGGGTGCCGATCTCCTGGCGGATGCGCAGGATGCAGGTACTGTCGTCTGGGACACGCTCGTCGGCGCAGCCGCTCAGATGCACATGAACGTCGGGGCCGCCGATGGAGAGGGAGGTGATCTGCTGGGATTTGGCGCCCTTCACCAGCGCCGCTCCGGCGATCACCATGTAGGCGCGCTCGGTCATGAAGACCTTGTCGCTGATGATGGGCATGTAGCCGCCGCCCGCGATGCTGTCGCCCATCACCCCTGCGATCTGCGGCACGCCGGCGTCGCTGAGCAGGCTGTTCATCTTGAAGATGTGGCCCGCGCCCGTTGCACCCGGAAACGTCCGTCCCTGCTCGGGCAGGAAGAGCCCCGAGCAATCGACCAAGTAGATGACGGGCACCTTGAGCTTGAGCGCGATGCTCTGGGCGCGCTGGATCTTCTCTGGGCTGCGCGGCCACCACGAGCCGCTCGCCACCACGTTGTCGTTGGCGATGACCACGACGTGGCGCCCCTCGACCTGAATAAACGCCGTGATGACGCCGGCCGCCGGCGACGAGCGCTTGTCGCTGCCAAACGCCTCGCCGTAATTGACCAAGGTCCCGATGGCGCGAAGCGGCGTGCCTGCGTCGGCCAAGCGCCGGACGCGCTCCCACGACGTGAGCTTCTCCTTGCGGTGCACCCGGTCGACGTAGTCTTGGCCCCAGCCATCCGCGATCCGCTTGCGGATGTTCTCGATGCGCGCTTCCCGCCTCGAGTTCCTATCCACGTTCTTGAGATAGGTCGGGTCTTGCGGGTCGAACGGAGAGCCGATGGGTTCGAGGATAACTTTCGCCACGGGAGTCCCTGGGCTGTGATGAGATCTTTTGCTGGCCGTTGACCGCCAGACATCGAAATCGATGTGGTTGGCCGCTGAGAGAAGCCAGTTACCTTTGGGAACTGAGAGAAATCAAGGCGGCCGAGAATGCCTGGCAGCGTTGCGCTGGCGTTGCTAACAGCCAGCCTTGCTGGGTCTCGCTTGGCTAGTGTAAACCGTCATGACTCTCCATGTTTATTGACTGCAAGGAGCGCCCCCCAATCCTCAGGAATTCTTCAAAAATACCGGCATGTTGTTGATTACAGAAAAAAGAAAGTCATTGGGGGTCCGGGGGACAAAGTCCCCCGGCGGGTCAGGGCAGAGCCCTGCTTCCCTGAAAGGCCACGCTCATAAGCACGGACACATGTGAAGCGTTACACTAGTGACCGACGGGAGTCGAAGCGAACTCGTCGATCACTCTCGACATCTGAAGGGTCGAATACTGCCCCGAACAGAAGACAGGATCATGCACGATGGTCTTGAGCAGGTCGAGCGTCGTGTGGACCCCCTCGATGTGCATGCGCTCGAGGCTCTGCCGCATGAGCTCGATGGCGTCCGCCCGACAGGGGCCGCGCACGATCAGCTTGGCCAGCAGCGAGTCGTAGTAAGTGGGCACGCGATAGCCCTCGTCGACGTGCGTGTCGAGGCGGACCGGCCCGTCGAGCTCATAGCGCCACTCTCGAGGGACCTCGAAACGCGTGATGAGGCCCGGCGAGGGCGCGAAGTTGGCTCTCGGATTCTCGGCGTTGATGCGGCACTCGATGGTGTGGCCGCGCAGCGGCGAGGGGATCTGCGGCAAGTCGAGGAATTGTCCCACCGCGGTGCGCAGCTGCCACTCCACGAGATCGAGGGAGACGCCCAGCTCGGTGACCGGGTGCTCGACCTGCAAGCGAGGGTTGACCTCGATGAAGAAGAGCTCGCCGGAGGTGTTCATCAAGAACTCGACCGTGCCCAGCCCCGCTAACCCCAAGCTCGAAAACACCTTGCAGAGCGCAGCGCCGGTGCTGACACGCGTGTCGGTGTCGATGCCCGGACTCGGCGCCTCCTCAACGAGTTTCTGATGGTGTCGCTGCGTCGTGCATTCTCGTTCGCCGAGGTGGATGACGTTCCCGTAAGCGTCGCCGAGGAGCTGGAACTCGATGTGCCGGGCCCCTTCGACGAAGCGCTCGAGGTAGACCTCAGGGTCGCCAAAGGTCGCCTCCGCCTCGAGGCGCGCCGAGTCGAAGTGGGCTCTCAGATCGCTGTCGTCGTTGCAGACCCGCATGCCCCGACCGCCGCCCCCAGAGATGGCCTTGAGCATCACCGGGTAGCCGAGCTTGCGGGCCTCGGACAACGCCCGCGTCAGGGAGGGCACCGCCCCGTCGCTGCCGGGAACAGTAGGAACCCCGCGCTTCTCCATCTCGGCCCGGGCCAGGTCCTTCTGGCCCAAGAGGCGCAGCAGCTTGGGACGCGGACCGATGAAGGTGGTCTTCTGTTGCTCGCAGCGGGCAGCAAAGAGGGCGTTCTCGGCTAGAAACCCGTAGCCAGGGTGCAGGGCTTGGCAGTCGTACTGCTGTGCCGCTTGCAAGAGGGCTCGCTGGTTCATGTACGAGTCGACCGCCGGACCGGCGCCGACGCAGACCGTGAGATCGGCGACCCCGAGGTAATCCGCGCCGCGATCGGCCTCGGAGTAGACCGCGACGGTCTCGATGCCGAGTCGTTTGCAGGTCGTAATGATTCTCTGAGCGATCTCGCCTCGGTTGGCGATCAGGATTCGTTTGAACATCAGCGGTCCAAATCCAGATGAAGGGGCACAACCACGGCAATTAGTAGGAGATCCGAGGGTCGGGGGCAAGGACGGGGGCAGCGGCCGCAACGCCCCACCGGTCTCCGGCGGTCTTTGCGGTCTTTGGTGTTCGCCTTGCGCCGCGCGGCCGCGTTTTGTAAACTGCGGCCTCGCTGGAACCGCTTGAAAAGTAGGCATTCTCGGCGCGACAAACCCGAGACGGCGAGAACGCATTGCCGAGCGGACGAGCGAGCTTCGCACCGCTCCTCGAATAGAACGAACTTCGGTCGCGAGGAAGCGAGGCAATAGAGTCCAAATGCGAGTCAAACTCTCCCAACTTCTCCGCGCCATGAGTCAGGCCTGCGACCTCGTTGAGGGCAAAGACCTCGGGCACGGCCAGCGTCTGACCGTGTTGGCGCTCGCCTTTGCGCGCGCCTCGGGAAGCTTCGAGATGGGGGAGAAGGCCGAGCTGGCGGTGTCCGCAATGATGCACGACTTGGGGCTCGCCTCCGTCATTCATCAGGTGCATCAACTGACGGGCCTGCGCTCCAGGGAGCTGATGGCTCGCTATCCGGCAGTCAGCGACGGGCTCTTCGGGCTTGGGCCGACCGAGGGCGCAGCCGAGCTGCGGGCCCTCCTGGCGAGGCACGCCGACCACGGCGCCCGCACCCTGCAAGCGCTTGGCTACGGCGACGTCGTCGCTGGCACGGTGGCGTCTCATCACCTCGATGCGTCCTGTGAAACCTGGTCGCTGGCCTCGCAAGTGGTGGCCCTGGCTGACCTCCTCGAGACGGGCACCTACCCCCTCGACACCGCCGAGGCCCGGCGCGCACACGGGGTCGACCTCCTACAGGACATCGAACAAAGCCGTTTTGACCCAGAGCTGATGGAGGCCGTGAGGCCACTGCTCGAGACCACCGAGCTGTGGGAAGAGGTCTTCTTCTTCGACGATCTCGGGGCCGAACTGGACCTGATCTTCGAGACGACCTACGGCCAGTGGATCGAGTTCGAAGGGTTAGAAGCACACCTGCGTGTCCTGGCTCAGGCCGTCGATGCACAGACCCCCTTTGCCTCCGGTCACACCTTCGAGGTCTCTCGGCTCTCCAGACGCATCGGCGAGCGCATCGGGCTCGAACCCGAAGACCTGAACCGACTGCATTTGGCGAGTCTTCTGCACGGCGTCGGACGCCTCGGTCTGCCAATCCAGCTCCTGGAAAAGGGCGGCGGGCTCACGGAAGACGAGTTCTGCCTGCTCCACACCTATCCCAACATCACCCGCGACGCCTTGGCGCCCCTCGCCGATCTGCGCGACCTCGTCGAAGAGGCCAGCACCCATCGCGAGAAGCTCGACGGGTCCGGCTATCCCGAGGCCAGGTCAGGGGACGGCATCCCGATCATCGGACGGATTCTGTCGGCAGCGGACACCTTTATGGCCTTGATCTCCGACCGCCCCTATCGGCCGGCCTACGCACGCAGTCGGGCGCTGGCCATCGTGCAGGCCGAGAGCGCTCGGCTCTTTGATGGTCTGGTCACCGACGCCCTCGAGAGCGTCTATCGTGAGGGTCTGTGAGCACGCGTGGGAGGGTGAGGCCGCAAGACACGCAGGGGGCTCGCTTCGAGCCACCTCAGTACCGGGATGCGAGCGGAGTCCGAGCGGGGTTCGCGGGCGACATGGAACCAAGCTGGCTCGAAGCGAGCCAGCTTGGTTCCACCGCGCGATCTCGGCAGACACCTGCCAGAAAGGAGGTCCGAAGTTCATGAACGTTTCTCGCGAGCAGGGTGCGAGCCACAGCATGTCGGGTTGGCCGCCGAGGAGTCAGCCTCCGGGTGCCGCCGCCCCTCCGCCCGGCGGAGGGGGGTCCCAGCCCCCTGGCGGTGGCGGATTTCAACCCCCAGGTGGTGGCGGCAATCGACCTCCTGGTGGAGGCTTTCAGCCCCCAGGCGGTCAGGGCCCCATGAATCCCGGTGGACAGTTCCCACCTCAAGGCTCCGTCCCCCCCCCTTACCAGCCACCCGCCGACCGAGGGGCCGCCGAGCCCCTCGACCCTGAGGCCGCGCGCGTCCGGATCGGCTACGGCCTCCTCCTCGGCCTGGCGGGCATGGCGCTTTGCTGCATGCCCATCGGCATCATCGGCGCCTTGCTCCCCGGCAGCGTGCTCGCCAATCTCGACACGATCGAAGACCCCGAGATCGCCGATCAGCTCAGAAGGCGAGCGCTGATCGCGCTCGGGGTTTGCCTTGCGGCGACCGTTCTCAGCACCCTCGGCTACACGTTTTCTCTCATCGCTGGCTGCTCGTGAGCCCCCATCGGTGACTCTGGATGTCGCCGATTCCGATTGAAATCAATTGCTTGCACATTCCGTTTCGGACCGCCAACGCAAAGCAAGGAACTTTGCCTTCAAAGCAAAGCTCTCGCATTCTCGATTCGCGTCGACTGGATTTCCTAAGTCGCTGCATTATTGACGACACACCGAATAAGCGTGAAGATTCATCCCTCGGCACGTCACGCGATCCCTAGAGGTTGACGAGAAACTAATGGCCCGCTCTGCTCCCAGTGGATACGTCCTGAAATTTATCTCGGGGAAGTACCAAGGTGGCGAGTTCCCCCTAGAGTGGAACCAGGAACTCATCATCGGTCGCAGTAGCGACCTCGAGATGGTTCTGGTCGAGGACATGGTCTCTCGGCATCACGCCAAGATCACCACCACGGACAGCGAGATCTGGATCGCCGACAACGGCAGCACCAACGGCACGTTCGTCAACGGCGAAAAGATCACCACCGTACGCCTCAAGCAAGGTGACCGAATCCTCATCGGGACCTCGATCATCAAGCTCGTCTACGAAGATCCGTCCAAGCAGCCCAAAGCCGACCCGATGTTCCAACCGCCCCCAGGGCGCGGCGACGGCAGCAAGACCGTCCCACCTGGGCACACCCAACACGGAACCGGCGGCGTCCTCTCCGGAATGATCGACCAGGTCCCGCTCCCCGACCTGCTGCAGCTCTTCGGCTCCAGCAAAAAGAGCGGCTGCCTCATCATCAACTCTGAAGGCAAAGACGGCCACATCTACCTCCGCGACGGCCGAGTCTACGGCGCCACCATCAATGGCGTCGCCACCGCCACCATGGAGAAAGGCTTCTACCGCATGATGACCTGGACCACAGGGTCCTTCATGCTCGACGCCAACCTCGCCACAGAGTTCGAGAACTCCATCAATGAGTCGGTCGAGTCGCTCATGATGGAAGGCATGCGGATTCTGGACGAAATCCTGAATCTCGGCCCCAACGTTCCCGACTACAACATGCACCTGGCCATCCCGGTGCCGCTCGTTCCGCCGCTGCGCAACCTCACGCCCGAGCTCCTTGACACCCTGCAATTGGTCCACAACTACGGGCACGTCGAGACCGTCCTCAACAAGAGCCTGGCCAGCGACCTCGAGACCCTGCAAGACGTCGTCTACCTCATCGAGAACGACTTCCTGCGCGAAGACGCCTAGGCGCTCGAACCCAGCGACGCAAAGGGCCCCGTGGTCTGATGACCACGGGGCGTTGCGTCGCTGATTGAGCTCCCTCAATCGGATTTTCGCGCGGTACTTTTGAGCAGTCTCGCTTCGAGACTGCCAGCAGTCTCGCTTCGAGACTGCCGACGTGCCTACGCGCGAGCGCTAGAAGCGAGCGCCCACAAAGGCGCCAACGCCGTCCTCGGTGGGAGAGACGCCGAAGCTCATGCCGCTCGCGTTGGATTCGCCAGCCAGGTCATCCCACAAAAACAGCACGATGCCCGAGGTCAAGGCCGCGACGCCCAGCCCCAACGACAGTCCGCCGCCGCCCCCCGTCGCGAAGACGTCCGGGCAGGTCGTGGTGTCGCCCGAGCAGGTCGTCTCGCCGTCGATGCCGAGCAGAATCGCGCCCGTGATGGTCAGAATGGCGCCGCCACCGGTCAGACCATAAGCCCATGGCTCGCGCTCGATGCTGTCGATCCAGCCTCCGGAGCGGCCATCGGCAGAGGCGACCTTCGCTTCGGTCTCCCGCAAGTGAACGGCCATATAGGTGGGGCCGTCGCCTTCTCTGAGGTCGATGGTCTCGTCCACCGAGCGGAAGCCCGAGCGCTCGAAGCGCACGCTGTGCGAACCCGCCGGCAACGTGCCGACGAACTGCCCGTCGCCCGCGACCTTGCCGTCGACCATGATCTTGGTGTCCGCCGGGTTAGCGAAGAGTGCCACGCGCACGTTCGCCCCCTTGGCCGCCGGCAGCGTCTTGTCGACGGGGGGATTGTCGATCTTCTTGGAGTCGACCTTGTCGGTCGGGACCACCACGGCGGCAACCACGGGCGCAGGATACGTCCAGCCTTGAGTCGCCGCTCTTGCCGCGTTGTTGGTGGCCTCGATGGCCTCCGTCGTCGTGCAGATCTCGCATTCGGCGTGCTCACTCTTCAGCTTCTCACCGGAGTAGAGGTCGTACACCTTCACGTCGATCACGTAGAACTCGAACTCCTCTTTGACTTCGATCTGGTAGCCGACGCCCGCCTCGAGGGCCTGTCCGGCGCGCACCAAGCAGCCCTTGGTGAAGCAGCCGGTCGCCTCGGGAGCCACGCTCTGCAAGCGGGTCCGAGTCGCCTCGAGAGACTTCAAGGTCTTGGTCTCGTTGCTCGCCAAGGTACCCTCGACGGCCGCGACAAAGGTCGCTTGGTCGCGCTCAGTCACATTGCCGCTCACCACACAGGAGAGCACCGCGCCTTCGCCGGCTTGTGCGTCGCGAACGCCCAGAGCGCCTAGCGTCAGCCCCGCCACCAGCGCGAGAGTCAAACCACTGCAACGATTCCTCATGAGCTCATCCTTTCTTCGGCTTCTTCGTCGTGACCTTCAAAGCATGTATCTCGCCATTTTCCAGCTCAGGGCGGACGCAATCATAGACGAGACGATGCTGCTCGACGAGCTTGTGGCCCTCGAAATCAGAAGATACCACAGTCACCGCGTAGTGGTCTTGCCCGCCAGTGAGGTCGATTACCTCGACCTGGGCGTCGGAAAAGAAGTCGAGCAGTCGCTTCTCGAGAACATCTGGACTCATGGAGCCTCCGAAAGGGGTGGAGTGTTGCGCTTGCCGCAACCCTTGGTACACGTCGCGCACGAGCGCTTCACGGGCCGTTCGACCGCGTAGCCAAGGGCGGCGAGCTCGGTCTCGTCGATAGAAACGAACTCCCCGTCGAGGAGCGCGTCGCATTGCAGGCAGCGGTCGACGAGGACCTCGTTGATCAGGTCGCGGTAGATCAGGACCCGCACCCCACAACAAGCACAGTCGGCCGTGGGGAAGATCGGGCGCAGGGTTTCTTGTGACTCGGTCATCGACATCGTGTATTCACTCGGGTGTTGGTCAAGAAACCGTCAAGTCTAGAATCCATCTTGAAATGAGGGGTCTTACTGTAGGGCGTTTGAATTCTGGATTCTACGGAAAGGAGCCTCTTGAGTGCCCGTTCGGAAATGCCCCAGGTGCGAGGAGCCAACGACCGAGCGACGCAGGCGCATGACCGGTACGCCGAGGAGCGAGGAGGAAGGCGACGCCGCAGATGGGGTATTTCCGGACGGGCACGTCTAGCCCGTTCCCAAGACGCGAAAGACCTCCTCGAAGGTGGTCTCCCCTTGGGCCATCTTTCGTATGGCCGCTTCTCTGAGGGTCAAGGTGCCATCGGCCCGCGCCGCCTTCATAATCTCTTCGGCGTCGGCATTGAGCGTGATCAGCTTGCGGATCGATTCCGTCACCGCCATCACCTCGAAGACCGCGCTGCGCCCCATCAGACCGGTGAAGCGACAGGTCGAGCAGCCCTTCCCGAAGCGGATCGGCAGCCGCCGCTTCTGCTTCGAGGGTAGCTTCAGATCCAAGGCGGCGATTTGATCGTCGGTCATCGCAGTGGTGGCCTTGCAGTCCGGGCAGATCGAGCGCAACAGCCGCTGAGCGACGACACCGATCAAGACCGACGAGAGGAGGAAGGGTTTGACGCCGAGATCGAGGAGCCGGGTGATGGTCGTGGGCGCGTCGTTGGTGTGCAGCGTCGAGAACACCAAGTGCCCGGTCAGCGCCGCTTGCACCGCCATGCTGGCGGTCTCCTCGTCGCGGATCTCACCGACCATGATGATGTCGGGGTCTTGACGCAGGATCGTGCGCAACGCCGACGGGAAGGTGACCCCGATCTTGGGCTGTATCTGCACCTGGTTGAACGGCTCGTAGACCATCTCGATGGGGTCCTCGGCCGTCGTGATGTTCACATCTGGGCCAGCCAGGTAGCGCAGGGTCGAGTAGAGCGTCGTCGTCTTTCCCGAGCCCGTCGGTCCCGTCACCAAGATCAGCCCAGTCGAGTTGCTCAAAAACCCTTCGTAGCGCTGCAGCGACTCGCTGTGCATCCCGATGCTCGAGAGATCCTGCAGCAAATGCTGCGGGTCGAAGATGCGGATGACCACCTTCTCGCCGAACGCCACCGGCATGGAAGAGACGCGCAGTTCGGTCTCCTTGCCCTGCAGCTCGGTCTTGATGCGGCCGTCCTGAGGCCGACGCTTCTCGGCGATGTCCATGCTCGCCAACATCTTGATGCGCGAGACGAACGGCGGGTGAATCGCCTTGGGCAGCTGATAGACCTGATGCAGGATGCCGTCGATGCGCATCCGAATGATGCTGTACTCGCGCTTGGGCTCGATGTGAATGTCGCTCGCCCGCTGCTCGAACGCGTAGTGCAGCAGGTACTCCACCGCGTTGACGACGTGGGCGTCATCGGCCTCAAGCTCGTCCACATGAGAGAGAGAGACGTAGCGCTCGAGGTTGCCGAGGTCGACCGCTTGCTTCTGGTCATTCACCGCGGCCTTCACCGAGGAGCGGAAACCGTAGACCTCGGTGATGATCTTGAGGATGTCCGACTTCGACGTCAGGACGAACTCGGGAGGCAGCGGCAGTGTGCGCTTCAGCGAGTCGAGCAACACGACGTTGAAGGGGTCCGAGATGGCCACGACGATGCGCGCCAGGTCCTTCTGGACCGGAAGAACGATGTTGTGGCGCGCGTAGGGCCGACTGAAGGTCTCGGTGATCAGCTTCGCGTCGAGCTTGAGCGGGTCGACCTTCAGGTAGGGAAGGTTCGCCTCCGACGCGACCACCTCCATGATGCGGTCCTCGCTCAGCCGCCGCCCGTCTGGCATCTGCAGCTCCAGGGCGACGAGCACATCCACCGCGCTGATCACGGTACGCACTCGTTGCGAGGAGCTCCCGAGGTCTTTGAGCAAGCGCGCCCGGACCGCTCCCTCCTTCACCTTGATCTCGCGACTCTGGGTGTCGGTGATGAGGTTGTGCTTCTCGAGGGCAGTACAGAGAAACGGGATGTTCAGGTCTGCGGGGGCGATGCTCATGCTCGAGGGGCCAAGGGTGAAGGAGTTTGCGGAAAGACGCCGAGACTAGAACAGCCCGGCGAGGGACTCCAGGTACGGCGCGCGAACGACGCCGCGATCGGTGATGATCGCGGCGATGAGCTTGGCTGGAGTGACGTCGAAGGCCGGGTGTCGCACGGCGATGTCGGCCGCGATGCGGAGCCCTTTGATGTCGGTCACCTCTGCGGCCGAGCGCTCCTCGATGACGATCTGCTCGCCGCTGGCGGTCTCGCGGTCGAGGGTCGAGTAGGGCGCGGCGACGTAGAAGGGGATGTTGTGGTAGGCGGCCAAGACCGCTACCGAGTAGGAGCCGATCTTATTCGCCACGTCGCCGTTCGCGGCGATGCGGTCCGCACCGATGAGCACCGCGTCGATCTCGCCGCGCTGCATGAAGTGGCCAGCCATGTTGTCGGTGATCAGCGTCGCCGGGATGCCCTCTTTGGCGCACTCCCAGGCGGTCAGGCGCGCGCCTTGGAGATAAGGGCGCGTCTCGTCGACCCAGACATGGATCGCCGGGCCGCCGGACTGCAGCGCCCGCTCGTGGCAGGCGCGGATGACGCCGAGCGCCGTGCCATAGCCGCCGGTCGCCAAGGCGCCGGCGTTACAGTGGGTCAGAATTCGCGCGCCCTCGGGGATGAGGGCGGCGCCCAGCTGCCCCATGCGCCGGTTCGCGGCGATGTCCTCGGCGAGGATGGCGAGGCTCTCGGCGTGGAGGCCCTCGGCGGCACCCGAGAGGCCGTTGCGGGCGAGCTCTTCGAAGCGTCGACGCATGCGCTCCAGCGCCCAGAAGAGGTTCACCGCGGTGGGCCGCGTCGCACCCAGCAGTGTGCCTGCGGCGTCGAGCTCCTGACGCAGGGTCTCGAGGTCGGTGGCTCGAGAATCCCGCGCCGCCAAAGCCATTCCCATGGCGGCGGCGATGCCGATGGCCGGGGCGCCTCGAATCACCATGGACCGGATAGCTTCGGCGACCTCTCGAGCCGACGAGTAGCGGCGCAGGACCTCTTCGCCCGGCAGCAGGAGCTGGTCGAGCATCTCGACCACGCCGGTGCGCCAATCGCCACGCCAAGCGATGGGTTCGATGAGGGGCGCGCGCTGCATGGTTTCTCCTGTCGAATCAGGTGGATTGAGGTGGGCTACGTGTTCATGCCGCAACGATGGGGCTGTGTCCAGCGCGAAGTGGACTTGGGCTCCCGATCGCACCACAGAGAGCACAGAGAACACAGAGAACGAGGGAAGCTCTGTGTGGGCTCTGGTCGTCAGCGCTGTCTCTGGTGAAGAGCAAAAAACTCTCTGTGCTCTCTGTGTTCTCTGTGGTGAGTATGGGCCTGCCCCACCTAATTACTCCTTGCAGCACACCACGACTCAATAGACACTCAGCTCGTCGAACTGCACGGGGTACGGATGAAGAAGTTCCTAGGGCTCGCCTTCCTGCTTGGTTTCTTGCTGGTCCCCAGCCTCGCCTCGGCCCACAAGGTGGGCCTGAGCACCCTCGAGATCACCGTCGACGACACCTCCATCGACGTGTTGCTCACCTGCAACCTCTTCCACCTCGACGAGGCCGCTGGGCTCGACACGAACCACGACCGCAACGTCTCCGAAGACGAGCTGCTCACGGGCCGCGACGCCCTGCTGGCTTACTTCTCCGATCGCATGCACGTCTTCGCCACCAAGACCGAGTGCACCCCGACCCTCGAGGCCCTGACCTACGACGTGCCGCGGACGGCGGGCATCCTGACGCTGCGCTTCAGCTGTGGCGTCCCGTTGGGCACCATCGAGATCATCAACCACGCGTTCACCGAACAGTCAGGAAGTCACCAGTTCCTCGGAGTGATCGCCGAAGATGGGCGGCGCTTTCGTGTCACCTTCAACCGGCAGCAGCGGCGAATCGTCTATGAGGCCACGCCGCCATTGGCCGTTGAGGTCGTGGCCCAGACCGACGAGAACGTCGAGGTGCAGAGCTTCTTCTCGACCGCCAAAGCCTTCGTTCTCCTGGGCATCGAGCACATCCTGCTGGGCTACGACCACATCCTCTTCGTGCTCGCCCTGCTCATCTCCGCGCGCCGCCTGAAGAGCGTCTTCGTCCTCATCACCTGCTTCACGCTGGCCCACTCCGTGACGCTGGCGCTGGCCGCCCTTGGCACCATCGCCCTCGGCACGCGCGTCGTCGAGCCGCTGATCGCCGCGTCGATTTTGGTGGTCGCCCTGGAGAACGTGTTCCGCGAGGGGGCGCGCATCGAGGGCTTCAGGCCCAAGCTGTTGAGCGCCAAAGCGCGCTTTGCCGCGGGGCTGGTCTTCGCCTTCGGCTTGATTCACGGCTTTGGCTTCGCCTCCGTCCTGCGTGACCTCGGCCTGCCCAAAGACCGGCTCCTCACAGCGCTGGTCTCGTTCAACGTGGGCGTCGAGCTCGGGCAGCTCGCCATCGTGGTCGTCGTCTGGACCGCGCTGGCCAAGCTGCTCATGAAGCGAGAGTGGTATCCGAGGCTGGCGCAGGGGTTCAGCGTGGTCATCGGCTGCGTGGCGACCTATTGGCTGGTGGAGCGGCTGGCGAGTTGACGTCGACTCGGCGACACGACCTATGCTCGAGGAGGAGCACCAGTCACGAAGGCCGAAGCTGGGTGAGTTGAGGCCTCAAAGCAGGGTGAGATGAGCATCCCGTGCCCCTCGCACCGCCGACAACGGGATGGCATGGTCGAAGGTCACGAAGGTGCCCTCGTGTTTCGCGGCCATCGCCAACAGATAGAGGTCGGTGACCTGCCTGGGGCCGTGGAGCCGCTGCTCGTCGATGGTATCGGTGTCCAAGAGGCTCACGACATCGGGCCAAAACTCGTGCTTGGGATGACGAGTGGCCTCTCGCAGACGCCAAATGACCGCATGGGGTGGGATTGGGTTTGGGTAGGAGGGCTGGGACATCACCCGAACACATCCGTTCTGCGTGATAGGGCCTGAGGCCCAGCCGTCGGCGCCATGCTCGCGCAGCCAGCGGCTGGCGTGTTCGTGGTGGTGATGGTCGGCATCCAACAAGGCGACGAGGACGTTGACGTCGAACAGCGCCCTCATCAGTACGAATCCTCGTCACGCAGCGCGTCGATCGCCTCGTTCGTCACGACGCCGCCACGCTTGGGGAAGGGGCGGAAGCCGAACAGGTCCTCGCCCTCTCGAGCGCTCTCGTCGCCCATTGGTCTCGTCAAAGCTCTGCGAGCCAGCTCTGAGATGACCTGTCCAGCGGTCTTCTTTTCTCGACGTGCGAGGTCTTTTGCTGCCTGGAGTACGTCGTCGGCGATGTCCAGTGTGGTTCTCATGCATCTGATGCTAACGCATCACAGAGCGCTTTCAAGACTCGCGTCCTTTGGCGCCGTGGATGGATGACCCGCACCTCGGTGACGCCGTGCCGCTCGTGCCCAATCACCACCGGCCAGGAAACCGCCCGGCGC
>PFUG01000452.1:0-102 GCA_002789955.1 Deltaproteobacteria bacterium CG_4_9_14_3_um_filter_63_12 | reverse complement strand
CGCCGAGCCAGGGGTTGAAACCCCTGGCTACACGCCCGTCGCCCCCTTCGGGGGCTGAGCCAGGGGTTGAAACCCCTGGCTACACGCCCGTCGCCCCCTTCG
>PFUG01000214.1 GCA_002789955.1 Deltaproteobacteria bacterium CG_4_9_14_3_um_filter_63_12 | reverse complement strand
ACCCAAAGTTGGACCCACACTTCTCGGGCCAACTCTTCTTCGCCGAAACCTGGTCTGTCGTGGAGACCGAGGGCCTCGCTGGACGAAGCGAACGGGAGCGCGCCGAGGACCTCTCTGCCTTGTGGGAAAGCTATTTGGGCTTCGCTGGTGTCGAGGCGACGGCGGTCTTGGTGGTGCCGGCACCCCGTGCCCCGATGGCGATCCTGTACGCCCCGGCAAACCAGGCGCTCTTTGTCAATCCAAACCTGCTCTACCTCTTTGGCGAAGCGGGTGGGCGCTCCCAGTCTCTCGGAGTTCGGGAAATGACCCTGGTGATGCCCTTCGTGGACTTGTGCGTGCGCGACGAACAACAGCGCTGCGACGCCTGCTTCGGTTTGGGAGGCGATCCCAACGGGTCAGAGTGCGCCGCGCTCTTCGAGGGTGATGACGCGAGCGCTGAGTGCGACGCGTTGGCGGTCTCCGACCAAGAGGGCTTTCGGCTGCTCTGCCTCAGCCGGGCCGCCAATCTGAACCAGGCCTGCTTGATGACTGGCGATCCCGCCGGTGCCTGCGCAGCCACCGAGGCGGCAACCGACCTTCAGGGACTCGAGGGCGCCCGGCCGCAGCTCACCGACGAGGCGTGCCAACAGCTGCTGGCCGATTGCGAGGCGCAACGCATCGCCCCGGCACCAGTGACCCCCTCGCCAGCGACCCCACCGCCGCTGCCTCCCTCGGGAAACCACCACAACGCCAACAATTGCACGAACGACTGCGCCGACGAGTGCCTCTCGCAAGGATGTGAGGTGGGTCTCTCGGTGTTGTTCGAGATTGCCTGTCAAGCCTGTGTCGACTCCGCCTCTGAAGGCGACTCAGGGGGCTGTGGGAGTGCCTGTGAGGGGGACAGCGTGCAGGACAGTGGGGCCGAAGCGCCCAACCAAGGCGCGATCGGCGTCGTCTTCGCGCTCCCGTTTATCTTTCTCTTCGGAGTATGGTGGAAAGAGAGGCCATGACTCAGCGCGGGCAACATTGCTGAGCGGACAACCGATTTTCGCACAGCTCCTCGAAGTGAGGCGGAATCGGTCGTGGGCGGCGAGGCGCTAGAATCTGACCGCAGAGGTGACTGGGAAGCATGAGAAAACCGTTTCGAACGATGGTGCTTGTTGGGGTCGCCTGGGCGACCTTGGGCGCATTGCCGGTCCAGGGCGCAGAGCCTGCTGTCGAGTTGATCCAGTCGGTCTCCAACAAGACTTTGGGCGAGCTCAAGATGCCCGGCTTTTGGGAGGTGACCGAACTCGCCGATGGCGTCCGCGCCGTGGAATCGCGGTCGATTCACCCCGCTGCGATCGAGGTCGCGACGCTCGAGTTGCCAGTGATGGTTCCTGCCAGCTGGTTTGCCGACGCTGTTAAGCTCGAGCTGAGCGAGGCGGGCTCTCTCGAGAATCTCAAAGAATCAACGCGGGAGCAGCTCGGAGACGTGGAGCCCAAGGTCGACCAACTCTACTTCGAGCTTCGAGGGACTGAAGCAGGGCTCGAGGTCGCCTATGGCGTCGTCATCGTCACCGGTACGAATCGAGCGCTGGTCGCCACACTTGGGGCTCCGAGCGACCGGTTCGAGGCTTTCGGCGCCAAGGCTCTTCTTCTGGAGATCTTGGGCTCGGTTCGGGCGAAATAGCGCGATGGACACCCAGCACATGGGCGACGGCCTGAATCTAGTGCGCGGTGGCCTCCCGCGTGGCTCCGGCGCGAGTGTGAAGCGCCGGATTCTCGGGCTCGCCGCGTTGCTCTGCCTTTTCGCCGATCTTGTCGGCTGTATTCAACCGACGCTGCGAACGATCCCAGCGACGCCACAGATTCGGGCTCTAGAGCAGGAGATGTTCGAGCGAGTCAACGAGACTCGGCGCCTCAACAAGCTGCCGTTGTTCGTCTATGACGAGTCCCTCGCCGACATCGCTCGCTCCCACTCGCTCGACATGCGTGACCACGACTTCTTCGCTCATGAATCGCCGAGCACTGGCACAATAGATGACCGCCTGCGCATCTCCCGCTACGACTTCGTCACCGCCCGCGAGAACCTCGCCTACGACGTCGACATCCCCGATGCCCACAAACACTTGATGGGGAGCCCCGGCCATCGAGAGAACCTCCTCTCCCAGGACGTTACCCACATCGGAGTGGGGGTCGTGGAGCAAACCCGAGCGGGCTATCAGGACGCCATCTTCGTGACCGAGGTATTCTCCGCCCCCTACACGCCGATGACCGCGTCCCAAGCCGACGACGCGATCACGGACCTGTTCCACGCGCGACGCAGCGACCTGAGGCTCGGAAAATTGGTTCGAGACCCCATACTCGACGAGGTCCTCGACGATCTCATTGGCGACGTTGGTGGCGACATCGGTGACGCCACCCTGCAGCGACTCGGCACGACGATGATGAAACGACTGCAAGACGCTCGATTCCAAACCAGCGGGCTCGACCTCATCGCCCAGCAGTTCACCACCACGGAGCGCTTCGTCCAGCCCGACGACCTCAACGACGCGAACACCCAGTCCTTTGGCTTGGCGACTCGGGCGAGGACGGACCACGGCACGAAGATCGTTCTGGTGCTCATCGCTTTCTCCATGCGTTGAAGAGCATCGCGAAGCGTTGAAGGGGCACGCCCTTGGAAAAGGGCGCGAGAACCACTAAACGAACAGCGTTCTCATCGCTCGGGTGAGCTCGCAAACCGCACGATCGTAGGGGCGGCCGGCGGCCGCCCCTGCACCACGATCGAAGCCAAGGAAACGAGAGCAAATGGCCGTCGAAGTCTCAGTGCCCAAAGGAACCCGCGACTTTCTCCCCGAAACATTGCGCCGACGTGAATGGGTCATCGGCAAGATCAGGGCCATCTTCGACGCGCATGCCTTCGAGCCCCTCGAGACCCCGGCTCTCGAGAAGCTCGAGACCCTCTCGGGCAAGTATGGAGACGAAGGCGACAAGCTGCTCTTCAAGATCCTCAAGCGCGGCGCCAAGGCGGGAAGCGGGGAGTGTGACTTCGGCCTGCGATATGACCTGACCGTGCCCCTCGCGCGCGCGGTCGCCATGCACCAAAACGAGCTGCCGACGGTCTTCAAGCGTTATCAAATCCAGCCGGTATGGCGCGCCGACAGACCCGGACACGGCCGCTTCCGGGAGTTCATGCAGTGCGACATCGACATCGTCGGCGCCGCCGGTGAGTTGGTGGAGATCGACCTGCTCTCCGCCGTGGCGGAGGTCTTCGAGGCGCTGCGCTTCTCCGGCGTGACCCTCCACATAAACGACCGGCGCGTTCTGCGCGCGCTCATCGAGGTCTCGGGAGTCGCACTCAGCGATGAGGTCAGCGCTATCGTCGCCATCGACAAGCTCGACAAGCTCGGTGAGGACGGCGTCGCAAAGGAGCTCGCAGAGCGGGGCCTGCAGCCAGAGGTGGCCGCTCAACTGATGGCCAACCTCAGAGCTTTGGGCGCACACACCGACGTCTTGTCGGCTCTCGATGCGCTCTTCGTGGACGATCCCGCGGGTCGAGAAGGCGTCGAGAGCCTGCGCCGCATCGCCTCCGGAATGGTTCACGCCACCAGCGGCGCCGTCACTGTGCTTGTCGACCCCAGTCTCGCTCGAGGCCTCGACTACTACACTGGCCCTATCTTCGAAGCTCGCGCCGCGGAGCTCGCTGGCAGCCTGGCCGGCGGTGGCCGCTACGACGGCCTGGTCGGCATGTTCTTGGGAAGAGACATTCCCGCCTGCGGCATTAGCCTCGGGCTCGAGCGCATCCTCGTCGTCATGGAGGAACGGGGCCTCTTCGAGGGGGCACCACGAACAAGCGATGTGATGATGACCTGTTTCGGTCCAGAGACCCTCGAGCGCTCCCTGGAAGTCACGCGGGCGTTGCGCTCGGCCGGGCTGCGGGTCGACGTCTACCCACAGGCGACGAAGCTCAAGAAACAGTTCAAGTACGCGGACGCGGGTCGGATTCCCTACGTCGTGCTCATCGGCCCCGACGAGCTGGAGTCTGGGCAAATCCAGCTCAAGGAGTTGGCCAGCGGGGAGCAAGTCATCGTCGATTTGGCCACCTGCATCGAGCGCCTCCGACGGCCGTAAACGGGGGCAACATGGCCGCTGGCAATTGGTGGGTCGATTTCTTCGACGAGAGCTACCGACGTCTGTGGGCGCCGGTCTTGGGCGAGGAGCGCACACGCTGGGAGGTGGATGGCCTCTGTGCGCTGCTGCAGCACCTCGGCCCCAACCTGACCATCGTCGACGTCTGCGGCGGAGATGGACGCGTCGCTCGCCCAATCGCCGCCGAGGGACATCAGGTCGTCGTGGTCGATGTCTCTCGGTCCATGCTGCAGAGCGGCGCCGCGCAGGTCGGGGGTGGGGACGTCGTCTTCGTGCAAGGAGACGCGCGCGCGCTCCCTCTCTGTGGCACCGCCGACGTCGCCTTCAACATCTTCTCCTCCTTCGGCTTCTTCGAGGCGGAGGAAGCTCACCTCCAGATGCTGCGTGCGATCGCCGCCGCCCTGAAACCAGGCGGCTACCTAATCCTTGACACCATTCACCGCGATCACGCCGCTCATCAGGCCCCCATCAAAACCTGGTTCGAGCTCGACGACCGCACCCGAGTGTTGCGCAGCTTCGAGTTCGACCCCATCGCAGGGCGCAGCCACGAGCAACTCCGGGCCTTCCAGCAACAGGGCGAAGTCTCGAAACAGTGGTCGTGCCGCATCTTCACAGGGACGGAATTCGACACTATGCTGCGCGCCGCTGGGCTGCTCCCGGAGTTTTGGTTCAACGGGTTCACCTTCGAGCCGTTCGGGCCGGACAGTCCGCGTCTACTGCTCGTTGCCAGAAAGCCAGGCCCGCGAGCGATCCCTGAAGATGCGAGCTTCGAGCTCGACGTTCGAGAGGTTGAGATGGGACTGAATCCCGTACATTGGAGTGAGCTCGCCGTACTCACCTGCCCCGCGACTCGGCAGCCGCTCACCTCCCTCGATGACGAGCGCTTGGCACAGCTCAACGCCGCGATCGGCGACGGCCGAGTCCGGACACAAGGCGGCGAGGCGTTTCGCGAGGCCATCGACGGCGCCTTGATTCGCGAGGATGGCGCCATCGCCTATCCAGTCGTCGACAACATCCCCGTGTTGATGGTCACCGAAGGGCTCGTTCTCAACGACCTATTCGCAGAGACCCAAGACTGACCACGGGTTCACCCCCGGCGCGAGAAAACCCTTGATTGTGGTGGTTGTCTACGATGCGTTGCACTGAACTCGGAGGACGAGATGAAGCTTGAGGAAGGCGCAAAGTACGTGATTTACGGCTTGGAGAAAGACCGGCTGGGCGAGCTCACCTTCGTGGACGGACACGAGGTCTGGCCAGCGGGCGTCAACGGCTGGAGCGCCACGTTGGACTGCACCGTTGAGCCCTACGCCGAGATGAGCCTGAACGAGAATGTCCACTTCGCCCATCACATCCACAAACAAGCGGTGGTGGTGAAGGCGAGTTGATCGTGGGCAGACGAGACGCTGGGGGGTCACTCAGCCTCGGACATCAAACAGCTGATCGAAGTCTTGTTCGATGTCGTCCAGCCGCGTTCTGAAGTCCTCGGCCGACGAACCCATGCGGTCTAGGCGATCGCTGAGCTCGTTGTGGCTGGCCTTGATGAGCGCCTCGACGTCCTCTTTCGTCGTGCCGATGCGGTGGTTGAGCTCGTGCCGAAGGTCAAAGAGCACCTTCGTGAGTTTGTGCTGAGCTCGCCTTACGTGCGTCAGCTCGCCGCGGATGGCCGTCAGCATCTCGACGATTTGGTCTTTGTCCTTCATACCCCCACCTCGCTGCAACTCGGATGCGACCTGGCGACAGTTGACACAAGCCTGTGACTCGCTCGGCTGCCAAAGAAATCACTCATCGTGCGGTCCCTCGGCGTTGGAGTCTTCGCTGCTCGGCCGAGTGCGCTCCAGCACTTTGGCTTCATTCCATAAGCGCTCTAGTTCGGTCAATGACGCCCCGTCCCACGTTTTCGCGCCAGCGAGCATCCTGCGCTCGACATGACCGAACCGCGAGACGAATTTCTGGTTCGTCCGCTCCAAAGCAACAGCAGGGTCGACTTCAAGCTTACGTGCGACGTTGATGATCGCGAAGAGCAGATCGCCGAGCTCCTCGGCGGTGCCTCTCCCCCCCGTCGCCAGACACGCACGGAGCTCCTCGAGCTCCTCTACGACCTTGTCGAGCACCGAGTCGACGTCTGGCCAGTCGAACCCGACCGTGGCCGCTCGCGCGCTCAGAGCAAGCGCCCGACCCATGGGATTTTCAGTGCCTGTCGAGAGGTCGTCTAGAAGAACCATTGAGACCCTGTTCTTGTTCGTCCCACGCGCGAAGCTGCCGGCTGCAGTGTGCTCCCGCAAGAGACGAACGCATAGCAGCCCCTGGGTAAGAAAGGCAACACCTGCGCTCCGAAGGGCACGTTTGGGCGTTGACAGCGCCTTTCCCACCCCTTAGAGTGCGCGCCTTGTTTGAGACCATGGCCGCCGCCCACTAGGCGGTTCGACGTATCTCGCAACCTTCAACATACGACATCAAAGGCAGAGCGGCATGAGCATCCCCGGAACTGTGCGAAACGAAGGAAACCTTTTCGACAACGAAGGCCTGAAGCACCTCGAAGAGGCAAATTCGATCGACGAGGCCACCCGTCGTAATCAATTCGAACAAATTCGAGAGCACTACGACCGACGCCGCGGGACCCTCGCCGAGAATGGCAGCCCCGACCATGTCGGCTATTACTTCCTCGGCCGTGCCCTCCATGTCCTCGGCTACACGCACAGCCAGTCCGAGCCGCTCCCCAACGAATTCGGCACCGTGAGCTACACCCTCTTCGAGAGCCCCGAAGACTTCCAGAACCAGCTCGAAGGCCGCGGCACCAGCCGGTTCTTCGCCGGTGCCATCGGCACCATCAAGGTCGTCGCCTGGGATTCGGATCTGGACAGCGGTGCCGAAGACAGCGGCCCCGAGCACCCCGCCTTCGAGCTCGACGACATCCTTCGCCACACCGGCCTGCAGTGGGCCATCTTGTCCAACGGCAAGAAATGGCGTCTCTACCACCGCAACACCGCGGCCATGCTCAACACCTTCTGCGAAGTCAATCTCGGCGAGATCATCGAGACCAACGACTTCGAGAGCTTCAAGTACTTCACCGGCGTCTTCTCGAAAGAGTCCATCGCTTCCGACGCAATGCGACAGATCCTCAACTGAGCTCGACGCCTCGTTCAAAAAAAGGGGAGGACTCGTGTCCTCCCTTTTTTGATCGCGTGCGAATCCCGCTCCTGCGAAGCTCGCGGCCAGCTCGTCGCACCTGCTGCGAGCCTTCACGGTGCTGAGGCAGCCAACTAGGGTTCGACCATGCCCGACCTCAAGCCTCTCCTCGAGCTCGTTCACGAGGCCACTCGCGCTGGCGTATTCTCGGGCGCCCAAGCAGAGGTCGGCACCCTCGACGGCCCCGTCGCCAACCTCGAAGTGGGACGCACGGGCCTCGCCCACTGCACCCAGGACAGCGCCACTGCGGTGCACCGGGCCACCCTCTTCGACCTCGCCTCCGTCACCAAAGCCGCGGCCACCTCCGTCGCCGTCATGCTCGCCGTCCAGCGAGGATTGTTGACCACCGAGACCAAGCTCGGCGCCGTTCTCCTTAACCTTCCGGTGGCCCTGGCCGAAACGCCCGTCTCCGTATTGCTGCAACACCAGAGCGGGCTCGTGGACTGGCTTCCCTTCTACGAGCAAGTCCCCACCTCGCTCTTGGGAACCCCCGAGGGGTTGAGCCTCGTGCGCCAAGCGGTCGTCCAACAGCCGCTCGCGCCTCACCCGGTGCAACGCTACTCGGACCTTGGCTTCATCCTCCTCGGCTGGCTCCTCGAGGTGGTCGCAGGCCAAGGGCTCGAACACACGTTCCAGCAGTGGATCGCCCAGCCGCTGGGCCTGACCCACACAGGCTTTCTGCCCCTGCGGGCTGGCCACCAACCAGAGGACATCGCCTTCTCGGAGGTCGTGGACTGGAGAGGCGGGCTCATCGAGCGGGGCGTGGTCCACGACGAGAACACCTGGGCCATGGGCGGCGTCTCTGGCCATGCTGGCCTGTTCGGCACCGCCGCGGACCTCGGTCGCCTCGCCCGCGCACTCCTGCAGGCCGACGCCGGCAAGGCCGACTGGCTGGAGCCTGCCGTCCTGCATTTCTGCTGGGACCGCGCTCGACTCTACCCGGAGGGCTCCTTTGTCCTAGGCTGGGACACCCCCTCCGGCGAGGTGTCGAGCGCTGGGCGCTCGGCGACCCGCACCGCCGCAGTGGGTCATCTCGGCTTCACCGGGACCTCGCTCTGGCTCGACCGCGCCCGCGCCGCTTACATCGTGCTGCTCACCAACCGAGTCCACCCCAAGCGCACCGATCAGCGCATCAAGGCCTTCCGCCCACGCTTTCACGACCTCGCCTGGACGCTGGTCGACGCCGCCCAGCAGGAGACCCGATGAACCCTACGAGCGCCCCCCTCAGCGACGACGCCTTTCTGCGCGCTCTCGAGCCGCTGACCACCGCCCTCGAGACGCTGGGATTCGAACCCTTGGCCGAAGCCCCCCAGCCCACCTGGGCGCGCCCATCACAAGGCAATCAAGAAAAATTCGTGTTGTGGCGCCACCCCCGCATGCCGTGGAGCCTGCACGCCTACGTCGCGACGACGCGCTCTGTGCACGCCGTCCACCTGCGTCTCTTCGACGTCGACTGGCGGCCAGCCCGCGTGTTGCCCGGCCACCTCGAAAAGGGCTGGCCTTTCGACGCCGAGACGTCCCTCACCGCGACCGCACGACTCCTGCTGGACACGCTCTTGCCGAGGGCTCTCGCCTGGTTGGAGGCCCCCGTTCCCGGCGAGGAGGTGATGCGACTCACCGGACGAGTGGCGAGCCTCCTGTCGCCCGGACCCTTGCTGGAGCAGCATCGCCGGCGAGCCCAGTGGCTCGAAGACGTCGGTCGGCCCGATGAAGCCGCGTTCGTAAGGGGCTTGGTCGCGGAGATCGAGTCGCTCTTTGCGGGTCGCGATGGCGACTGATTCTTGTTCGGACTACTGACCCCTCGTGCAGGGGGGGGCACTGAGTCGCCCAAGAGTGCGCGCTCCGACGATGCGCGTTGGTCGCGGGGTCAGGGCTGCTCTCCGTCCAAGTCCCAGACCGAATCCAACCGCGTGACGGAGTGACGTGCGACGTAACGGAATGACCCGTACGTGTAACGGAATGACCTAGCGCGGCTCTAGAGCTCGAGAGTGATGGTGTTCGCCATCTGACTGGCAATGTGGGTCAAGAGCCCGACGTCGCGAAGGCTGTAGCAGGCGCCGCCCACCTTGTTGATCAGCTCGATGGCGCCAAACACTCGGCCCTCGTACTTCAGCGGTGCGCACAGCAGAGTCTGAGGAAGGGTGCCAATGGCGAGTCCGATAGTCGGATCCAGCCGTTCGTCGGACTGCGCGTCCTGCACGGCGAGGGAGACGCCTTCCTGAACGCAGAAGCCGATGATGCCGGAGCCGACAGGGACTTTGAAGCTCATCACGGCTTCGGCCTTGGGCCCGCGGGCGGCGGTAAAGAAGAGATCGCGGCGTTGCAGGCCAGGCACCAAGATCGCGCCAGACTCGGAGGGGATCCAACGCATGGCCAGGTCGAGGACGTGCAGAGAAACCTCTTGCAGGCTGCGCTCCTCTTCGTGGCTCCAGCGGAGCTCACGCATGACCTGCTCGAGGAGCGCGTCGTCCTCGGCTTGCTCTCTGAGCGCCCTGGGCACCGCGAAAGAGCCGGAGGGGTGCTGGTGTTGGTTGACGATGCGCGCGACGCCGGAGGGCGGAGTCGGAGCCACGGCGAGCTCGTCGCCGGAGTCCTCTTCGCGCAGCTTCTTGAGGAACTCGATGCGCTCTGTGGGGCTCATCTCCAGCGTGTCTACCGCGTCGCCGGGCTGCGTGGGCTCCAAGGTTTCGATGGGCTTGAGGAGATAGACAGCTCGCGACATCTGGTCGATGACGCGCACGCTGCGATCGAGTTGGATGTCGCAGAGCAGGGCTTGACTGGACGCCGGACGCCCGACGCGCTCGAGCGCCGAGCGCAGGGCGGACATCCAGCTGCTGGCGTCAACCGTAATGAGGGTGTCGAACTCGCTATTGTTTGGCGCGGGGATTCTGACTTCGAATCGCATGGCGGCTCTTTGGGCGAGACAGCGTCCCGCAGTGGGTCGTCCACTATAGCGGCGCGCCGCGAACCAGGCGAACTCGTAGCTAGTGCCCGTCCGGAAATACCCCATCTGCGGCGTCGCCTTCCTCCCTCGCTCCTCGGCGTACCGGT
>PFUG01000139.1:9402-10280 GCA_002789955.1 Deltaproteobacteria bacterium CG_4_9_14_3_um_filter_63_12 | reverse complement strand
GGAAGCCGAGCCCGGGCTGCGAGTTGGTCGGAGTCTCGGTGAACGAACCTCCGGTGGCGTCCCAGTCCAAGTAGCCGACGTGCCAGAAGTGGCCCTGAGCCGCTGGGGACGGATCGGAGACGACCATCTGCAGCGCCGCCTCTTGTCCTGGGGCGACAGTTGGGAGAACGACCGACGGGGTCTCCTCGCCGTTGAAGAAGATGCGGACCGAGGCGAGGACTGGTGGAGCGAAGTTCCAGTCTTGGTAGTAGTAGACGCCGACCTCATACGGCTCGTTGTAGCCCGTGGGCTGGCTGCCGTCGGTAAAGGCCGGAGCCCGTACGTCGATCTGCTCGGGGCCACCGCCGTCGACGTCGTCCCGGTTAAGGCCCGGGTTGTCGTCGATGCCCACGGCGCCCCAGGCGTTGAGGTCCGCACGGGTGCTGCGGAAGTGGGCGTCGGAGTGGCCGAACTTGTCGTCCCAAATGCCGCCAGGCCGCAGGAAGTGGAGGTCGAGGTCGGTGCCGCAGCCCATGCAGGTGTCGGTCTCGTCGAAGTCGGACGGCGTGCGCCAAGTGAGCTCGATGACCAGCTGTTTGTCCGATTTGGCGCGGACGGTGACGCGGCTGGGAGTGCAGGACTCACGGCCGTGCTCGTCGGTGACGGTGAGCTCGAAGACGTAGTCGCCGACCAAGGCCAGTTGAATCTCGGGATTCTCGGATTCGGCGCGGGGCTGGAAGCTGAGGGCGAAGTTGTCCGGCGCGGCGATGATGCTCCAGTGATAGTTGGTGATGGCGTTACCATCGGGATCGCTGGACTCGGCGGACGAGAACTCAAGGAATTCGAGGGGGGCCGCGACGAGCTGGTCGGAGAAGGGGTCGCTGCTGCCACGCACACGG
>PFUG01000139.1:0-9389 GCA_002789955.1 Deltaproteobacteria bacterium CG_4_9_14_3_um_filter_63_12 | reverse complement strand
CCACTGGGCAGTTGTTGTAGGTCCCGACGCCGTAGATGGGCATCTCGATGAGCTTGCGAGATGGGGCGTCCGACTCGATGACCAAGGTCCCAGCGTAGGGATCTTCGGCGGCCGGCGTGAAGAGCACCAGGAACTGCCGGGAGGAGTCCTTGGCGAGCACGACCGGAGCTTGCGCCTCGATCTCTGGGGGGAGGTTGGCCAGCTCGAATTCCGGCGCGGTGCCGGTGCCCAAGGCGATGTTGAAGAGCGTCAGGTTCTTGTTGCCGCAGTTCTCGATGGTGACGGCCTTAGGAGTCGCCTCGCCGATGATGGCTTGGCCGAAGTCGATTTGGTCAGAGGGCGTGATGCGGATGCAGGGGTCTGCTCCATTTGCGGTGATCTCCGCCGTGTACTGACGCGGCTCGCCGCCGAACTCGTAGTCGATGATCAGCTTCGCGACGTCCGGACCGAGCGACGGCGGGGCATAGATGATGCGCAGCTCGAAGCTGGCGTTGGGCTCGAGTGGTGGGGCTGGGAAAGTGACGTTCTCGCGGGTGCCGACCTCCGGCGTGAAGTCCAAGCTGCCCGAGATGGAGATGTTGGTGATGGTCAACGGCGCGCTGCCCACGTTGGCCACGGTCACTTTCTGAGTCTCGGTCTCGTCGGCCTTGACCTGTCCGAAGACGACGGGGTTCGGCGAGACCTGGGGCTGCGGCCCGATCTCCAGGGCGTTGAGCGTGATGGTGTACTCTTGCGCGCCGGGGTCGTTGCAGTGGATGGTCAGGGCCGCGGAGGCCGAACCTACCGAGGTCGGCGTGAACACGACCTGCAGCTCGCGCTCCTCCTTCGGGAGCAGCGTGAGGTCTTCACCGGCGTAGTCGACGTCTTTCTGGATGCGAACTTTGAACAGCTCCGCGCCCTGTCCAGCGATGGTCATGTCGCTGATCAGCAAGTCACCCTCCCCGTCGTTCACCAGCTTGACGATCTCCGCCGACGACTCGTTGAGCTGCACGACGCTAAAGCTGACAATCTTTTTGTCCGAGTTGATGATCGGTTGCTTGGTCTCATGAAAAGTGTCGCTGGGGCTGTCATCACAAGCCGCGAAGAGGGCGACGCAGGCGGAGAGCACGAAGAGAACAGCGAAGCTTTGGGCGTGAGTCTTCCAGAACATGGAGGTCTTCCTCTTGTCGGCAGCGCGAACTGGAGTGAAACGGCCCCAGCAGAAAGCCAGAGGCGTTTGCATCATACGGACTGAGGCGATCTCGGTCAATCAAAGACGGACGGTCGCGCGTCGCCCTGCTTCCGGCCCAGCGTGCCAGTCGGCGTCATACTCAGCGCGACTCAGCGCGACTTCGAGACACTCGACAGCGCCTCGACCAAGACGTAGTTTTCTCCCGAACTCTCGCGGCGGCGCGCGCAACCCTCACCTCGCCTGCCCTTGGACCCGAGCTCCCCAGCGGTTACAAAAGAGCCATGTCCCCTCACCACTGGATCCTCAGCGTTCTCTGCCTCGCCACGATGCTGGCGTTGTTCTCCTGTGCGAAGCCCACCCGTCCCGAGGACGAAGAGGCCGTGCGGCAAGCCGCCGCCGAGGCCAAGGTCATCGCGCGCGTCAACGGCGAGCCCATTACCTTGGCCAAATTTCAGGCATCCATAGCCGAGCTCCCAGTGTTTCTGCGCCTCAGCGTCAAAGGCGAAACCGCCATGCGGCGCTACTTCGGCGACATGGTGACCTTCACCCTGCTGGCACAGGAAGCCCAAACGCAGGGCTACGGGGACGATCCCGATGTGCTCTTCGCCACGCGCCAGTCGCTCGAGCGCCAACTGCGCCAAGATTTCGAAACCACGATGTCCGTCGACCTCGAGCCAGCGCAGGTAGAGCGGCTGGCTGAGGGCCCGCATCTCACGGAACCGAGAGTGACTCTCGACCTCATTCGTTGCTTATCTGCACAGCGCGCCCAGCGTCTGCGCATCGCCTACAGAGTGTTGCTGGCAGCAGGGCCGCCGAAATCGCCGGCAGAGGTCTTCAATCTCCTCGCTCGGCGGACCACCGAGGAGTACGTCGCCAGCACCATCATCGGGCCGCTGGAGCGCCGGGATGCCGAGCTGACCTTGCCCGCCGAGGTGCTCGAGGCCGCTCTCCAATGGACCGCGGACCCCGTCCCGCTGCCGCCCGCCGTCACGACCGACGAAGGGAGTTTCCTCTACTTCATTGTCGAGAGGGAAGCGGCCCAGCCCATGCCAAAGGAAGAGGCGCGAGCCTTCGTGCGCCAAGACCTGATCCAAAAGGAGCGCGACCAGCGCTGGGAGAGCGAGCGGCAGCGGCTCCTCGAGGCCGCCCAAGTCGAGGTCGTCGACGAGTCCCTGCGCGGCGCCACCGAGCTCCTCGGGCAGGTCAACGGCAAACCTTGACGCCAATGGGCGCTTCTGGGAGTGTGCCGCCTGGCATCGACTCTTTTGCTGGCCGACACGCCGAGACCATCCGCGCTGTCGAAGGCCCATCGAACCGAGAAGTTATGCGACGTGCCTCTCTCTCTCTGTTGTTCCTCGCCGTGCTGCTGGCCATCCCGGGCCTGGCGAGCGCCGAGACCATCGACCGCATCGCGGCCATCGTCGGCGACGACGTCATCACTTACAACGACCTGCGCATCGATGGCCGCATCCGGCTGGCCAGCACCGGCGTGTCGATTGACGCCCTGGAGCGCGCCCCGAACCGAAAGGAGCAGATCGAAGCCCTGCTCAAGCGCATGATCCAGACCCGACTGTTGGTCCAAGAGGCGAACAAGATGCAAGCGCCAGTAGGGGCCGCCGAGGTCGATGAGCGCCTGCAGATGATCTACGACCGCTTCAACAAGACGGAGCAAGAGTACCGCGAGCTCATGGCCAAAGAGGGGATTCCGTGGGACTCGTTCCGACGCTTCCTGCGCGACGAGCTCAAGACCCAGTTCGTCATCCGCACCGAGCTCGGCGGCCAAGCCAACGTCTCCGACGCCGACATCGAGGCCTGTGCGCGGCAGAAGTTGCCGGCCGGCAAGCTGCGCAACGAGTACACGGTCCGCCAGCTCCTCGTCGTCGCCGAGCCGCGCGACGAAGAGCTCGGTACAGACTCGAAGCTCGGTACGCTCTATGCGGCCTATTGGGACGGCGTCGACCGAGCCCGCTACTCGGCCGCGCGCAACCTCTACGAGATGGCCATACAGGGCGACGTGCCCTTCGAAGAGCTGGCCACCAAGTTCTCCAGTGGCCGCAGCCGCGAGCGCGGGGGCTTGTTGGGCACCTTCGCCCGCGGCGACCTGGCTTCGGACTTCGACCCCATCTTCGACCTGAAAGCCGGTCAAATCAGCGACATCATCGAGACCTCCGCCGGGTTCCACATCCTGCGCATCGACGCCATCGCCGAGGTGAACAACAAGGAGTGGGACAAGACCCTGCAGCAGTGCGAGTCCGAGCTGATGCAGGAGGAGAGCGCCAAGGTCATCGACAGCTGGTTGGAGAGCCTAGGCGAGAAGAGCTTCGTCGAGACGAAGCTGTTCGACGATCTCTCGCAGCCGTAGCGGCGGCCGGCGGCCGCCCAGGATTGGCAATCATCCGGTAAACCCACGACGGCGGACCGGCCTGGATTGGCGATCGTCCCATGAACCACGACGCGTAGGGGGCCGGCGGCCGCCTGTGGCGATCGTCATGAACCACGACGCGCCTGTGGCGATCGTCCATGAACCACGACGCGTTTGTGGCGATTGAACCACGACGCGCCTGTGGCGATCGTCCCCATGCCACGACGCGTAGGCCTGGATTGGCGATCGTCTCATTTTCGAGATGGGCCCAGTCAAATTGATTTGAGTGCATTCGATTTGATTGCCTATTCAGGTTGGTTTTGGCTCAATTTTTTTAAGTAGCTGAAATCATTCGCGTCGGCAGTTGGCCCGAACGCTGCACTAGGACCTCCCTGAATCCGAGAGCACGGTCAGGTTTGGCCTGTCCCACACGCAACGCTTCATGCTCTCTCGAGTTTCCGAACAACTGGCCGACGACTTCTCACGGGAGCAATGGGTGAGCAGCCGATAGGGTCAAACGTCGTCCAGGAGACCGTCATGAAACTCAACTCGAAATCCAACCCCTTCAGACCGGGTAGCACCTTCTGGCTGCTCTCCCTACTCACCCTGCTCGCGGTGGGCTGCGACGACAGCTCTTTGACGGCCGATATCTCAGACTCGCTCGATGTCGGAGACACCTCGAGCGCTGGCGACACGGACGTTGACGACACGATGAACACCGACGCGGCGAACGACGGCACGAACGCTGGCGACGCGACAAACGGCGACGCGACGAACGGCGACGCGGCGAACGACGGCACGAACGCTGGCGACGCGACGAACGGCGACGCGACGAACGACGATGTGACGAACGGCGACGCGACGAACGGCGACACAATGGATGTCGCAGACCTCACGGAGGTCGCGGACACCGAGCTCGCAGACATGGACGTTGCGGACACGGACGTTGCGGACACGGATGCGCCCTTTGTAATGACCACCGCTCCTCTCGACGCCGACATCAACGTGGCGCTCAACCGAAGTGTCAGAGTGACCTTCTCTGAGGGGATGAACCCGAACACCCTGACGGACCTGACCTTCACGGTCATCGGGCCAGGCGCCATCGTGGTCGAAGGCACCGTCTCATCCTCTGGAGCACAGGCGGTCTTCACCCCCCTGTTCGAGCTCGCTCCCGACACGCTGTTCGAGGCCACCATTACGACCGGCGCCGAGGATCTCGCCGGTATTGCCCTCGAGAGTGATTACCTCTGGAGCTTCACGACCGGTGCAGAGACCTTCCTCGGGCCGGATCCTGTGCCCCTCGGCTTGGCTGGTGACTACGTCATCCTCGCGAAGTCTGGCATCGACACCGTGCCTTCCTCCGCGATCGTCGGCAACATCGGCGTCAGCCCTATCGACTCGACCGCCGTCACAGGGTTCTCCCTCACGCTCGACTCCACCACGCAGTTTGCCACCTCCAGTCAGATCACAGGCCAGGTGTTTGCTCCCGACTACGCAGTGCCGACTCCCTCGAACCTGACCACCGCCATCGGCAATATGGAGACGGCGTACACCGACGCGGCCGGCCGGTCGATTCCTGACTTCACAGAGCTCGGCGCCGGCGAAATCGGCGGCCTGACCCTCGTGCCCGGCCTCTACAAGTGGGGCACCGGCGTCTCCATCTCGACCAGCATGGTCCTCGATGGCGGCCCCAACGACGTCTGGATCTTCCAGATCGCTGGCGACGTGACCCAGGCCAACGGGACCCTCATCACCCTGAGCGGCGGCGCGTTGCCCAAGAACATCTTCTGGCAAGCCTTCGGTCAGGTCATGATCGGCACCACCGCACACTTCGAAGGAATCGTGCTCTGTCAGACCGCCATCGTCCTAGGGACGGGCGCGTCGGTGAACGGCAGACTCTTGGCGCAGACGGCGGTCACCCTCGACCAGAACGCCGTGACGCAACCTGCTCTCTAGGGTCTGAGTCTGTAAACGAACGACCGAATCTTCGCCCCTCTGAGAACGGCGAAGGTTCGGTCATTGCAGTCGCCAAGGATTAACGTGAACCCCAACTTGCAATCAGCCTCGGTCAACATCGGTCTTGCCTTTGGCTTGCTCGCCCTGCTCCTGACTGCCTGCGATGACACCTCCTCAATCACCTACAACGCAGTAGAAGACTCGTCGGACTCGATCGATGGGGGCGACGAGCTCAGCATCGACGACGCGACAGACGTCAAAGACAAGTCCGATGGGGTCGACCTCGCCGACGGGGTGGACACGCCAGATGTGCACACGACCGATGTTGCCGACTCGACCGACTCCGCCGAGGTGATCGATGCCGACTCGACCGACTCCGACGCGACCGAAGTTGCCGACGCGACCGAAGTTGCCGACGCGACCGAAGTTGCCGACGCGACCGATGCCGACGCGACCGACGCCGACGCGATGGACGCCGATACGATTGACACCGACGTGCTCGTTGCCCTGGGACCTGAACCGGTGCAGCTCGGGCTGGCCGAAGATTACGTGATCCTGGCGAGCGCCGGAGTGACCAACCTCCCACCCTCCACGGTGATTGGCAATCTTGGGGTGAGCCCCATCAATTCGACGGCCATCACCGGCTTCGTGCTCGTCATGGATCTGAGCGGTCAATTTTCGACCGCGATTCAGGTCACAGGTCAAGTGCGCGCAGCCAATTATGCGAACCCGACGCCGGAGGACCTGATCACGACGGTCGGCGACATGCAGGCGGCTTTCGCTGACGCGGCCAGCCGGACAACGCCCGACTTCGTTGGGCTCGGCGGCGGAGAAATCGGGAGCCTGACCCTCTCCCCGGGGCTCTACAATTGGACCACCGCTCTGTCCATCACCACGGATGTGATTCTCGACGGCGGTCCGGACGATGTCTGGATCTTCCAAATCGCCGGCGCCGTGACCCAAGCGGCCGGAGCCCAGGTCCTCCTTACCGGCGGCGCCTCCGCCAACAACATCTTCTGGGAGGTCGCGGGTGCGGTCACGCTCGGAGCCAACGCACACCTCGAGGGCATCGTGCTCGGTCAAACCTCGATTGCCCTAGGAGCAGGAGCGTCAGTCAACGGCCGGATCTTGGCCCAAACTGCGGTCACCCTCAACCACAACGCAGTGTCTCAGCCCACACCGTAGTTCATTCGTCCTCGTTGAGGCGGCGAAACGCCCCAACATCACCAAGGAGCTCCTCATGAGACCCCGATATTTCTCGAAACTGTCCACGACACTCGGCGCCCTCTTCGCCGTCTCTTTGCTCGTCGCAGCCTGCGACGACGGCGAGTCGACCACGCCGGACACCACGGCGCCCAGCGTCGCCACCACCGTCCCAGCGGACGCGGACACGGCGGTGGCGCTCAACGGCAACATCGCAGTGACCTTCAGCGAGGAAATGGACCCCTCGACCATCAGCGACGCGACCTTCACCCTGAAACAAGGTGCGGACGCGATCTCTGGAAAGGTGACCTACACCGGTGTCACCGCCTCCTTCGAGCCCAACGAGGTGCTCACTGCAGGCACCGTCTACAACGGGAACGTCGCGGTGGGCGCCAAAGATCTGGCGGGCAACGCGCTCGAGGCCGCCTTCGCCTGGAGCTTTACGACCGGCACGACCTTGGATACCGAGGCGCCGACAGTCCTCTCGACTCTCCCCGCCGCAGCGGCGGTGAATGTGTCCTCCAGCGGCAGCCTCAGCGCTGAGTTCTCCGAGGCGATGAACCCGACCTCCCTGAGCGCAACGACCTTCACCGTCACTGGGCCTGGCGTCACGGCTGTCGCCGGAATCGTCACTTACGCGGGCATGACGGTCACCTTCGAGCCCAGCGCGGACCTGGCGCTCGACACCTTGTTTACCGCCTCGATCGCGGCGAGCGCAGAAGATCTGGCAGGCAACGCCTTGGCCGTCGACTTCAGTTGGACCTTCACCACCAGCGCGACCGTGACCCTGGGGCCAGCCCCTGTGATTCTCGGCCTGGCTGGCGACTACGCGATCTTGGCGAAGTCTGGAGTCGACACCGTTCCAGCCTCCGCTGTGATCGGCAACATCGGCGTCAGCCCCATCGACTCGACTGGAATCACCGGCTTCTCGCTCTCGGTGGATGCGAGCAACGAGTTCTCGACCTCCACCCAGGTTACGGGGAAAGTGCGCGCGCCTGACTATTCGCCGCCGACCCCCGCCAGTTTGACGACCGCCGTGAGCAACATGGAGACCGCTTACACCGACGCGGCTGGCCGCACCACGCCTGACTATACAGAGCTCGGCGCTGGCGAGATCGGCGGCCTGACCTTAGCGCCCGGTCTGTACAAGTGGGGCACTGGTCTCTCCATCTCGACGGATGTGATTCTCGCCGGCGGGCCCAACGACGTCTGGATCTTCCAGATCGCTGGCGACGTGACCCAGGCCAACGGCATCAAGGTCACTCTGAGCGGCGGCGCGCTGCCTAAGAACATCTTCTGGCAGGCCTTCGGTCAGGTCATGATCGGAACCACCGCGCACATGGAGGGCATCGTGCTCTGTCAGACGGCCGTCATCCTCGGAACCGGCGCGTCGGTGAACGGCCGCCTCTTGGCACAGACCTCCGTCACCCTCGACCAGAGCACGGTGACACAACCCGCTCTGTAAATTCGACCACGCGCCCCTTCGGGGGCGCACGCTTGCGGGCGGGCGACCCATGGGGCGCAACCGAAAATCTGGACGGCAACGTCGATTCGCAATCCAAGCTCCTTTCATCGCCGAAGTTTCGGAGACGTGTGCACAAGATCAAAATGAAACGCCATCCAAGCAAAATGAAAAGAGGGCGATGCGCGTCTCGGATCTCAACCACAAAGAGCTGCTGGAGCTGGACACCAACGGCGGCCTGATCCGTTTCGCCGGACAGCGCATGCTCTTGGTCGACGCCGTAGCCATGGGACTTCTGCGCCAGTACCTCGTCGTAAACTTCGGCCTGACCGCGGCCCGCGCCGTCCTCACCCAGTTTGGTTTCGCCCAAGGTTGGCGCATGGCCATGGCCATGAAGTCAGAATTCGAATGGAGGAGCGACGAGGAATGGCGTCTCGCTGGCCCGCGAATCTACGCCCTCGCCGGCCTCTTTCGCGCCGAGGCCGGCCTCGAGGACCTGCTGACCGCCAAGGGCGCGATGCTGCTCGCCTCCTACGAGGCGGAGCAGCATCTGTTGCACTTCGGACGCGCCGACTCCGCAGTTTGCTGGACTATTTGTGGCCTAATGAGCGGCTACGCCAGTCAGACCACCGGCAAGGAGATCTACGTCCTCGAAGATCGCTGCCTGGGCGAAGGCCACGCGGCCTGCCACCTCATCGGCCGCACCCGCGCAGAGTGGGGCGAAGAACACATCGAGGACCTCTCGTTCTTCGAAACCGGTCGCCTCTCGGCCTGCCTCGACGTCTCCCTCAGCCAGGTCATGCAGACCTTGAAGGCGGCCGAATCCAAGCTTCGGGCCCAACGGCTGGCCCTCTTCACTGTGGCTGCAGAGATCGAGGAACCACCGGGAATCGTCGCCCGCAGTCCAAAAATGCAGACCGTAGTGGACCTGGCGCGAAGGGTCGCGAAGGTCGACGCCACGGTCCTCATCACTGGCGAGTGTGGAGTTGGCAAGGAGCGCATCGCCCAGCTCGTTCACGCGGAGTCGAGTCGCGCCCTGGGCCCGTTCATCGCCGTCAACTGTGGGGCCATCTCCGAGACACTGCTCGAGAGTGAGCTCTTTGGCCGCGTGCGCGGCGCGTTCACCGGCGCAACCTCGGACCGCCCCGGACTCTTCGAAGCCGCAAACCATGGAACCTTACTGCTCGACGAGATCGGCGAGGTCTCGCCAGGGATGCAGGTCAAGCTGCTGCGCG
>PFUG01000403.1 GCA_002789955.1 Deltaproteobacteria bacterium CG_4_9_14_3_um_filter_63_12 | reverse complement strand
CGCGATCCCACAAGTGTACAAACTCCAGGGAAGTGTACAAACTCCAGGCCGGGGGACTTTGTCCCCCGGACCCCCTTTTGCTTTCTTCTTTCTTGCAGTCTGGCCGGCGACTGGAGGTTGCCGCCTCGACGGGAACTCCATTATTGCACTTCAAGGGAGCGAACATCTTCGCGCAGTCTTCTTCGGTTGTGCAAACCGGACCAATCGGGTCCCCCTATTCGAAGCACCAGCCAAATAGGAGGTCCTCCTCCTTTGGGCCGGCTGCCGTAATAACAGAGTACAGTGACCGTCGCCGACGCTCCACCTCCTCAACAGAGGTGTTGTGTCCTTGAGCTGCACCGATCGCTTGCACAGAGGCAATTAAGGGGGGCTGCGGATGGCATCGACCGCTCTCCATAAAGAAAATAGAGCTTCCGTTCATCTCCAGTCCGAAAAGAGGATCGAGCAGAGGACTCCAAAGCTCATACTCCGTCGAGTAGTGCAGAGGCAGCCCATAGAGTTGCCCAACAACAAATGGACTAAACAACAACTCAAGCTGACCATTATCCAGAAATGCGATGATACCATATGCGTCGAGAAGTCCTTGACCGAGTCTAACCCGAACGGTCTGCCCGACACTCCCTTTAAAGGCATGAACCACTTCAAAGACGGCGTCAACAGCTGGGTCGATACTGCCCACACAGCTCTGCTTGAGTCCACCTTCACCTTCACTGCCTGAAGACTGCAATAGGTCTGTGGCAGCTTCGAGCGAAGCCAGCCGCCCGATTATGATTGCATCTGTCGAGTCAAACCAAACGGAACCGTCCACAGGCGTCCCTGACTCGACGCATTCCTCGAGCCCCCCCATGCGCGGCAGCTTGGTTCGCGCGTTTACCTCAAACACAAGCGTGGTAGTTGCCTCATCTGTCGTTTTTTCCTCGACGCAGCCAACAACCAGAACGCCGACGACCAGAGCATATAGGAAACTCGTAGTCTTTGCCTTCATCACGGTGCCTCGTTGCGGTGATATGAGAGAGTATTCCTCTCGTGGGTCCATGAACTTCCGACGCTAGGAGCCAGCTGCTCCACATCCGGGAGCCAGGCAGTAGTAACCCAATTGTCGCCTACTGAATCACGGGACTCCATAATCCTAAATCCGCCACCAAACCCGATTTCAGTGAAACTCATGTAGAACTTTTCATCTGCTGTGCTGTACCATACTGATATGGTCTGGTCTGTTTGCAGACCTCTATAATCTACCCGAAAATCCTCGCCCAAAACAAGGTAACCGCTATGACTTTCACTCGGCGTTACCCCAACAACACGAAGATGGTGCTGGAACTCGTCGAACATCGAGAGAACGATAACACAATCTGATAACCCATCGACATGTCTTTCCCTGCACGCAAATCCAAACGATTGCGCCGATTCCAGCCACATGCCCGGTGTTTTCAGCAGCAGCCGTCCTCCCTGGTAGTCAATTTCCGAAACTTTGGCAAACATGAGAGCAGGTTCACTTGTGACGACCTTGAAGACAACTATCGTGCTTGCCTGGTCAGGCCAAGCTGCCATAACGAGCCTATGGTTCGTTGAAACCGGAATAATCTTCGCCTCTTCGTGACAATCTTGTGTCCACATATCCAATTTGTGGCAATAGACAACATCTAGCATCTGGACCACATCGTCTTTGAACCCGGTCTCCGAGGTGGCGACCTTCGCGCGCGGAAGCTCATCCATCCGGTCATTGTAGTCGAGAAAAGAGACAAACTGGCGTGAGGCCGCCACTTCCACAAGAGTATGGATAGAATAGCCCCAATCCAGAAAATCCGTTTGCAGGTCTCCGAATACCGCTTGTGGAATCCAGAAGCTGACCGGGTTGTCCTCCGACCTCACTACCCATGCAGGAAGATACTCCTGAGCGAAGGCGCTCACCCCAGACGAAGACGACGTAACGCCGATTCCGACTCGCTGCTCAGCGCCCAGATCCTCCCGTGCAAAGATACTGAGGCTGCGTGTTGAGACCGGCACGGTCTCCCAGCCAGAGCCAGCCGGGTTGTAGCCGTTCTCGATCCGAGTACATTCCTGGTCGTATGGATACAGAGCAATCTTTGTGGATTTTGCGCCGCTAGTGGGCTCCATGAGTGCGAGTTCCCCGTTCTTTGGGTGCCCGACCCCATAGTAGTGGCCAATCTCGTGCGCAATCGTTCGAAGCGGGAACTTACTGCTAAAAGACTTTGTAACGCACTCGTCATTTGCGTCGAGATAGCCACTGTACACATCGACAACCGCTCCGTACACCTCTCCGGTATCGACGTCCATACACTTGTAGTTCATATGGCCTAACGCACCATTTTTGTCACACCCATCCACGAGCTTGACTACGATCACAGGCAGCCCACCGCGAGCCTCTGGAAAGAGTTGTTCGCAATCTTTCTTTCGTACGGGGAGGCTATTTAGATTGCCGTCCTCCTCAACCATCATGAGTGGAATGCTCCCGCTTTGCTCATTCCAGATACCGAGCGCATCATGGACGATAGCATGAAAGTCGCGCTGGTTGGCATTCGGGATGGCGTCAATCGCCTGGGAGTTCACGTAGACATCGATCTTCTTTGCTTTGGCGGGTACCATCCCAACCTCGGGGTTCGTGTCCATGCACACATTTCCCTGAGCATATCCGAGGTTGGGCACGACAAGCGGGAGAAGCCCAGCAAGCAACAACAAACCCAGACAGTGCGGCCAAGCGATCGGTATTCCGGTCATCCGCGATGGATTCCCCCCTCTGGTCGTTGCGCCCAGCCCCAGGCTTTGTGACTTTTCCCTCATGGATTTCCCCCCTCGTGATTACGGCAGTGAAGTGGTTCAGAAGTTCAGAACAATGAACTCAGGAATTCGCTCTGAGCGGCCGGCCGAGCTTTGACCATACCACGCCCCCCCCCCCCCATATTACAATGAGAATCGACCGTCGGCGGGTGATTTGTTTCCGTCAAGAATGTCGGGGAGATAGACCCAGCAGTGCGCTCTCGTCAGCAAGAATTCGCGCCGGGAAGGGGTCGGTGAACAAAGTGCTCGAGATGGGGACGACCGACGCCCGCTCGGAGGTGGCGCGGGCCCACGCGATCTCGAAGCTTCGAACCGAGCGCAACGAGCGAAACCTTGGTCCAGGTTCGGTGAGCCTCGGCTCGTTGGTCATGCTGCCCGCAGGGGGAGCGCCATCGATATTCCCTTTGTCCCCAACCTCGCCTCGGACTTTGACGAGGGTTTACGTCCTGGGCCGCGGCGGGTATGAAGTGCCACGGCCCAATTGCGCTGCAAGGAGACGCCCATGTCCCAAGAGATCCCCGTCCTCTCGATCATCGGTCGCCAGAACTCCGGCAAGACGACCGCCGTCGTCAATCTGGTGCCCCTTCTCAAGGCCCGTGGCTTGACCGTCGCGACGGCGAAACACACCCACCACGGCTACGAGATGGACACCGAGGGCAAGGACTCGTGGCGCCACCACCAGGCTGGCGCCGCGGCGGTCGCCGTCGTGGGTCCGACCACCGGGGTGTTGTTCATCGACCGCCCAGCCGACCCCCTCTCGACCTTGCGCTCAGGGACAGCGGGGGCTTTCGATGTGATTCTGGCCGAAGGGTTTCGCTCCGAGTCCTATGCGCGGGTGGTGTGCTGTCCGCCTGGGACCAGCGAGCCGGCCGAGCCCCGCGACGCCACGGGCGCCATCGCGCTGCTCGTGCGCGAGTGTGCGTCTGAGCCCACCAGCCCAACCCCTACCTTCGCGGCAGACGCCGCAGGCTTCGAGCGCCTCGCCGACCTCATCGTCGCGTGGCTGGGGCGCTAGTGGACAGCTCAGGGCTTTTCGGCGGTCTGGGCTGCGGCGAGGGTCTTGAGCCTATGCAGGCGGGCGAGGGCCAGGGCTGGCGAAGCCGCGTTGACCAGCAGTTGAGCCAGGTCTAGGTCGCCGTCGTCGAACTCTTCGGTGCCCTTGGCGGTGACGGTCAGGATCCCGATGACCGCATCGGAGGACCACATGGGAATGGCGAGCATCGAACCGATGCCAAAGCCCTGTCCTTCCTTCTCGACGAAGCGGTCGTCGCTGGCGGTGTCGTCGACCTTGACCGGCTTCTTCTCGGTCAGGACCCAGCCGATGACGCCCTCCTCGGGGTTGAATGCGGCGGGAGGCTTGTGCACGCCGTCGCCAGCGCGGGCGATGCTCATGAGCTTGGTGCCAGTGGCGTCGAGCAACCGCGTCGAGGCGTGGTCGGCCTGCAAGAACTCTAGGGCACAATGGGTTAGAAAGTGGACGCGCTCCTCGATGCCGCCGTCTTCGATGACCTTGGTCAGGTTCAAGAGTTTTTCGAGTATTTCGTCTGGAGGCGTCATGGTGACTCCGTACTTCAGCGGGAGGCGTTCGAGGGCTCGGTGGTGACCCAGCCGGTCCGGCGCTCAGCGGGGAGGAACCCCTCTAGGGTTGGGTTGCCGTGGACATCCCAGGTCCACCGCATCAAGAGCGAGTCGCTCGAGGCGAAGAGTCGCTCGCTCTGGGGGTGCAAGACCGCGGCCCGAATGCCCTCGATGTGATGGACGGGGCTGCATCTCGGGTCGCCGTCGAAGACGTCGATGCAGTGGATGGCGCCGTCGAGCCCCACGGAGAAGACTCCCTGTCCGCCGTGCTGCTCGAAGAGCCGTGAGACGGGCTGGTCATGGATGTGTCGGTGCCAGGTCGGCGCTTCTTGGTTCCACCTTCCCATGGCGAGGGAGCCGTCTTGGAAGGCGACCACGAATCTCTCGGCGACGTGCATGGCGAGATGCGCCACGGGGCCGCGATTCCAGCGGCAGCGCTCGGCGAGCTGCAGGCTGCCGATGTCCCAAAGGAGGAGTGTGCCGTCGAGACCGCCGCTGGCGAGGAAGCGGCCTTCGGGGAGGAAATGCAAGGCGGTGACCGGGCCCTGGTGGGCGTTCAGCTCGCCTAAAGGCCTCTGCTCGAGCAAGGACCAGAGCCGAATGCGGCCGTCCACCTCGCCCGAGGCGAAGATGTAGCCAAAGGGGCTGAATTCCAGCGTCGACTGCCGTCCCCGAATGCCTGGCCAGGTGCCGGCCCGGCACGCCTCGGTGATGCTCCACAGGTGGATTTGGCCGTCTTCGCCGGCCGAGAGGAACTCTTCGGTGTCCGGGCGGAAGGTGAGGGCGGTTACCGCGCCTTTGTGACCGTTGAACTGGGTGATGGGGAGCCCGTTGGCTTGGTTGTAGACATCGATGCGACCGTTGGCGCGCCCCACGACGACGAACTTTGCGGCGCGGTCGACGGTGACCGCGTGGATGGCCTCTGGATGGGTCGTGGGCCGCTCGCGGATGACGTTGGAGATGACCTCATGCACTTTGGAGCAATCGGCGAAGCGCTCAGCGGGGTCGACCTCGAGGCACCGTCGGATGATGGCCTTGAGGATGGGCGAGAGCGCAAACCCTTCGCGGGGCTCGATGGTGGGCCGCTTGCCCTCCAAATGCGCCGAGATGACTTTGACCGGCGAGCCGCCATGAGGGGTCTGCCCACAGACGAACTCGTAGAGGATGGTGCCGAAGGCATAGACGTCGGTTTCGGCGCTGACGGGCTCGCCGCGGGCTTGCTCGGGGCTGATGTAGGCCAGCGCGCCCATGACCTCGTCGGGGGCGGTGAGTCGCGCGAGATCGTAGGTCTCGTCGAACTGCGCGACGCCGAAGTCGACGACCTTCGCGACGGGTTTCCCGTCGATGGTCGTGGTGACGAGGACGTTGTCTGGGCGCAGATCGCGGTGGAGAATGCCCTTTCGGTGCGCCTCAGACATCCCCGCGCTGATGTCGGCGGCCAGATTGAGTAATTGATCTTCGCTGAGCGGGAGGTCGACGAAGTTGGACAGGCGGCCACCAGGAATCCACTCCATCACGACGTAGTGAAGCTGGGTGTCTGGGTCGATCCCGGCCTCGAAGACGGTCGGCGTGTTGGGGTGGGCGATGCGCGCCAAGGCCACGGCTTCTCGGCGCAGCCGCTGCGAAGCGGGGCTGTCTTCGCCCCCGGAATCTTCGAAGAGGATCTTCAACGCGACGGGGCGCTCGAGGACCGTGTCGAAGGCGCGATAGACGTAGGCCTGAGAGCCCTCGGCGACCAGCGAGAGGACGCGGAACTTGCTTGCGAATGCGGTATCGATGAGGGCTTGCGGGTCGCTCATGGTGCTTGAGGTTACGGCTCGAGGCCGTCAGGTCCACGGAAGGGGAGGGCCGCTGACTTCGATACTTATGTCCGTTCTTCTGCGTGGGTCAATGGCAGCGCTCGCTCGAATTTCGCGCGTTACTCGGAACAGAGGTGGCTCGCAGCGAGCCAGCAGTGACGCTCGGGCGGCCCAGCGGGGGTTACCCCCCGCTGCCACCCGAAGGCCGTCCCGAAGAGGGGCTCGAGACCCCCTTCGGGGGGTCATGCACCGACTTTGGGGTGCCACCCCCCCCGGTTTCGGCGGTCGATGACCGGCCTGAGGGGGCACATCCCCCCAGGTTGACCCCCATTTTACCCGGTGAAAATGGGGGATTGAACCCCCCTATATCCGTGATTCGACCGGCTGAGGGGGTATTTGTCCCAGTCCAAGGGCGGTCATGCACCGCCTTTGGGAGGGGTGCCCCTCCCCCCTCGGTCAGTCTTCGGTCGAGCTGGGCTCAGAGACTTCCTCCAAATCCTCTTCCCACGGCGCTCGCGGTGTGTGCTCACCCGGGCCTCGGTCGGGAGCCAAGGGATGGAGCTGGTCTTCGCGGCGACGTCGGCGTCGGTTGTGGACCCGCAGCGCGACGATCACGAGCAGCGCTGTTCCCGCGGCAAGGGCGACGAAGAGCGGGAGGTTGGAGCGGCTGGTTGGCGTGGGAATTGGGCGCCGCAACGCCGTCGGGACCAGTTCTTTGATCGAGTTGCGCAGGGCTTGTTCCGAAGCGGGCAGGTAGACGAAGACTTGAGTGAGCTGCGGGCCGGGGTAGACGAAGGTCATCTGCAGGACCCATTCGGTGTCGAGCCCGAGGTCGTCGCGCAGGGCTCGGTCTCTCCTTCGCACCTCGAGGAGGCCGAGGTCGCCGGCCTCCTCGCTGAGGACGGAGCTGCCCAGGAGCTCGACCGTGGGGACCGAACGCACGGCCTCCTCGCTGGCCTTCAGATGCGCCTTCAGGTCTCGGACGCTGAGTGGGCGTGTGGGATTGGTCGTGAGCACCAAGACGGCGCGGTGGTTCGGGGGCGAGTCGAGGGATGCGGCGGCGATGAAGTTGTCCTCGGCGCGCTGTTGAGCGAGCAAGACCCCCGGCTCGAGGACCTGCCAGCCAGCGGGCAGCTCGAGAGACAGGCCGTCGCCCTCTAAGGTGATTTGGGCGGCGGCTTGGGCCGGCGAGAGGAGGAGGCAGAGCGCCAGCGCGAGGGTGAGGTGGCGCAATCAGTACCCCAGTTTGGACAGGCGCACGGCGAGGAGGTCTCGGTGTACTTCGCTGACGTCCAGATAGCGTGCGGCTGGAGCGAGGCTGAGGCACCAACCGAGGACTTTGCTGAGGTCCTCGGAGAGCTCGGGGACGAATTCGCGGGCGTTGGGTATGGCACCGAGGGCTGCGACCTCCTGTCTCCAGCCGATGAGGTTGGTGGAGTGGATGGGCAGTTTACCGGTGAGGGTGAAGAACATGCAGATGCCAAAGGAGAAGATGTCGCAGGCTGGGGTCGGCGGGTGTCCACCGCCGAGCTCGGGTGCGCAGAAGGGCAGGGAGGTGCCGCGCTTGACGAGGGCTCGCTCGCCGAGGACCGAGAGGTGATCGAAGTCCATCAGCATGGGGGTGACGACGCCATCGGGCTGTTGGGCGAGGAAGATGTTGCCGAGGTGCAGGTGGCCATGCAGGAGCTCTCGGGAATGGGAGATCCTGAGGGCGTCGGCCAGGCGGATGTAGAGCTCGAGGGTGTAGTCTGGGTCGAAGCGGCCGTAGCTCACGAGCATTGCGGCCAGGGTTTGTCCATCGAGTCGGGGGCTTTTCACGCCGTTGGGAACGACCTCGGTGGTCTGGACGAAGGGGCAGACGGCGGCGATTTCGTTTTGTCGGCTGGCGATGGAGTGGAGCAGGGGCTGGAGGCCGGGGATGTTGGGGTCGAACTCCTTGAGGGTGAAGGCTTTCCCTTCGCGATCGACACAATGGAAGACATTGGCGGCGGGTCCCTGACCAATCTCAACCCGTTCAGTGAAGGACTCGGGCGCAGGGGCGACCGAGGAGGCGGCCTTCTGAGCTCGTCCTGGCACCTTTTGCAGGGCCTCGAGGAGTTCGGCGCAGTTCAAGTAGCGTTCGCTGGCGTCCTTGCGGAGGCAGCGTGCGATGATGGCGTCGGTCTCCGCGCTGACCTGCACACCGATGGAGCTCAGCGGTGGGGCCTCGACGAGCTCCATCATGGCGAAGACGTATTCCTGGAGCGTGCTTCCGAGAACGGGGAAGCGGCCGGCGAGGAGCTCGAAGAGGGTCACGCCGATGGCGTAGACGTCGCTGGCAGGGGAGGCGTTGCGGGCCGATTGCACGAGTTCGAAGCTCATGTAGGGGAGGGTCCCGAGCAGAGTATTGGCGGTGGTGATCGAGGCGTCGAGCTCTCTGGCGACGCCGAAGTCCATGAGCTTAGGGACCAAGGAGCGCCCCTGCTCGGCCAGGAAGATGTTGCTGGGTTTGACGTCCCGGTGGACGATTTCCTGGCGGTGGGCGAAGGCGAGGGCGTCGACGATGGGGACCACCAGGGAGAGGGCTTCGGCCTCGTCGAGTCCTCGTTTGGCTTGGACATAGCCGTCGAGTGGCATGCCCTTGAGGAGCTCCATGACCATGTAGGTCAGCTCGCCGTGCTCCTCGATGTTGGTGACCTGAACGATGTTCGGGTGTCTGAGCTTGGCCTGCAGCTTGGCTTCGCGGAGGAAGCGCTGGACGACAGTGGCCTGTGTCCTGAATTGTCTCCGGAGGACCTTGATGGCGACGGTCATATCGAGCCGCATATCGTTGCAGCGATAGACCGTCGCCATTCCACCGGCACCGATGACCGAGTCGATGAGGTAGCGATCAGAGAGGACATCTCCGCTCTTGTAGTCTGCTTCCATGCGCGTCCGGCGTCAGTCCGAGGGTGAGGTCAGTCTAGCTTCGTCGCATTGGGGCTACAAGGTGACGAGCAGGACCGAGAGCGAGGCGACGATGCCGACCATCACGACGGAGCTGAAGCCGACCGGGATGAGCTTCGTCCAGCCGAGGCTGCCCAGGGCGCTGGTCCAGACCAAGACGGAGCCAGCGGCTCCAAAGAAGATGCCTTCGGAGACGAGCTGAGAGCCAACCGACGCGTCGACGATGGTGAGGACGGCCATCGCGCCGAAGAGGGCGATAGAGAGGGTGCCGAAGGTGCCCTGAGCGGCGATCTGGTAGGTGTCGAGCGGCTTGAATCTCAGCGCGATGGTGTAGAGCGCGACGAGGATGGCGAAGAGGGCGACGACCGCCATGAGCGCCAAGAGCGTTCGGCACGCCCGCACACTGTCGGAGGAGTTGGCGATGGGGAGGCTGTCTATGTCGATGAGGAAGGAGGCGAACTGGGTGAGGGTCATTTCCCCGTGGCTGTGATCGAAGCGGCTCATGACGGCGGTGGCGGCGTCGATCTGGGCGATGTTGCCGGTGGAGCGTTCGAATCCGGTGAGGCGAGTTTGGGCGGAGCTCGAGGCGCTCTCGCCAGCGACCGCTGCGTCCATCACGCCGGCGTGGTAGGGCATGAGGCTCGGTGCGAGCTTCTCGGCGACGAACTGGTTTTCGAAGATCGGCCGAGTGAACGCGAAGAGGATGAGGAGGGCGCCGGTGAGTGCGAGCAGCGCAGCGAGCGAGGGGCTGGTCCGCTGGACGGTGACCTCGCTGTTGGGGTCTTCGTGCTGGAGCTCCTCGAGGGTTTGAGCCTCTCGGGCCGAGAGGGGCGGGAGTGTGGGTTGGTCGTTGATGGACGGATAGTACATAGCCTCTCCATGGCAGTGTGGGGGCGCGAGGCGCTCCGTGAGTCGATTGGGATCTATTGCCTCGCTTCCCCACGACCGATTTTCGCGTCATTTCGATACATTGCGGTGCGAAGTTCGGTCATCGGTTCGGCAACACCTCACCATCCGTGATGAGGCGGGGCCGCTGGGGGTTCGAGGTCACCCAGTGGTCGGGGCCGCTGGGGGTTCGAGGTCACCCAGTGGTCGTTTGTAACGGACTCTAACACGGGTCTGGAGTGGGTCGAGAATAGGGGGAAGAGGGAGTGTGGCGAGGCCATCTCGCTCGGAATTTCGCGTTCTACCGCGCGAGCGGTTTTCGCGGGGTCGGCGCGGGGAGGCGAGCGAGCTCGGATTGGAGCTGGAGCGTGGAGTCGAAGCCGCGCGGAGACCCGCGAATGCCCGGAAAATCGTTGACACGGCCTGGCTCCTGGTGTACTAGCAACCGCCCCTTTGGGGCCTA
>PFUG01000210.1 GCA_002789955.1 Deltaproteobacteria bacterium CG_4_9_14_3_um_filter_63_12 | reverse complement strand
TCGCCAGAACCGCACCTCCGCCTTTAACCCTGGTGCGCTCGCGTGGACCATCAAGAGTACGCCCGTTGTAGGCAATTTGATCACCATCTCCGGCGTCGCGACGGATGACCCCTTGGTAGGGGCCATGGTGACCGTTCGATCCTTCGACGGCCGGGTGGTCGCCACCGGCACGACCGGCGTAGACGGGCAGTTTGCCGTCCAGGTCCCCGCGGCAGAGGTTGCCAACGGATATGAGATCGTCGCCACCGGCGGGACGATCGGCGCGGAGCCGTTCGTCGGCACGCTCCGGGCGATCTACTCCGCCTCGGACGATCCGGCCACAGCGAACCTCACCCTGGTCACCACCCTCGTCGCCGCCCTGGCGGATCAGAGCCCGGGCGGGACGGTATGGGAGCGCCGCGATGCGGCGATCCAGCGCATCGATGACATCGGCCTCGTTAGTACCGGGAGTTGGTCGGCCGCGGAGCCGGTAGGGGTGGACACGTTGGCCCTGCGGTTACACGTGCGTCATCTGGGCTTGGCCTCGTGGCTGGAGGCGATGGTCACAGACCTCGCCGACCGCGACCTTTCGCCGGACAACATGCTCGGCTTTCCAGATGCCCACGGAGGGATCACGGTCGTCGCCATCTCCGATATCGCCAACCGTGTGGCGGGGTTCCGGGGCAGCCTCCTGTCGCGGGCGGTCCACGTCAGCGGGCCCGATCCCGCGACCACGGTATATCTCTACACCGTGCGCTCGGGCCCAGCGGGCTTCGTAGTCGGCGCGGGCGGGGTTTTCGCCTACGAAATCCCCGGCGTCGCCGCCATGGGCCAGGAGATCCCGTTCGAGATCGAGGTTGTGAACCAGGCGACGGGCAAGGGGCGTCGCCTCTCGGGCTCGTTCTACGTGATGGTCGGTGAGGTCATCGCCAGCGAGGTGGTCGGTCCTGACGGCGGCACCGTGGCCGACCAATGGGAAGAGATCGTGGTCGAGGTCCCCCCTGGCGCTGCCGCGCAACCATCGACGGTCTCGGTCCTACGCGGCCGGGATATGGACGAAGACCCCGTGGTGGAGATCCGATCCGACCTCCCCGTGACCGAGGTCGTCGTGCACCTACCCCCTCCCGATGTCCTGGACCACAACACGCCCGCTGCCGTCGCACAGCCACACGCAAATTCCGCAGTGGCACAGCTTACTGCCGCTGCAGCGGCGACGCCGCCATATGTCAGTGATAACAAATGGGGGGGCACAAAGGCCTACTTTTTTGACGTCTGGCCGAAGTGGACGCCTGAAATTCCGTTTATAGATGTAACAGACACCACCATTGCGAGGCTGCCTAACGGGAAAGACAAGGTTTCATTTCCGCTTGATCAGCAAAAACGAATCCTTGTGAAGCCTGGGTCGGAGATCAGGTCGGAGATGCCTGTGTGGTGGGGTGTAAGGCCCGTGGGTGACCCAGTCCTGTTTATCCATGGGTATCACAAAGGAGATGGTTTCCATGAAGCGCGAGGCTACTGGAACGATTTTCCCGATCGTATTTCGGACCTGGGTTACATGCCGTTTGAGTTCAGGTGGCGTACGAACGCCCGTTTTCAAGATGTTGCTGAAGATCTACGCTCGGCCGTGGACGCGATCGCCTGGAAGACGGGAAAGACCGTGCACCTGCTTGCCCACTCGTTTGGTGGGGTCCTTTCCAGGGTGTATCTTCAAGGTTTGGTCGAGCCCGATGCGAGACGTCCCGTAGCGAGTCTGGTGACGATTGGGACCCCACATTCCGGCATTGCAGATAAACCACAAGACATGTATGACGTGGCGTTTTTGGGGGGGCAGGATAGCAACCTGTTCGAAGGTTGCTCACAGATCTCCTGCAATCAGATGGGGGAAGGGGCCGGAGGACCGCTACTAGCTACAGATCTTTTCGACCTGCAGGAAGAAACGAAGCCCGGGTACATCGCTGCCGAGTTGACCCACTTCGATCGCCATCCATTCCCAAAGGATTTGCCAATCCAGGTCCTCATTGGTTTGCTTGCGCCGTCGAAGTCGAATTGGAAAATGGAATTGGTAGGCTATGACGTGCATGACGGAGACGGATTGGTCAGTTACAATGGCCAGCGCTTTAGTCCTGAGTTGGGTTGGTCTATACCTCTTCTCAAGGGGAAGTATCCTTTTCGTCTTCCCAATGGAGAGAGGGATATGCTGAACGTTACCGAGCATGTCCTCGGTACGGACAAGGATTTGCGCCCCGGCACGTCTATCTCTGTAGATTCAGAGAATGTGTTGAATCCGCCTAACGGATATTGGCATAGCGATGGCTCAAAGTCGGGTCATCCGATTATGAATAAGGCGTTGGATAAATCGACGTCGCTCTACGAAGCGGCACTTGCGTGCGCCACGGGAACCGAATGCAACAACGACGCGTACACGAAGGTCAAGGCGTGGCTAGAATCGGATGGTCACGCCGCCGTCGAATCGTTCATCCCCACAATCACTGCAACGGTTATGGTTCGCGACTCGGCCAGGTTGGAGCCAATCGAAGGGGCATGGGTCACCTTTGCTGCGCGAGGGGACGTGATCCTGTTTGCTGCGCGAGGGGACGTGATCCTGGAACGGGGCAAGACGGGGCCAGACGGAAAGCTGGAAATCGAGCTGCCGTTTTCGCCACATGTGCAGTACTCAGCCTTGGTGTTTGCGGAAGGGTACCGAGCCAACCCAGTGATCTCAAAGCCAACGGGAAGTACTCCGGAGGAGACGGATGGTGTCCTGTCGTTCCCAGATGTCTCGTTGCAAGATTCGGTCTTTTGTAGTGGCGAATTCACGGCACGTGTTGTTACTGGGTCGGGCGATGTGCTCGAAGGTGTCTCTTGTACGTTGGACAAGAGCTGGTTCCTCGCTAGGCACGCCACGTCAGACACGTCAGGCATGTTCCAATTTAAAGACCTACCAAAGGGCTCCTACATTCTCACCTTGGAGAAAGTTGGGTACCCTAAGGCGTCGTACGACTTAGTTTTTGATTGTGGTCCTGAGGTGTTTCCCGATCTGTCCATGTTGCCGTTTGACATCGTCGGAGGACTCGTGGCTACGCCCGGCGATCGACAGGTGACGGTTCAATGGGACGCCTTTGAAGGTGCGACCTCGTACGAGGTCTATTGGCGTGAAGGGCAGCCTATTCAACGAGATACCCAGTTGTATGACGGTTCTCAATGGATTAAGTCGCCCGGTACAGCAGGTGAGCGCTTGTCGTATGTGGTGCCAAATCTGCAGAACGGTCACACCTATTACTTCTTGTTCATCGTTGAGTTAGGTAATGCGAAGATTGAGGGATCTCCCGAACAGCTTGTCGCCATTCCTCGGGCCGTCGCCACGGATCGCGTGTTCTTCCTCAGCCAGCGCGACGGCAACTGGGAGATCTACTCGGTTGAGC
>PFUG01000549.1 GCA_002789955.1 Deltaproteobacteria bacterium CG_4_9_14_3_um_filter_63_12 | reverse complement strand
CCAAACGACGGCCCCTGGCCACGCAGCCTGAGCTCCATCCCATGCACGAAAGTGAGTCCGACGAAGTCTTTGCCTTCTAGGCTCATTGGGACTCCGATGTTCTCGGTGACACCTCCGACCTCGACGGCGACGATGGCTGCCGGACCGTAGGTTTGCGAGAGGTAGAGCTGCCGGGAGCCGAAGACCAGGGGCTCGTTGATAGCGACACGCGCAAAGATGCCCTCTCCGACCCGAACGCGGCCAGAGATGTTTCTCAGCCGCCCGGATTCGTAGAAGTCGAGGTCGAGCTCCTCGAAGGTGATGGGGTCCGCGAACGAGAACTCACCGGCGAAGGGACCGTTCCATTGCGCACCATAGGCGGTTGGGGAGGTCGGCAGCGTCTCCCCTTCGATCAAGTCGACCACGGCGTCTTGTCCCCAGAGCATGCGGATGACACCGGCGAGCACGACGGTGAGCAGGCCGAGGTGCAACATGGGCAGACCCCATACGGCGATTCGGCCACGTCGCTCGAGCGTCTCGACGGGCGCCGTGTCGCTGCGGGCTGGGCGCTCGAATTCGAGACGGTAGGGAGCCCGCGCGAAGTGCGACGGCCGGGGGCGACGGAGCCAGATTTTCAGCGCTTTGCGGAACTGGTCGTTCAGGACCACGGCCAGCGAAGCGCAGCTTAGGGTCAGAATGAACAAGAACCAGGTGCTCCACAGGACCCGGTCGAACTGAATGGCCTGCAGAATCGGAGTCAGCGAGGGAAACGCCGTCTCGAACGCAGCGGTCTCTGTTGCCGGCCCTGTGGCTTGCGGAACCAAGGTGAGGATTGCCCCAGCAATGGCGATAGCGCCAACCTCGACGAGGATCAGCTTACGCGAGCGCAGAGTCTTGAGCACGACACGCTGGAGCCGTCTGAGAGCGCTGTCCTTCTTTCTACCCAACGTTTCCTCGACTCGATGGGGTCGCTGGCAGGGTGCCTGTCACAGTCCAAGGCCCACTATCATTGGCGACGCAACCTTACCAGTGGAACACTGGGGTGACTCGAGGAAGGTTGCCTTCCGATTCCATCGCCGCCAGACTGTGCGCCGACACTCTCGCGTTTGAGCGTGACGCCTACAGGTGATGCAATGGCCAAATATTTCCAGCCAGAAAATGCTCTGATCGATGGCACGATCGTCGAGTGGCCTTTGCTCCTGGTCGAGCACGGGCGGTTCACCGCCGTCCACCGCGATCTGCGTTCCATTCCTCCCATCGACGACGACTCCCCTGCGGTCATCCGTTTGGAAGGGATGTTCATGGTTCCCGGCCTCGTCAACAGCCAAACACACTCGTTCCACGTGCTGCTGCGGGGGTTCATCGACGATCTCTCGTTCTATCAGTGGCGAGAGCGTGGCATCTATCGCTTGGCCTTGGACCTCTCGCCGCAAGACGTTTTCGCGGGTTCTCGTCAGGCTTTTAGCGAGATGCTGCTCAACGGCATCACGACCGTGGTCGACTTCTTTTACATGAACTACAAGGGCAACGACTTTGCCCGCGCCATCATCGACGCCGCTCAGGAGGTTGGCATCCGCCTGGTCTTGGCGCGCGGAATGTTCGACTGGCAGGGCGGCCCCGACGCCTTCAGAGAGCCCGTCGCGTTGGCGGTTCGCAACACCTCCGAGCTGGTTGCCTCCTACGAGGACAACCCAACCGTCGTCGTGTTGCCAGCTCCCCACTCGATGCACGCGGCGAGCGTGGAGATGCTGGAAGCCGCCTGGCAATTGGCGATCGAGAACCGCTCGCGGATGTACCTGCACGTCGCCGCCGGCCAGGGTGAGCGCGATGAGTGTATTCAGGAGCACGGCCGCCCCCCAGTGGCTTTTCTGCATCAGCTGGGAATCATCGGCCCACGGCTCACTGCGGTCCACGCCAACGCCATCGACGCCAGCGAGATCGCGCTCTTGGCGGACTCGGGCGTGTGTGTCGTGCACACGCCCGCGAGCAGCCTCGCCGTCGGCGGTGGCTTCTTCAAGTTGCGAGAGCTGCTCGACGCCTCGGTTCCCGTGGCGTTGGGGACCGACAGCCCAGCCTCGAACAACCGCCTGAGCATGTTCGACGAGCTGAGGCTCGCCTCGCTGCTGCAAAAGTCTCGTCTGTCGCGCGGCGACGCCATTACGGCCGAGGAGTGCTGGCCGCTTGCGACTCGAGGAGGAGCGACCGCGACGGGGACGTCGGTCGGTCGAATCGCCGTGGGCTATCACGCCGATTTTATGCTGTTGGATTTGAACCACCCGGCGCTGCATCCGCCGCAGCGATTGCTCCACCATCTCGTCTATTCGGACCCGACTCAGGCCATCAGGACGGTCTATGTCGAGGGCGTCGCCGTCGTCGAGGATCGCGCCCTGACAAGGGTGTCACAGCTCGAAGTGGTGAAGAAGAGCGACGAGGTGACCCGTCGCTGGCGGTGAACCCAAGCTCAAAACAGCACGCGATCGTAAGTCGCAGATGGGTCGAGACGTTGGGAAGCACACCAGCGTCCTTGACTAAGGGCGATTTCGAAAGGACATTTCTCTTGTGTCCGCGTTCACTCATCGCACGTAGGCACGCCAGCGGTCTCGTTTCGAGCCCGCTCGGTGCCGAGTAGCGCGCGAATCTCATATCGAGCGAGGATCCAGACGTGAATCATCCATCCCTGAAGAAACGCATGTCGTGGTTTGGTGTCTGCGCTGTGTTGGTCTTGCTCCTCTCGGCAAACGCCGAGGCGCAGACCCCACCTTGGGATTTCAGTGATGCGGAGAGCGCGCTGGTACAGTGGCCTTTCGAGGTCATCGAGTACTTCGTCGAAGTCGACAACAGCAACATCTTCCAGCACAGCCGCGTGAAAGAGAGCCCGCTGCAGGTGTACGAGGCGATGAAAGAGCTCAAGGCCAATCACTCGACGATCAGCGGCTTGACGGTGTCGGGTATCGGCCAGAATCCAGAGCCGAACTCCTACGTCGTGACCTTCACGAAGGGGAACAACCGCTTTCAGGTCAACATCAAACCCGATGGGTCTGGCGCCGAGATCGTGGTCAGAGCCACCCCGCGGGCGACCGTGAGCGGTTACTTCAAACACGCGATCTACCCCTACCGACTGGGCGGGGACACGTTTGTCGGCTCTCAGCGGTATGATTTCATGGACGAATAGCCCACCAATTCGAGGCCAGTCTGCAAAGTGACGAGACGGCACAGGGCTGGCTCGCCGACGGCTCGAGTGCGCATCACCACGTGATGCCGCGGCCGGCACGGGGCTTGCACCTGACCCGAGACGACTCGAGACGATGGCGGCGTCACGCTGGGATCGTCTTTGAGCGATTGTCGACGCCGTTTGGGCGTAGCGTCTGTCCTGGGCAATGGGTGTGAGTTGCGTCACCCGTTGCGCAGTGTGAATCAGAGGCCCCACCCTGCGGACGAACCCTCCACCGGAGCAAGCGGACTCCAGACCGAAACGAGGCCAAGATGAGAACCACTGAACTGAAGAAAACGACGATGGTTGTTCTCGTTGCGGGAGTCTTCCTCTTGGTGCCGCTGGTGGTCAATGCCGGTCCGAAGATCGTCTCGCGCAAGGCCACCGAGCCCGCTCCCGTCGAAGAGGTCTCAAAGGAAGAGCCAGCGGCGCCTGCGCCCACGACCGCTCAGGCCGCCGATGCGGACTCCGCCGAGGTCCGCGACGCCTACTGGGCTCGCAAAGAGCGGGACGTGACGGGCTTCGAAGTGGGTTTCCGCGTGGGCTCTTTCACCGCCTCGGACGACTGGATCGACCCAGACGGGACGGCGAACTACGGTGGCTTCGGCTTCAACGTGAAGTGGCGCTTCGATCACAATTGGTCTGTGGACCTTGGGGTGGATGCGGTCTTTCGCTCGGCCGACAACAGGCCGTTTGACGAGACCCGCTCGGTCAGCAACTTCGGCGCCGCCTACTACTTCGGCGAGCCTTCGTGGTGGCAGTCATTCCTGTCGTTTGGCTTCATGAGCTCGGCTGTCGATATCCTCGACGACCGGCACGGTCCTTCGAGCTACGGCTACGACGAGTTCGGTGGATACGTCGGCCTAGGCGTGGACTTCTATCTCGGAGATTGGCGCCTCAACAACGAGCTGCGCTTCGCCGGCTTGGGCAACGACGGCACCTCGGTTCCCGTCGACAGCCCTTACGGTGACCCGATTTCTGATGGTCGTATCGCGTTCCAGTGGATCATGGGGACGAGCTACTCTTTCTGAGCGGACGGTTGAGCTGACCACACACCACGCTGCATATTGCGAGTCCTGGTCAACAGCAGCGTGGCTGGGGGCCGTGGCTCCTGGCGCGCCCTAACGCAGGCAGGCTCAACGGTGCCCACACGACGTGTCCGACCCAAAGAGACTTGGGTGCGATCCAGCCGACTCTCATGGTTCGTGCAACGAGAGAGGCTCTACCTCTATCACGATCTCTTCGGCTATCTGCTCGAGATGTCGCTGGACTTGAAGCTTCTGCTCGACGAGTTCGAGTCTCCACGGTGCCTTGACGAGGTTGGACACGAGCTCGCCCCCGAGGTCTTCGACGAAGTGGTCGACACCTTCATCGAGCACGACTGCCTGCTCCCTGCGGGCGCGGACGAGTGGCGCCGACTCGTCGAGCGGATCCCGTGGAAATCCCCGTGGCGCGTGGCGTTGCACGTGGGGAGTGAAACACACCTCGCAGTGGGTCGCTCGCCGGAGCATCCCCCCCGACATCTGACGCTGACCGGCCTGGCCTCGAGGCTTTGGAAGCTCATCGACGACGAACGGTCGGTCGAGTCCATCATCGACGCCCTCGTCGATGAGAACTCGCCGCCAGGGATGGCGGAGAGTCGTGTAAACCCGAAGGGTTGCGCGCAGGAAGCGCACAACAACCCGGACCGTGAACGCTCGAACATCGAAAGGCAGGTATTGACACTGCTCTCGGAGTGGACCCATTCCGAGCAACAGCTCACACGGATCCACAGTGTGCCACGGAGCTTCTACAAGTCCCTCGCCCCCCCACCCTACCTCGCCAGCAGCATGCCTTTCGCGAGGTTGGGCGAAGTGGCCGCCGAGATGGCCAGCGTGGTGGGAGCGAGCGAGCGAGAGCTGCTCGACTTGGAGGAATACCACCAGACTGGCATCACCAACGCGCTCGAGCAGTTCGAGGACGTCGAGACCACGCTCTCTCATCTCTTTCGAGTACCCCACGTCGCGCTGGGCGGCCTGACGTATGCGCAGCGGGTGGTCGAAGTGTTCTTTGGTATGGGTTGGCTGCGCGAAGGGGCAGAACACACAACCATCGTCGAGGTCGGAGGAGGAGTTGGGATCTTTGCTTCGGGGTTCGTCGAGTCTCTGACAGAGCGCTTGAAGGACTTCAGCTACACCGTCGTCGACCTGTCCCCAGAGCTGCGCCGTTCCCAAACCCAACGGCTGGCTCGCTTTCCGATGGCCAACGTGCGCGCCGGGGATGGCCAGGCCTTGGACCTGCCGAGTGGAAGTGTGGAGCTCTTGGTCTGCAACGAGGTGATCGCCGACTTCCGCTCGGCCAGGATGAGCAAAGCGCGAGCCCCAGGAGCGGAGCGGGTTTGGAGCGATCCAGACGCGATGCTGGAGGAGCTGGAGGAGTCGGACGAGTCAGAAGAGTCGGAGGGCCGCGAGCTGGATTGCCAAGGGCCGCCCGAGGCGCTGGAGCAAATTGCACGTTACGGGCTCGATCTCTCGGACGCTCCCGAGTCGTTTCTGCTCAACACGGGCGCAATCGCTTTCCTCGAGCAGGCGTGGAGGGTTCTTGCTCCAGGAGGGCGAGCCTTTGTCACGGAGTTCGGCCACCTGTGGAAGTATCCTGTGGAGTCTACCCATTTGGCTCACGCCGAGGTCTCGATCCACTTTGGCCATTTACAGCAAGTCGCTGACGCACTTGGTTTCGAGGTCGCGGTCTGCGACCTCCCCGACTTCTTGGAGCTCGACGGCACCGTAGAGGTGCTGTCCTTGAGCCGCACGCAGTTTCGGCTGCTGCGTTCCTTGTTCTCGAAACAGGGTGCCATGTTGCGCAAGATCGCCTACACGCGAAGCATGCTGATGGAGGACGCCTTCGCGATCGGATTTCGCTCGCTTCCCAGCACTGAGGCGGCTCGAAGCCAGCCGCCCCGCGTCCCTGCGCTCGCGATTGACCTGGACGCCGTCGAAGGGCTGTGGTGGACCCCCCTCGAGGAGCGAGTGATGGGGCTCAAACCCCGAGAGTTCAAGGTTCTCCTGCTTAGAAAGCCCTTGGTTCATTGATTCCCGAAGGACGCGAACTCTGCGGTTTGCGGCCTGTTGCTTTGATTCCTACTGCCTCTTGGAAACCGTTGACCGCCCTGCGCTGCAATCGTCCCTCTCGTGTGCGGGCCTCGTTGATCGCATCCCTAGTGCTGGCGCTGGGTTTGTTGAACCCTGTCCGCGGGAGTGCGCAGTCGATCCCTGGCAGCAGGGAGGACCTCGTCGAGCGCGCAAGGGTGGCCCGAGATTGCTACGATCTCATCGATTACCGCTGTGTGATCGACACTCTCGAAGGACCTCTGCTCGTGCGAGAGGAGCTGCCGTCAGAGCTCCCGCTGCAAGCGCTCGTGGAGAGCTTCGAGTTGCTCGGCATGAGCTATCTCATGGTCGGTCTCGACGCAGAGGCCGAGAGGTGTTTCGAGCGTCTGCTCGACCTCGACGCGAGCTATCGGTTGCGGCGAGCAGACGCCTCACCGGAGCAAATCCAGTTCGTCCAAGACGTCGTCGACTTCGAGCGGACCAGTGAAATTGCCAATGTACTGGCGCAGCGAATTCGCGTCCGCGCTGCGGTCTGTGTCGCCATTCCACAGAGCCGAGCGAGTGCGTTGCGGGTCGTCGCCGCGCTCTTGGCGCTCGATGTTGCCAGGTCCGTGATTCACCACGTCATCGGCGCCATTCCAACTATCGACTCCCCCCCTTGGGGGCCGCTAGACGGGCCGACCTTCGCCTTGGGGGGGCTGTGGCGTGCGCTGTTTGGCAGCGACACCGAGGTTTGGGGGCCTGGGCTTGGCTTGCAGGCCGAGGTTGGGCTGCGCTACCGGCCATTCTTTGCGCGACTGCGAGGCACTTGGTCGCGACACGCGTCCACGCTCGAGCATCCGATCACTCTCCCCACTCCTGCGCTCGATGTTCTTGGGGTGGGGTTGTTCTTGGGCGGCGGAGACAAGTGGGAACGGTTTTCTTGGGGAGTGGGGATGGAGTTGGGCGGGCAATACCTCAGCGTAACCGATAGGCTACGGACGCTGAATCCAACCGTCGGGCTCGGCGGCGAGGTCGGGCTGGAAGTCGGGGCTGGCTTCTCAGTTGGGGTCGACTTCTCGGCGGCCTTGACCTTCGGCACCTCGAGCACTGCCGCGACCCACAGTACCGCCGTCAGTACGACGACCACGACGGTCTTCAGCGTGGGCTACGTGCCTTGAGCCCTGCAACGCAGGCGAGGGTTGAGGGTTCCCGACTCTTGGCTTAGAGTTTGCCCTGCTGTCCGCCATTCGCGCGAGGCTCGCCTTGCGCCTGACTCAACTCGCCTGCTGCCCTTCGACCGGAGACGTCTATGAACCGCCATTGGCTTTGGTGTTCGATCTGCTCGCTGTTGCTCGTTTCGATCTATGCTTGCTCAGACGATCAGCCCGCCGCGCCCACCGCACAGGTGCGGTTCATTCACAGTATCGAAGACCTAGGCACGCTCGAGGTGTTCCTCGAGACCGATCGCTTGGTGACGCTAAAGGCCGGCGAGATCTCAGAATCGAAAGAGATCGCCCCCGGACTCCGCCGCATCGCGCTGAGAAACTCGGGGGCGAGCTCGAATTTGCTCGAGGACCGCATCGAGTTCCTCGATCAGGGCTACCTGATCGCGTTCGTCGGCAAGGTCTCGGACAGCAGCTTGGGGATCCTGTCGGTGGACACCCCTGCCCCCACGGTCGAAAGCGGCAGCGCCGCGGCCGAGGTCGTTCACCTCTTGGATGGCGCCTTTGTCTTCGACGTCTATGTGGGCACGACCTTGGTGGCCAGTAGCCTGAGCTACAGCTCGGTGAGTGACTTCGCCACGTTCCCTTCGGGCACTTCGCTCATCAAGCTCTTTAACGCCGGTGACAACCCCGCCTCGGCGTTCCCCATCCAACAGCTCGAGCATCACTTCGAGTCGGGCAGGGCCGAGATGATCCTGCTGCGAGGGACTGGGACCGCGGTCACGATCGACTTGGTGACCGTCAAGTAGAGGGTTCTTCGAGGCGGCCACCCTGTCGGCAAGCCGACCGTGGCCGCCCACAAAAGAACTGGTGACGTCGCGGGCTGTATTGTAAGACGTCCCAATACACACTATTGAATGGACCGAGCGGCTCGCTCGACACCGCTGCGATCGTCGTTTGCGGCCAGCAATAGAAATCGCAGCTATGGATGGCAAAGAGTCGTGCAAACCCGAAGGGTTGCGAGCACGATGCGAGCAACAACTTGGAAGGACGCAATGAAAAGAATCGTCACCGTTCAACGGCACCTCATCGAAACTCAGCACCTCAACCCAGACGCCACAGGAAAGCTCACCGCCATGCTCTGGGATCTCACCATCGCCTTCAAGATCATCTCTCGAGCGGTCAACCAGGCCGGCCTCATCAACATGCGAGGTGAGGAGGGGCAGATCAACACCTCGGGCGACTCAGTGAAGAAGCTCGATCGGTACGCTGAGGATGTGATCTACAACGGGATGAACCACGGCGGTCACGTCTGCTGTATGGCCAGCGAAGAGGAGCCTCAGCTCATCACGATCCCCGACCAGTATCAGAAGGGAAAGTATGTCCTGACCTACGATCCCCTCGATGGTTCCTCCAACATCGACGCCAACGTCTCCGTCGGAACGATCTTCTCCATCCACCACCGGCTCTCTGAGTCCGGGAATGGAACCCTCGCCGACGCCTTGCAGCCTGGCAACAGGTTGGTCGCCGCCGGCTACGTGGTCTATGGCTCCTCGACCATGATGGTGTATTCGACCGGCAACGGCGTTCACGGCTTCACGCTCGACCCGTCCGTCGGCGAGTTCCTGCTCTCCCACGAGTCCTTCCAGATTCCACGCAAGGGCAAGATCTACAGCGTGAACGAAGGCCACTCCTCGGGCTGGGACGAACCCACGCGGCGATACGTCGAGTACCTCAAGACGCCTGAGGCTGGCCCCTACAGCGGGCGCTATATCGGCTCCATGGTCGCCGACGTGCACCGTACGCTGCTCTATGGTGGGATCTTCATGCACCCACGCGACTATCGGCGAGACGAACACTTTGGACAGGGGAAACTGCGCCTCCTGTACGAGGCTGCCCCCATGGCGTTCCTCGTGGAGCAGGCCGGTGGCATCGCCACGACGGGCGACGAGCGCGTGCTCGACATCATGCCCACTGACCTCCACCAACGCGTTCCCCTCGTCCTCGGCAGCCCCGCGGACATCGAGACCTACCAGAAGTTCATGCTGGAGGCGCGCGCTTGATGCCTTCCCATCTATGGTTCCTGCTTGCCGCCGTGGTGCTGGTTGGATGCAAGCCCTTCACCGTCGAGACGCCCGAGAGCGAGACGGCTCCACCGCCCGCACCGGCGGTGTTCATGGTGCGCTTCGGCCCCGATCTGCTGGTTCCGCTCGGCTGTGTCAGCGACCTCGGCGCGCCTTTCGAGACCGGACGCGACTGCGCCACCTTGGTCCCCAAGGGCGACTCCATCTCGGTCAGCGATCTCGGTGAGGTCAAGTCGAAGGGCACCTTCCAAGCGCGCTGTGAGGCCGACGGCAGCGGAACCGCAGCGGTGGGCATCCTGCCCTTGGTGGCAGAGCCCTTGAGCTGGCCGGAGGCTCCTGCTTTCGCGTGGTGGCCAATGGCAGCCGCAGGGGCTCCGGGCGCTCCGAAATCGTTCGCGCCGACCTCGCAACAGCTCCAACGACTGACCGAGCTCGCCAGTCAGAAAGCCGGCGACGCACTAGGCGAATTGATGGTCCGTCAAGCCATCGAGCTCGACCTGAACGGCGACGGGCGAGCGGAGCGAATCTATTCGCTTACCTGGGGCGAAGAGCTCGGTGGCGCCTGGGCCTGGAGCGCCTTACTCCTGCAAGCACAAGGCTCCGACGAGCTCCGCATCATCTACGAGTCGCAACACGAGCTCTTCGAGGTGCTCGCCCACGTCGACCTCGACCGGGACGGACAGCGTGAGATTTGGACACGGCTCATCGGAGGCGAGCGGGAGAGCGACCAACTCGAGTCCTGGGATGGCGACAAGGTCAGCGTTATCGGCCGTTGGAGCTGCGAGTAGGCGGCCGGGCCGTTACAGAGTCATCCGCGGCCTCGAGCTTCGTGCGTCTCCTCGACGACCTTAGGCGTCGTCCGGGAACAAAATGCGCATTTGGGCGAAGTCAGAGGTGGGAGGGCAAGGAGGTCGAT
>PFUG01000101.1 GCA_002789955.1 Deltaproteobacteria bacterium CG_4_9_14_3_um_filter_63_12 | reverse complement strand
CTGCGGGCCGCGACGTGGAAGACGCACGAGGTGAGCTCACCGGCGATCTTGAACATGTTCGGGATCATCAGGAGCAAGCCCTGCGACGCCGTGAACGTCGTGGTCATGGCGCCCGCTTGCAGGGCGCCGTGCACGGTGCCCGCCGCGCCGGCTTCGCTCTGCATCTCGACCACGCGAGGGACGGTTCCCCAAATGTTCTCTTGCTCGGTCGCGGCCCAGGCGTCGGAGAGTTCGCCCATCGGGGAGGCGGGCGTGATCGGGTAGATCGCGATGACTTCCGAACACTTGTAGGCGACGAGCGCGGCGGCTTCGTTGCCGTCGAGGGTGACCTGCCGGCGCGGGGATGAGCTCATCTCAGACTCCATCTCGAACTGAAAATGAAGGCTTCTTCGGTTCTTCGCCAAATCAAGGAGAAGGCCGAAAAACGAGGTGCCGATGGTAAGCCTCGACACACGGAGCACAAGTCCCGACGAGGGAGCGGATCCCAATCAATATTGGGTTCATGCTCACCACAGAGAGCACAGAGAGCACAGAGAAGAACAAGAAAACGCTCTGTGTCCTCTGGGGTGAGACTCGAAATCCGATCTAGCGTGCCGTGGTCGGTTCTGACACGAACCAGACGGCTTGCGAAAGCTCCCATGACGGAGAGACACTTTGCACCTTCGCCGGAATCGTTCCCTTGCGCACACAGCTCCCACAACCCACAGACCCGGCGAAGGACAAGAGAAAGGCTATGGCCAACGACTTCGAAGCGCGACACGCCGCCATCGTGGAGGGCCGCGCCAGTGACCCCGAACGGGCCGTCTACCAGCTCCGCGCCCTCGAAGAGCAGTGGGCCGCGTCCTTTCTGGGGTTGAGCGAGGGCGAAGCGCTCATCGCGGGTGTGCGTCGTCGCGTCATTGAGGGAATCGCCGAAGAGCGGGTGCTCAGCGCCATCGCGCACCTCGAGGAGGCCCTCAGCCAGCAGTGGACTCTCGGGACGTGGTCTTCGGGCGCTGGCGAAGGCCTGGCCTCCATAGCCGAGGTTCGCCGACTTCAGGTCGCCCTCGCCTGGCTCCACGGCGCGCGCACCGACCCCGAAGGGCCGGCGCACGCGCTGAGTCTCATCGCCCAAGTGCTCGAGGATCCCAACGGCCAGGGAGGCCGCTACGCAGCGATGCTGAAAGAACTCGAGCAGAAGCTCGACGGGGACAGCGACGACGCGGCCTGAAACTGCCGAACAGACGACCGACTTTTGCGGTACAACTGTTTGAAATAACGCGCAAAAATCGGTCGTGGTCAGCGAGGAAAAAAATTGAAAGGACACCGCTTACGGGAGAGGACTACTTGGCCTTCGCCGTGGCTGCCATCTCTTTGGCGCGCTTGTCCATCTCCTTGTTCATCTCGTCGATGACATGCTTGTAGCGGTCCTGGACGTCTTTGAGCGCTTTGTCGGCATCCTTGAGGCGCAAGGTGACGTCTTGTTCGACGGTGTCGAGCTGGACGGACGCCTCCTCGAGGCTGGTCTTGCGGGCCTTGACGATCTTCTTCTGCTCGGCTGTGGCGTCCGAATCGAGGAAGGCTTGCTGCGCGTCGATTTCCTTCTTCATCGTGGCGCGAATGTCCTTGGACTCCGCGGCGATGCGCTTCATCTCGGCGAGCAACTGCGGGCCCTCGATGTTCACGAAGTAGGACGCGGCGATGAGGCTGTCCGTCTGCTTCTGCAGGGTTTTGCGGTTCTTGCGCCCGAGCTGCTCCTCGTTGAGTTCGATGTCGGAGTGGGCCGTGCTGTAGGCGCGAGTGTCTTCCTCGAGCATCTCGGTCGAGGCGCTCTTCAACCCTGAGCGCACGGCATCTCTGGACTCGAACGTGCCGCCCTTGGCGCCCGACGCCTCCAGAGCTTGGTCGACGTTCCTGCCCACTTTGCGGGCCATGTCTGCGCCTCGCATCTCGACGAAGGTCGAGATCACGCGAGACTCTTCGAGTTTCTCGGTCATGGCCTGGTCTTTCCCGTCTGCCGCGGCCTTGCGGTAGATCTCGCCGGCCATGTCCCAGTCGGGCTCGGTGAGGCTGTCGGGATAGTAGGGCGCCTCATCGAGGGTCGTGTTGGTCGCGGTCATGCCGTTGTCCCAACGCATCGTCGTCGCCGTCAGCCGTGTAGGGTACACCGCTGCGTACAACGGCGACGAGGTCGACGGCTGAGCTTTGGGGGTGTTGGATTGCTGCTGCCCCCCGCTGCAAGCCGGAAGAACGAGCATGAAGAGCGCTACGACGAGAGAGAGAGTCCGCATCTTGCCTCCTGTTCGAATGGGTTCGGTCACGTCCAGCGGCGGCTGGTTCATACCTGAAAAGGCCCGCGCACAGGAGCCGCGACTCGATACCAATGAGGCATTCTTTCCAGCTCACCCGCTTTTTGTCTAGCCCTCCACACAATTCAGCGTGCTCTGGCGGAGTGCACCGGCGTCGGGGCTATCGCAACGCCGAGGCGGCCTAGTGCACCGCCTTCGAAGTCGCTCTGAGCTTGGGGTTTGGGTTTGGATTCGTCAACGAATTCGAGACCCTCCGGCCAACGCGGAGGAGCAAAATAAGCAGAGACCATTTCCGGACGGGCACTCACAAGATGTCCTTTGGGAAGAGTTCAGAGTTCGGTCGCATTTCCCACCGATCTCAGCAAAACACGCAATTTCAAGATGGCCTCTGGCGTAACGCTTCGCATGTGTCCTCGATTATTATTCGATGGCTCTCAGGGTCGTTTGGAAATCTGGAGACTTTTCAACGCCAAGGCGCCAAGGCGCGTCCGATCCAGTAAGCCCAGTGCTGCCGCTGACTCTCCAGTTGCCCCTCGAGCCGGGCGACTCGGTCGCGAAGGGCGACGGCGGACTCTTGCAGTTGGACGCGTCTCTGGGTGAGGGCGGTGAGGGCTTGGGCGGCCAGGTCCACGGCGCTGGGCGGCGTCGAGGGCCTCGCTGCGCTGGCCTTCTAGTGTAACGCTTCACATGTGTCCGTGCTTATGAGCGTGGCCTTTCAGGGAAGCAGGGCTCTGCCCTGACCCGCCGGGGGACTTTGTCCCCCGGA
>PFUG01000336.1 GCA_002789955.1 Deltaproteobacteria bacterium CG_4_9_14_3_um_filter_63_12 | reverse complement strand
GGGGACAAAGTCCCCCGGCGGGTCAGGGCAGAGCCCTGCTTCCCTGAAAGGCCACGCTCATAAGCACGGACACATGTGAAGCGTTACACTAGCGCTCCGCGCTGGGCTACTTCCGGGGCCGCCCCTTCGGGGCGGATGCCCAGGTTCCGGGCTCCGTCGCGGTACGGACTGCGTTGAGCCTGGGCGGCGCCCCCCCCTGCCCTGAAAGGGCGCGACCATACCAGCCCAGGGCGTAACCTTATCGCCCAGAATACCGAGCTGCGCGGGCTCCCATCGGCGAAGTGTTTGGAACCAGTTGGACCCGAACTGGCTGCCGGACCGAACTGGGACCTCCGCACTGGAACTGTGTCGAGGACTTCGTTACCCTCGAGCCGCTCGCGTCTTGACGGAGTTTTCCAGCACGATCTGGATTCGAGCAAAACGCGCTCAGCGTTCCCGCCTCACCTTGAAGCTCGTCATGTGCAGCACTGCCCGGCAGTAACTTGGTCATCGGCATCACCGACGAGGGCACGGCGATCCTCGACGATTTGGTCGTCGAGACCTTATAGATGAGAGAGGATCTCGATTGACAGCGATCGAGGGTGGGCGTACTCCAAGCGCTCCGCCAGTGGGCTGTTTTTGGATCTTGGCGTTCTTGTTTCGCCCTTATAGGGAGGCCTTTGAAGAGTGAGTGACGTGGAATCGAACAAGGGAACCGAGAGCCTAGAGGCCGCGCTAACCTGGGACTTCGCAGGCTGGGGCTCGGCCGAGCGGATGACCGACCTCAGCGAAGACCAGGCCGAGGTCTCGGTACAGGGGGCGAAGCCCGAACACAAGCTCGGGCAGTGGAGCACCACGGCGATCTGCGGCAACGACATCACCTCGAGCTGCCTCTACGTGTCCGCGTTGGCTGGGGTTGCCGCTGGGATCCTGGCGCCGTTGGTGCTGCTCACGGTTGCGGCGGTGCTCTTCCTCTACCGCAAGATCTACGGCGAGGTCGGCTCGGCTCTCCCCCTCAACGGCGGGACGTACACGTTGCTGCTCAACAGCAGCAACAAGAAGTTCGCCGCCATCGCAGCTTGCCTGACGTTGCTCTCCTATATCGCCACCGCGGTCATCAGCGCGGGCGAGGCCATGCACTACGCTCACACCCTGTGGAGCGGCCTCGACGTTCTATGGGCGACTATCCTGCTCCTGGGAATGTTCGCCCTGCTGAACATCATTGGCATCACCGAGTCGGCCAAAGCCGCGCTGATCATCTTCATCTTCCACATCGTGACGCTGACACTGCTGTCCATCGCCTGTGGCATTCAGGTCGCGGGCTCGACCGACACCTTCGTCGCCAACTGGCACATCCCGCCCCCCGGCGGCATCATGCACGCCTTGTTCTTTGGTTTTGCCGCGGCGATGCTGGGGATATCCGGCTTCGAGAGTTCGGCCAACTTCATCGAGGAACAGAAGCCCGGCGTCTTCCCGAAGACGCTGCGCAACATGTGGATTGCGGTCGCCATCTTCAACCCGCTGATCTCGTTCCTCTCCATGGGGATGATCCCGCTCTCCGAGTTCGAGGCCAACCAGAACAGCCTGCTCTCCTTAATGGGAGAGCGCTCCGGCGGCTCCTGGCTCGCGATGATGGTCAGCATCGACGCGGTGTTCGTCCTCTCCGGCGCGGTGTTGACCTCCTACGTCGGCGTCACCGGACTCGTGCGCCGAATGAGCCTCGACCGCTGCTTGCCCCAAGCCCTGCTCGCCGAGAACAAGTGGCGACGCACCAACCATTGGATCATCTTCGGCTTCTTCCTGCTCTGCGTCTCGATTCTGGCGACGACGCTCTCCAGCGACTATCCCGACGGCAACGTCGGCCTCCTCGCGGGAGTCTACACGCTGTCGTTCCTGGCCGTGATGTCGCTCTTCGCCGTCGGCAACATGATGCTGAAGGTGGTTCGGTCGCGGCTGCCGAGGGCGGTCAAAGCGAGCTGGCCTTCGGTCGTCATCGCGTTGACGGCGGTCTTGATCGGCTTGGTTGGGAACCTCACCCTGCCGAACATCGAGGTCTTCGGGACCTACTTCGCGGTCGTGGGCAGCGGCGTCGCCACCATGTTCCTGCGCATCCCGCTCTACCGAGTGCTGCTCTTCGTCTCGAAGTCGATTATGGACCGCGTCATGGAGATCAACGCCTGGGTCGACCGTCTCGTGAACCGAAAGGTAAAAGAGATCAATGACCTGACGGTGGTCTACTTCACCAAAGGCGACAGCGAGTCGATCCTCAATCGCGCCGCGTTGTATGTGTTGGAGAACGAGCAGACTCAGCGGATGAAGATTGTCCACGTCTACGCGGACGAAGGCACCATCCCCACGGACCTCTCTTCGATTCTTCACAGCATCGACAAGATGTACCCCAACCTGCGCATCGACTTCTTGGCGGTGAAGGGCGTTTTTGGCCCCGACCTCATCGAGAAGCTCTCGCGCCGGCTCAAGGTCCCGAAGAACTACATGTTCATCGGCACACCTGGCGACAAGTTCCCGCACGAGATCGCGGCCCTAGGTGGGGTGCGCCTGATTCTCTAGTGTGGGCCGCCGGCCGATTCGCGGCCCACGCAGGAGCGCAGCGTGCTGCGCCCTCTGGAAACGCTCAGTAGTTGAGCCAACTGTGGACCGGCGCGCCGATCTTCTTGCGCCCATCGAGAAAGCCAAGCTCGATGAGGAACGCGACCTCTTTCACGTGGCCGCCCGCTTTGCGAACCAACTCTACGGTCGCGGCGGCGGTCCCGCCGGTGGCGAGCAAGTCGTCGACGACGAGGACCATGTCGTTCGGCTCGAAGGAGTCCTTGTGGACCTCGAGGGTGTCGGTGCCGTATTCGAGGGCGTAGCTGACGGAGTAGGTGTCCGCGGGGAGCTTACCGGGTTTGCGCACCAAGACGAGTCCTAGGTTCAGCGCGTGCGCCAGGGCCGCGCCGAAGACGAAGCCACGGCTCTCGACCCCGACGATCTTGGTGAGATCCGAGCCCTGGTAGCGGGCGACCATGAGGTCGATGGTGGCTTTGAAGGCTTCGGCGTTCGCGAGGAGCGGAGTGATGTCTTTGAAGACGATGCCTGGCTTTGGAAAGTCTGGGACGTCGCGAATGATGGAGTCTAGGGTCTTGAGGTCCATTGGGTCTTCAGTCCTAAGAGCTAGGTGTTATCGGGCTTCGGTGAGTTGTTGCGCGCTTCCTGCGCGCCCCCGTTCGGGTTTGCTCGACTCTCCGCCATCCGTGGCTGCGAGTTGCCTGCCGAGCGCGGGCCGAAGAGGCTCCACTCAGAAAGTGCGCTCGATAGGGCGTCGTCGTTGAGGTCGAGGCGGACCGGCGTGACACTGACGTGGCCCTCGTCGAGGGTGACACAGTCGCTGCCGCGGATCGGGGCGAACCCGAGCTCGGGGCCGCCGATCCAGTAGTAAGGACGGCCTCTAGGGTCGGACTTGTTGGCGATCTCGCGTCCATAGAAGCGCAAGCCTAACGAGCAGATCCGCAGCTCCCACGGCTGGGCGAGGCGGCGCGGGATGTTGACGTTGAGCAAGCACCGCTCGGGCAAGCCGTGCAGCAGGACCTCGCGGGCCAGGTCGACGGCCACCTGCGCGGCGACGCTGAGGTCACCCCCCACGCCGAGGCTGACCGCAATCGAGGGGATGCCCATCAGACAACCCTCCATCGCGGCGGCGACGGTACCGCTGTAGAACACGTCGTCGGCCATGTTGTTGCCGCGGTTGATGCCGCTCATCACCAGCGTCGGCGTGCGCGGCAGTCGGTGGCTCACGGCGAAGTAGACGCAGTCTGCGGGGGTGCCACTGATGGCCGAGCGTCGCTCTCCGAGTCGCACTTCACGAAGCGGCTTGTCGAGGCTGATGCCGTGTCCAACGGCGCTCTGTTCGCGGTCAGGAGCCACGACCCAGACCTCGCCGAGGACTTCGGCGGCCTTCGCCAGGGCTTCGATGCCTGGCGCGTGCACACCGTCGTCGTTGCAGATTAGGATCAGTTCCGGTTGTTTCTCGGTCATGACTAATCCCCTGCGCCGTCCGCCTCGCGTTCTTCTTCGTCGAAGAGGGCGTCCAGCTGATCGAGCTCGGACTGCGCCTCTGACCACCGCTCCATGAGCGGCTCGAGCTCGGCGGCCAAACGGGTGCGCGTCTGAGCGAGCCCTTTGGCTCGAGCTGGGTCGCTGTAGGTGCTCGGGCGAGCGAGCTCCTGGTCCAGCTCGGAGAGGCCGGTTTCGATGGCTTCGATGCGCGCCTCGTGCGCGGCGACCTCGGCCCTCAATTTCGACGTGGCGTCGCGTCGGCGTTTGCGCGCCTCGGCGAGGGTACGGCGTTTGGCTTTCCTCACGCCCTCTCTCGGACCGCTCTCCGAGACGGCTTCTTCGTCGGCCGCCGCCTTTTCTACGGCCCGTCTGGCTTCGTACTCGTCGAAGGTCCCAGGGTAGTCCATGACCCGTTGGTGCTCGACGTGCAGGATCTTGGTGGCGAGGTGATTGATGAAGTGCCGGTCGTGGCTGATGAAGACGAGGCATCCCTTGAACCCGCTCAGCGCCCGCTCGAGAGCAGCGCGGCTGGCGATGTCGAGGTGGTTGGTGGGCTCGTCCATGAGCAAGAAGTTGGGGCTGCCCAACAACAGCCTAGCCAGCGCCAAGCGATTCTTCTCGCCGCCCGAGAGGAGCTTGATCGGCTTGTCGACCGCCTCACCGCTGAAGCGGAAGGCCCCCAGCAGCCCTCGCACCACGTTGAGCGTGTGGCCTTGGTTGTGCTCGAGCATCTCCTGGATGACAGTGTTCTCGAAGTTCAGTGACTCGACCTGGTGTTGGGCAAAATAGCCGACCTCGACATGCTCGCCGAGATGTCGCGCGCCCTCGAAGGGGGTCGCGTCGGCGAGCACCTTGAGCAGCGTGGATTTGCCAGCGCCGTTGGGCCCGACGAGGGCGATGCGCTCGCCGCGGTAAGCCCGAAAGTCGAGGGACTCGTAGACGACGAGGTCGTCGTACGCTTTGCGCACGCCTTCCAACGAGACCACGACGTGTCCCGTCCGGGCGGCCGGCGGGAGTGAGAACTCGATGCCTCGCTCGGTCGCGCGGATTTCGACCGAGTCCAGCTTTTCGAGCGCCTTGACGCGGCTCTGGACCTGTTTGGCCTTGGTCGCCTTCGAACGGAAGCGTTCGATGAACGCTTGGGTCTCGGCGACTTTTTTCGCCTGCACGCGCGACTGCTTGTCGAGCTGCTCGCGCTCGAGCTCTCGGGTCGCGACGTAGGCGTCGTAGTTGCCTGGGTAGAGCCGCAGCTTGCCGTCCTCGAGCGCGGCGATGGCTTGGACGCTGCGGTTCAAGAACGCCCGGTCGTGGGCGATGAGGACAACGGTCCCAGGGTATTCGGCGAGGAACGTCTCGAGCCACTTCAGCGCGTAGAGATCGAGGTGGTTCGTGGGCTCGTCGAGCAGCAGCAGGTCAGGGCTGGTGAGCAGGAGCTGGGCGAGCAACAGCCGCATCCGCCAGCCCCCAGAGAACTCTCGTGGGTGTCGCTCGAAATCGCTCTGGGCGAAGCCCAGACCAGCCATGATCTCTTTGGCTCGAGACTCTAGCGTGTAGCCGCCTTGGTGCTCGAACTGGACCTGAACCTCGCCCAGTTGGACTATGGCCGAGTCTCGGAGCTCACCCTCGGTGTGGGCGACGGTGCTCTCGAGGGCTCGAATCCGGGCCTCGAACTCCAAGAGGTCGCGGCGGCCGAGCAACACACACTGCAAAGCGGTGTCGCCGTCGAGCTCGCCGATCTCTTGTGCGAGGTAGCCGATGGAGTCACTCGAGGGGATGACGACGCGCCCTGAGTCGGGCTCGACGTTGCCGGTCAGGATCTTCAGCAGCGTGCTCTTACCCGCTCCATTCGAGCCAACGAGGCCCGTGCGCGGAAAGCGATCGACGTGCCAGCTGACGTTGGAGAAGAGGTGCTGCGGACCAAAGTCTTTGGAGATGTCTACGAGCTGAATCAAGTGTCCTGCCGCGGCGCGCCGAAGACGAAGTCGGTCCCTCGGGCACCGAACTTGTGGCAGTTGGAACAGGCTTCGCTGACGTCGGTCTGACGGGCATCGCCCGACAAGGTGAGGCCGCCGCCTTCGACACGTCCGAAGAACCAGTCTCCACCTTCGGGATTGCTCCCGGCCGGCATCTTGACCATGAACAGCGTGAAGGAGGGGTTGGACTCGTTCCCGGAGGGATAGGCCACCGCGGCCAGGGCGGAACCCTCCTCGAAGACCTCACCCGTGCCGACCGTCGCGGCGCCAAGAGGGTTCACGAACGTCTCGAGGAAGACCTCGCCGTGCCCTTCGCTCCTGAAGCGAGCGGCAGAGGTTCTCTGCCACGTCGGGAGCTTCTCGGCATAGACCAAGGTGTCGGCTGCGGCCTTCTCGACCGAGGCCGACCCCTTCTTCTCGGGGCTCCGGGTCTGCAGGGCTTCCTTGGTCTCAGGGCCCCCGCAGGCCAGCGCAAAGAAAGCGATTAGGGCGAAGACGAGAGCGAAAAGACGCATAAGCAATCGCTAGAATGGGCAAAAGGTGTGGTTCGGATGGCCCCGGCAGGACTCGAACCTGCGGCTTACAGGGATTAGGAATCCCCAGCTCTATCCACCTGAGCTACGGAGCCTGGCCGCGCCCGATACGCGACGAGAACGCGGGAAGCAACTATCAGAAGCCGATCCCCGGTGCAAGGGCGCGGGGCCGTTCTTGTCCCTTGGTGACACGTGCGCTGAACCCACGACGAGCCGCCAGCGCCCCTTCGAGCTCCACAACGAAACAGAAACCAAAAAAATGCACCCACTTCATCTTTTTACGAAACCTTTGCCGCCCAGTGGCCGACAACGAGGACAAACTCTCAGCGCGTTCGCAGGAGTCGTGCGATCTGCGCCTTCGAAACGCTGAGCCCAGGCCAAAGGAGTGCCGGATGTCCAGCTCCCTCTCTTCGTGCGTCAGCGCCGTCGTCGAAGTCCCCCAGCCCACCGCTTTCAAGACCACCTCGCGACGCCAAACTCACGTCCGACACAGTCGTCAGCTGCTCCGACGAGTGGATGTGGCGCGCCCAGTTTTGGCCTCGTTCGGCGCTAACGTGGCCGCCGGCCTCGCCAACCGACCAGAGTTTACGGAGCAAGAACGAGGGATCGTCTTCAAGGTCGCGCTCGCACTCTCCCGCCAGTTGGGGCTGACCGCAGAGCTCGAGAGTCTCATCGTCTTTGGCTATGAGGGCATCTGCGAGGCGCGCGCCCGGTTCGACGAGAGCCAGGGCTGCAGCTTCTCCACCTATGCTTGGATCCGTGTGCGTGGGGCGATCTTGGACGGCTGCCGAGAAACTCAACTGCTGAAGCGAAAAGGGTCACAAGAACCCATACAGGTGGAGGTGGGCGAAGCGCTGGCAGGCCTCGACGACCTCTCTCAAGACACCTTCTTCTCCGCCGCGCCCGATCACCTCTACGAGAAGAAGGAGCGAGCCCACCGCATTCGATGTGAGGTCGACAAGCTCCAAGAGCCCGTCCGCTCCGTCGTGGTGCAAAACTTCTATTTGGAAAAAAGCCTCGCCGAGGTCGCCCAGAATCTAGGGAAGAGCCGCAGTTGGGTCAGTCGACACCGCAAGGACGCCCTCGAATGCCTCGAGAGTCGGTTGCGGGAATATGACCATGACCGAGAAGCGGGGCAGTGTCGGTCCGAGCGTCACCCTCGCAGCAAGTAATGGCATCGGACTTTCGCGCTACTCGGCACCGAGCAGTCTCGAGGCGAGGCTGTTGACGGTCTTCAGAAAGCTCTGAGAGACGCAAGGTGCGTAGGGGCGCAGCGTGCTGCGCCCAAGGTCGAAGTCGCAAAGGGGTCTTCAGAAAGCTCTAAGAGACGCAAGGTGCGTAGGGGCGCAGCGTGCTGCGCCCAAGGTCAAAGTCGCAAGGTTCTTCAGAAAGCTCTAAGAGACGCAAGGTGCGTAGGGGCGCAGCGTGCTGCGCCCAAGGGATGAACCCGCGTCGAGGGAGGTGTCTTGCTTCACGAGGTTCGACAGCGAGGCTCCTCCGGGGTACCAAGGGGCAGCTTTGTCGTGAGCTTGTTGATGCCGACACCGAACCCGCGCTCCGGCCACCAACGGAGACGAAAACCTAGCCGCTTCACTCTCCTGCTCACGCTGCTCGGCTGGGCATTGTGTCTTGGGTTTGGATGCAACCCAGGAGAGCCGCCGACCCCCGCCAAGGCAGAACAGACGGGGCAGCAGGTGCTCTCCCCAACAAAGATGGCCGACGCGCGCGGTTCGTCGGACGGAAGCACGACCGTGCCGGTCGCCGAGAAGTTACCGCCGCGTCGAGTAGGCCAATGGCCGCCGGGCTATGATGCGTTGCTTCTGGACGCTCCGTTCGTGACCATGCTCATCGACCCCAACCTCTTGAAGGAGTTGAGCGAGCCGTTCGTCGATCTGGCGGTCGCCGACGTCGAGATGTCGATGAGAGCGATGATGCTCCTGGAGAGCGGGATTGGGGACCTGGCCAAGCTGAGCGACCCCACGAAGTGGGCGGAGCACGGCTTTGACGCGAGCCGCTTGATGATGGTGCAGTTGGCCAGCGTGGGGCCCGACGGTCTGTTCGCGGAACTCAGCGAGGTCTACCAGACGCACGCCACGCCCAAGGTCACGGACCTGCCCGAGGTTGGTCTCCTAGAAACCGCCTGCGTCGCAGTGCGGCTCACGATCCCCGTGTCAGACCCCGTATTGGCCAAGGAGTTCTTGGACTCGGCGTTGTTGTCCCTGTCCGCGATCGAAGCCGAGCCGGTCGAGGGGTACACGCAAGTCCTGGTGGTCGACGGGTCCTTCTTCGTTGGGCTGGTCGTCGAGGACTCCTTTGTCACGCTCGACGTTTTGCTCTACCCCTGGACCTACGGGAGGGCTCCCAACGCGGCGCAAGCTCGTGCGGCGTTGCACGCCCTGCGCACGGAAAAGGGCCCGAGCCCCCCACTCGTCGGACCTGTTTCGAAAGAGGTGCGCGCCTTCGTCGGCGTCGCTCTCAACCGACTCAACCCCATCAACCAAGCTGCGATCCTCTACCAAGGCAAGGTCTCCCACGCGCTCGACGACCAGCTCGCCTCCGCGATGTTGTCGCAGAGATTCTTGGGTGCCGAGAGCCCCTATCGCGCGATTACCCTCGAGTTGGGGCCAGACAACGCCATGTCTTTCAACGCGTTGTTTGCCCACGCGCAACCCAAGCTCGAGTCTCGTCTGGGGTCGCACGTCAGCTTGGCCATCGACAGCTCGCTCGACGAGGCCACCTTTCTGCCGCTCATCGCCTCGGAATCCGACGTTTGGCAGGAGGCTGGGCTCACGTTTCGAGGCCTCGGCATTCAGGACCTAGTGCACGCGTTGAGCGGTGGAGACGGCGTCCTGCCCTTGCTCTTTCCGCTGTGGTCGTCGGTGGCGCCAGCGTTGGTCTGGCGAGACTTGGTTCCGTCTCCCGCACGCTACTTCAAACCCGAATCCGTCGAGAGCACGCAGCTGGTGTGGAGCGCCGACGAGACGCATGGGCTCTCGATGGCGGTGGCTCTGGTCGACGCTGGGGGAGACCTCGCCACCCATCGCCACGGTTTTGCGTGCATTATGCAACGCAGACCCGTGCAAGGAGCCTGTCGAGACGAGAAGATCGTGCTCGGCCAGCTCGGACAGACGCACCTGGCGCGCCAGGACCTCTATTACTGGCTCGAAAAGCGAGAAGAGACCGTCGTCCTCATCGTTTCGACCGACCAGGAGCTGGCGGGGTCCTTGAGCCGTGCCCCCCTGGTGGAGACCAAGAATCTGGTCTCGTTGCGGGCGAGTTTCGATGCTGCGGACATCAAGGCCATCGAGGCATTGCTGGGGGGCTCTTTTGGTTTCATGGGCTCGATTGCCCAGAGCGTCGAGGCCACAGTGACGGTCGACCAGGACGGGCTGTGGGGCACCGCCCGCTTCACTCCCAGCATCACCTGGCCGACGCTGGTGCGTGCCGCGGGACCGGCCTTCGTGGAGTACGTGCGACGGACCAAAGAGGTCGAGGCCATGGTCAACCTCGAAGCGATGGGGAACGCGATCGAAAACTACCACGCCGTGCATCACGCGCTCCCCATCTCTGCCGAGATGCTGTGCTCCGAAGGCGCCGAGCCCATGGGCAAGCGAGTCCCCAGCGAGGCTGCGAACTGGGAGCGATCCATTTGGCGCGATTTGGGGTTCTCAGTCCCGCACTCCCACGTGTTTCGGTACTGCTACCAGAGCGACAGCGCAGGGAACGCTTTCGCTGCGGTCGCAGAGGCCTCACTGGAAGGAACGACGGTCGATTCACGCTATTGCTTGACCGGTCGGGTCGACAGCTCAGGGCAACTCACGAATTCCCTCCTAGAGCTCGTCGACGCGATGGCTCCGTGCCACCTGCCGACCCCCTGAGCCGATTGCCATCGAATGCCGCGCGCGCGCCAGTCCGAGGCGGTTGAGCACCGAGAGGGGGCGAGTCCAGCACCCGTGTAATTATCCGCGATTAAATAACTCAGTGGAGGCACGGG
>PFUG01000367.1:9358-10543 GCA_002789955.1 Deltaproteobacteria bacterium CG_4_9_14_3_um_filter_63_12 | reverse complement strand
GGGCTCGCCCGACCCCACGACGTCGAACCGCACGGGCTCGCCCGACCCCACGACGTCGAACCGCACGGGCTCGCCCGACCCCACGACGTCGAACCGACGCCCGCTCGACCGCCCCCCCACGCTCCCCCTCCCACGCCGCCCTCGTGGGCCCGCCGTCGCTTGCGTCAAACAAGAACAAAAACCAGAATCCCGTCGCCCCTCAGACATCGCCGCGCGCGCGACTCCTCGTTCGACTGCGCCCGGCTCACCCCGCACGCACGCCCATGACCGAAGACCGCGGAGCCGTCGAGCTTCCCACCGGCACCCGGCTCGCCGGACGCTATGAGATCGAGCACGTCCTTGGCTCGGGCGGGTCTGGCGTCGTCTACGCGGCGCGACAGCTCGACGTCGGGCGGCCGGTGGTCATCAAGACGCTGCTCCCCGAGTACGTCTCCGACGACGTGGCCAAGGAGCGCTTCCAGCGCGAGGCCGCGCACACGGCCAACCTCAACCACCCGCACATCGTCACCATCTACGACTTTGGGCACGAGGGCGACATCTACTACCTGGTGCTCGAGCGCCTCAATGGCCAGACGCTGGCCGCGCTGCTCAGGGACGGGCCGCTGGTCCCGCATCGGGCTTGGAACATTTTGGTCCAGCTCCTCGAGGCCCTGAGCGCTGCCCACGCCCACGGGATCGTCCACCGCGACCTGAAGCCGGGCAACATCTTCATCTGCGACATCCACGGCAAACAAGACTACGTCAAGGTCTTCGACTTCGGCATCGCCAAGGACATCGAGCCCGACGCCCAGCTCAAGGAGCTCACGCAGGCGGGCGTCGTGGTGGGGACGCCGGGCTACGTGGCGCCGGAGCTCATCCTCAACAAGCAGGTGACGCCGGGGCTGGACATCTACGCGGCGGGAATCCTGGGCCTGGAGATGCTCAGCGGCGAGCGGGCCTTCAAGGGACCGACGCAGCTCATGGTCCTGTCGGCGCAGATGGCCGGTGGCCCGGTCGAGCCTCCCGAGGCGATCCGGCGGCTGCCGATGTACGCGGTGCTGCAAAAGATGTTCGAGCGGGATCCCGAAATACGCTTCAAGGACACCGTGAATTGCCTCGAGGCGCTGCGCGCGGCCGCGCCGCCGGCACCACAGCCCAGCAGCGCACAGTGGCAAAAAGTCGAGCTCGCCGCGCCCGCAGTGGGGA
>PFUG01000367.1:0-9343 GCA_002789955.1 Deltaproteobacteria bacterium CG_4_9_14_3_um_filter_63_12 | reverse complement strand
AGCTGGACAATTCAGAGCTGCCGACCGCCGAGCTCTCCCGTCCTGCTCCCCGCGCCTTGTCGCGCCGTCGGCCCAAAGGCCCTCAGCCGATCTACGGCGACGGCGACGTCGACGACGACGACGACGAGGAGCTGCGCGGGATCGGCCCTTGGCTCATCGGCCTGGTCGTTCTTTTGTCCCTAATCGTGGCGGGGTTCGTCCTCTACACGCAGGTCTTCAAGACGCCGACTCCCGCAACGAACGCGTCGCCGCCCATCGCCCCAAAGAAGGCGACCGCCAAAGAGGACGCACACCGCGCCTCGACCTCGCCGGACGTCATCGAGGAGAGCGAGTCCACAGTGGCGGCGACCGTCGCGACAACAGACGCCCTCGAGGTCGACCAGGAGGTCGCCGAGGCGGGCCTGGGCCAAGACGTCGTCGTCGAGCGCTTCCGCATCGCTTTGATGCAGGGGACCTCGGCTTGGGTGGCCTCGGTGGCTCTTGGGATGAGGGTCATCGACGAGGAGCCCACAGAGCTCGTCCACTGGACGGCGAAGGCGCCGCGGCCCGAGTGCACTTGGTGTGCGCTGGTGCCCGCGCCACCCTTCGTCGCGACGCGCGTCGAGGCCACCCCGATGCAGCCGGTCAGCGCCGGCGATCCGGCGTTTACCGACTGCGAGTCGGGCGCGCTCGGGCGTTGCTTCATCGGCGCGCTGGGCGCCGGTCAGACGGGTTTTTATCCATTGTCGACGCTGGGCCAGCCGCCGCTCACAGCCGCCGACATTGCCGCCAGCGACCTGCCGCTCGGCGTGCGCACCGACGGCAAAGAGCTGGCGGTCTATTTGTCGCCCGGGACCATCATGGCCTCGCTGAGTGTCGGCTCTGGTGAGGGACTGCGGACGCTGTTCTTCGTGGACGACCGCAGGTTGGCCCGCAAGGCCGCGGCGACCTGGCGCGGGCTCGAGGGCATCGACGGGCTGCCGTCGCGCCTCATCATCCGAGTCGACCTCGACGGGGACGACAAACCGGAGACGATGCTCCAGGGATTCCAAGGCGACCGCGCTCTGACGGCCTTCCTCGACGCCAAGGGCCGCCCCATGATGACCCCCTTCGAGGGCGCCTTCCCACAGCTCTGGACCGCGCGGCGCACCGGTGAGCGACCGGCGCTCTACTTGCTGCGGGTGCCGGCGCTCTGCGAGTCGATGAGCGTCTTCTTGGCCTGGCGCTTCGATGCGGTGAGCGCGCTCTTCGTCCCCTTGACGCTGGACGAGACAGCGCTCGACGGGTTCTTTGGGGCTGTGACCAGCGGCAGCGACGGGTTCAGCGGACTTCGAACCCATCGAGACCAGGGCAGCTGCCAGGCGGGCAAGGCGCCCGACAGCGCGTGGGCGCCGCCCGCGGAATAGCCCTGCTTGTCCTCGTTTTGCCTCTCGATCGCGCACTCGCTATGCTGGCCAAACACCTCTGCTTCGGGGGCATGACATGGTCACGCGCACTGTTTTCGGATTGCTGGTCGTCGGATTGCTCGCCGCTGCTTTGGCTTCCTGCCACCCGTTCGAGAGCCTGGACGATCCCTTCGCCAATGTCATCGACGACCTCGACACGTCGAACAGCGACGGCACGACGAACGTCGACGCCGTCGATGGTGCAGTGAGTGATGGCGGGGATGGCGGCGCCGCCGATGGCAGCGGCGACCTTCCTGAGGTTGAGGATCCCTGCTCGGGAATCCTCTGCGGCCCGGCCGAGCAGTGCATCGTCGATTCGACCCTTGAGGGCCGGTGCCTGCCAATCCCCTGCGAAGTTGCCTGTCCTCCCGACATGCTCTGCGTCAACGGAGGCTGCGAGTGCAAACCAGGCAAGGCGGATTGCGACAACAAACCGGACACTGGGTGCGAGACCAGCCTGTCGAACGACCCAGAGCACTGCGGCGGGTGCTGGACCCGCTGCATCGAAGGGCAGCTCTGCCTCGAGGGGGTCTGTGATTGTCCAGCCAAGTGCCCAAACGAGCAGGACCTGCCCATTTGCGTCGACTTCCAGAGCGATGTGTCGAACTGTGGCGCCTGCGGGCAGGTTTGTGACGACAGCCAATTCTGCTTCGACGGTCAGTGCAAATGCCTGGACTCCCTGAGCGAATGCACCGAGCAGTGCGTGAATCTCCGCACCGATCCGAATCACTGCGGTGGGTGTGAGGTGACCTGTAGCACGGGCCAGGCCTGCTGCGGGGGCGGCTGTGTCGATCTGCTCTCGGACGTCGAGAATTGTGGCACCTGTGGCAACCTCTGCCCGAGCTATCTCAACGCCAGCGCCAGCTGCGCTGAGGGGCTGTGTGGGACCGATTGCGACGAAGGTTATGCCGACTGCGACGTCGTGCCAGGCTGCGAAGTCTACCTTCTTGATCCCAGCAGCTGCGGCGTGTCCTGCCTTGCGCTCGCCGACTGCGGCAGCGGCGACTGCCGCAGCGTCCCCGGCGGGCGGGGCTGCACCTGCGATGGCCAGACTGCCTGCACGACGGGCACCTGTGTGGGCACAGAGTGCTCTTGTGGCTCGGTCCTGTGTGCGACCGCCGAGCTCTGTTGCGATGACGGGTTTGGCTATCAATGTTCGGCTAAGAACAGCATGGACAGCTGTGGGGCCTGCGGCAACATCTGCCCAAACAACCAAGTGTGCGTCGCTGGGGTTTGCTCCAACTGTACCTTCGGCCACGACGCCTGCGACGGCATTTGCGCGGTCTTGCTCAACGACACCAGCAACTGCGGCAGTTGTGGGAACATTTGTTCCACGAACCAAAGCTGTGTCGGAGGGCAGTGCTTTTGAACTGATTTCTTCGGCGGATGCACGGCTTCGGTAGGCAGGAAAACGAGAGAGCCCCCCGTGGCCTGGCCACGGGGGGCTTCCTCAATCACGCCGTCAACCCAAACAACACAGACTTCTCCCAGAGAAGTTCGGACCTTGGTTGCTGCAAGAAAGAAGAACGCAAAAGGGGGTCCGGGGGACAAAGTCCCCCGGCGGGTCAGGGCAGAGCCCTGCCTCCCCCATCCGCTTACAGCACGTTCATCTCGACCGGCTCGGCGTCCGAGGAGACCGCCGGGTCGTAGTAGAGGTAGGCCACCGACGGCGGCGTCTGAGCCGTCAGCGGCATGCGTGCCTCGAGCTCGTAGCTGAACGACAGCGTCTCCTGCGGGTCGAGCCCGTAGAGGTAGACGATGATCTGCCGCCCGGTCAGCTCGAAGCGGCTGACCTTGCCGGCGTTCACGGCTGCCGTGAGCCCGTCCGTGATGACGTCGAAGCCAGGCGCCACGCCCAGGTCGACCATGACCATGTCGAGGCGCGCGTCCGTGTTGTTGCTCACCGAGGCGGTGGCCGTCACGCGGTCGTTGACCTCGAGCTGGGTGCGGTCGTAGCTCACGTCGATAGAGAGCACGTCACTGGGCTGCTGCACGTCGGGACCCCAAGGCAAGTAGTACTCGCCCGCGATCTGGTAGAGCAGTGAGCCCGTGCCGTCGAACTCGATCTGGATGTCGTTCGCGCCCTCGATGGTGTACAGGGCGAGGTCGACTTGCTGCAGCACGTCGGAGTTGCTGGCGTTGACGGTGAGGGTGTCGACGAGCTGGCCGTGGGCCAAGACGCGCACGGTGGCGTCGACGGACTCGGTCTGCTTGTCGAGCATGGCGATGAACGCCCGCAGGCTCAGGATCGTGGCCTGGGTCGAGGACCAGTTGCCAAAGCTGTCCTTGTTCTCGATGAGGAAGTTGACCGCGCCCTCGACCATGTCCGGCCGCGTGCCTGCATCGATGAAGGCCAGCAGCGCCATGGCCGTGGTCTCCATGTTCATGGTCTCACCGGAGGAGTAGTAGAGCGACTCGCTGCCGCTCTCCCAGTAGATCAGGTCGCCGCTCTGACCCGGTTTGGTCTTGGCGAGCGTGGCGAGTCGGTCCAGGGCGTCGAACGCCGCCGGATCGGAGGGGTTGTTCAGCAGCAGACTGCTGGCCACCAACGCGAGGGTGTAGGCGTCGTCGGCGCCAGAGGAGTTCTGTTTCATCCAGTTGATCGCCTTGCTCATGCCTGCGCCCTTGTAGCCCGAATAGAGCAGGGAGTAGGTGAGGTAGGCCGTGGCGCGCAGGTCGGAGTCTTGGAAGTTGTTGGTCGCGCCCTCGTGAATGCCCTCGGGGGCAGCCTTGAAGCGACCGTCGGACTCTTGCTGCGAGGCCAGCCAGTTCTGCGTGCGGCTGATGACCGCCTCGTCGACGGGGTAGACCTGCGCCATGTCGGTGAACTCGAGCAAGCCATAAGCGGTGAGGATGCGGTGGGCCGGCGTGTTGCCGAACCACTCGAAGCCGCCGCCGGGGACCTCGTAGCTGACCAGTCTCTGGTACCCCAGGCTGATGAACTCCGTGGCCTTGAGCTCGATCTCGGGCGTGCTCTGCCCGGTGTCCTGCATGTAGCGCAAGGCCAGGACATTGGGGTAGGTGGCCGAGCTGGTCTGCTCGAAGCAGCCGCTGGGCATCTGCAGCAAGGAGTCGAGGCCCTCGACGACCTGGCTGAACATGCCGGGGTAGATCTTGACGTTGAGGCGGCTGCCGCCGGCCACGGCGTTGGCCGGGATCTGGATGGTCTCGGCGACGTCGGCGTTCAGACGGCCGCTCACCGCGACTGGGAACGCCTTGCCGTCGGGCAAGACCTCGATGCGGCGCTCGATGGCGTCACTCATGGTGCTGCCGATGGCGGTGACGCGGAACGGGTGGTAGCCGACCTGGTCCACGCGGACGCGGAAGTACTCGACCGAGACCTCATTGGCGTCCAAGTCGACCGTCTTCTGCGCGGCGTCGAGCAAGGTGAACCAAGGCCCCACGCTCCCGTCGACCTCGAGGGTCACGCTCTGCGGCGTGTCGAGGTAGTTGTAGAGCGCGATGGGCACCGAAATCTCGTCGTTTTGCGTGAGGGTGACCGGGAAGTCGATGTCGATGAAGAAGGGCTGGAAGACCAAGATGGGATCGGCGCCCGAACCGAGCTGACCAGCCTTGCTGGAGGCTTGAGAGGTCATGCGCCAGGTGGTGATCGAGTCGGCCATGGTCAGGTCGAACGAGGCGTTGCCCGCGGCGTCGGTGATGAGCGAGGGGTTGAAGTAGAGCGTCTCGGGGAAGTACCTGCGCACTCGAGGTCCGCTGTCGCCGCTGCTCGCCTCGTCGCTAAGCCCGTCGGCGTCGTTCTCGGCGCCAGGCGGAGCCGCCTGCGGGTCGGCGGCGTTGCCGAAGTCGCCAGCACCATCGAGCACGCCGCCATCGTCCCAGCCGCCGCGATTTTTGTTGTTGGCCTGGCGCACGGACCAGGTGCTCGTGCTGATGGTGACGTCGTCCTCGTTGCCAAAATTCTCGTCGGGACCGGCGCTGGTGATCTCGATTTGGTAAGCGTCCGACGCCGTGACGCGGTAGGTCTGTCCCCACGGGTCGGCGTACTCGCCGTCGACCACAGCGGCCAAGAGGGGCGCCGAGGCGTCGTCGTAGATGCCCACGTCGAGGAGCTGGCCCAAGCGCTCCAAGAGCCGCATCACATCGACGTCGATGACCGCCTTGGTGATGGTCACCGAGCGCGTCATGGCCTCGGCCAAGGTGTTGACCTGAATGGCGTAAGGCGAGACGTCGGCGACGCTGGCCATCAAGACCGAGGCGGCCTCGTCGCGCGCTGCGTTGTCTTCGCCGCCGGCCACGAGGTCGCCCGCGCTGAAGCCGTGAATCTCGTACTTGGGTTTGAGCAGCTCTTCCTCGATGCGGAAGAAGATCTTGGCCAAGCCAGGCTGCATCTCCTGCAGCGCATAGACGGCCTCGTCGACGATGGAGATGCCGATGGCGGCTTGTACGCCCTGACCCGCGTTGTCGGCCACGTGGAAGTCGATCTTGGCGCTGGCGCCCGGACGGTATTCCGCCGCGTCGAGGGTGGCCGTGATCGCCAGGTCGTTGGCGGCCTCGACGAAGGCGAGCTTGCTGGCGCGGACGATGTTGCCGGCCGCCGACGCGTAGTAGACCTCGAAGTGCAGGGTGCCGCTGTTCTCGACGTCGATGGAGTAGTCGTAGGTCCCATAGCCCTCTTCGAGATTGATCGTGGTGGTGAGCAAGGTTTGGGCGTCTCGGATCACGTCGACAAAGACCCGCTTCACGTTCTTGTGTGCAAAGGCCTCGAGGTGCGCGACGTCGCCCACTGCGTAGAGGGGACGGTCGGTCACGAGCGCGATGGCGCCCTGATCGGTGGCGGCGTTGAGGTCGAAGTCGAGCGTCGTGGAGACCTGGTTGCCGAAGGCGTCGGTGCCGGCGAGGGAGAAGGTCAGGGTCCGCACCTCGGGCACGATGAACTCGAACGAAGCGATGCCGGCCGCCGAGGTCGTGGCCTGCTCTTCGATGCCGTTGCCGCTCAGCGTCAGCGCCGTCTCGAGCGGGTTTCCGGTGGGGTCGGTGGCGAGCACGAAGAAGGACGCGGGCTGGCCGGGGACGAAGTTTTCGCGAGGCACGGTGGTCAGCACGAGGCCACCGGAGGCGATGGTCACCTGGCGGCTGAGCTCTTGCTCGTGCTCGGCGTCGTCGACGACCTTGACGTCGAGCTGCACGAAGGCTTTGCCTTGGTCCAAACCGCCAGCGGCGAAGTAGGTGGGGAGCTCGATGCTCAAGGGGAAGTTGCCGTCGGCGTCGAGGGTCGCCGAGAAGTTGGCGAAGGCGTTGAAGCCGACGTCAAACTGGCTGGCGATGACGGTGATGTGGCCACCCGCGACGGGCTTGCCGAAGAGGTAGTTGGCGGAGATGACGCCCGTGAGCGTGTCGCCGGGTCGGTACCAAGCCTTGTCCGTCGACAGCGCGACCTTGTACTTCGGCAGGACGTAGTGCTCGACCGTGACGGTCTTCTCGGCGGTCGTCTCGCCGATGACGGCGTTGAGCTTGAACTCGCCCATGTTGAGCTGAGTGGCCAGCTTGAAGTCGGCCGAGGCGACGCCGAACTCGTTGGTGCTGCTCGTGATCTTGAAGATCTTGTTGCCCTTTCCGTCGCGGACCTCGAGGAGGACGGGCGCGTTGGCGGCTGGGTGCAGGTTGGGACGGGACAGAGCCAAGGCCCGCAGGTGGATGGTCTGGCCGGGCTGGTAGATGGGCTTGTCGGTCGTGACGAGGATCTTGTCCTCTTTGACTACAGTGATGGCCCGGCTGATGACCTCCATGCCGAGGTCGTTGGTGACCTTGACCACGAGGGTGCCGCGCACGGCGTCTATGGGAGCGCTGAAACGAGCGGCGTAGACGCCGAACTCGTCGGTCTGACCGGCGAACAGTGGCTGAGACACTGTCTTTTCGGCGTCGTTGGGATCCTCGGACTCGATGAAAGCTTCCACTCGGGCGTTGGCCAGCGCTTCTCCGGTGACAGGCTCGCGGGCGATGAGTCGCAAGCCACCCTCAGAGGCCGAGTAGAACGTATCGGGCGAGAGCAAGTGGACTTCGCGCTTCTTGACGGCGGCGAAGACGCTGCGCCGGCCCCAGAGGTCGGCGCGGAAAGAGCGCACGCGGTAATGCAGGACGTAGTTGGCCAGGTCGCCGGTCTCGGCGGTCGCGGGCAAGTTGCCCAACACGACCGAGGCGACGCCGTCGCCACCCTTCAGCGAGAACGAATTTCTGACGCTGTCCATCAGATTTCCGTCGAGGTCGCGCAGGGCGACTTCGACTTCACCGGAGGCGTCGAGGCCGAGGGTGCTGAGGATGGGAATGTCGACGGAAAGCGAGGCGCCATCGCGCACGGCGACGATCTTCGACTCGCTGATGACCAGGTCGCCACGCTGCGTGTTGTCGGCGCCGTCGACCAGGACGATCGACGTCTCCTCTTCGCAGCCAAAGCCGCTGGCAGTGGCCAGTAGCAAGGCCAGGAGCAATAACAGGGGCCGTCTCAGACGGTCAGATTCGAAGCGTTTCATCGCCGTTCTCCGGAGCTGTAGGCGGCGCGGGGACTTCGTCGGCCAAGACGGAATCACAACGGCCGCGGTGGGTGCAGGGCGGTGGGTTTTGCAACGGGCGGGCCAAGGCTCGAGGTCGAGGGCTCAGCGCCTCGACCTCGAGGCATAACGCCTCGACCTCGAGGCATAACGCCTCGACCCTCTGCCAGCAGGTTCCAAACGCCAACGTGCCCACGCGAGCCTCAAACGAAAAGCAGACCGCCCAAAGAGTGTCCCGCGAAACCTCTCGCGCCAAACCCCTTGAGCCGCACCGCGTGAGGTAGGTATCTTCCCGTTCGACCCGCAAAGAAACCCAGCAGGCTAGCTCCATCCGTGACCGCATACGAGTCGCTGCCAAACGGGTGTGGGAGTCGCCGCTGAGACCAAAATGAACGGCGTGCTTTTGGAGTGTGAATGGCTGAGCACGAGTTTGACCCACAACTTTCTCTCGACACCCTTTCGGATCTCATATCCGAACGGTCGAGAGGCTCGAGCAAAACGGACCTCCGCTTCGCACTGCTGCAGAGGATGGCGAAGGGCTCAGACCTGAAGGGCAGCCTCGTCGAGCTCCATCTGCAACAAAGCCCGCTGTACAGGGAGGCCATGGTTGCCCTGCAACAAGTTGTCGGGAATGCGGGCGTCGAGCGCTTGCATCAGCAACTCACAGCGCTCGCCGGGCTGTTGGAGCCTGAGCGCGCGAAGGGCGCGACGAAAGACGTGCCGGTGGACCCAAACGCGCTCAGGCAGGATGCCCTCGAAGGCCCGAACTCCAACGGGCAAGAGGCGCAAGAGCAGACCGAAGCTGGGGGTCTCGAGGCGTCCGTCCTGCAACGAATTCGGACAAGTACCGGCCTAGAGGTCGAGGGAATTCACAGCTCGGCCGACCCAAAGCTCGCTGAGCAAGGGAAAGCCGGTGTCGCGACCGGCCCCCGCGAGGTACGTGTCGCTCCTGATAGAGCGGACGATGAACACCTGCTGCTGCACGAGGTTGCACACGCCATTCAGCTGACGCCCGTCGGTGAAAGGAAGCAGGAAGAGGCGGAGCGAGGCAAGGACGAAGGGGCCAAGAGCCTCGCTCTCGAGGCTGAGGCCGACGCTTTTGCGAACGCGGTGCAGGCCGGACAGCCGTTTTCCATCCGAGGCGTGGGGAACGGTCCACTCTACCAAGACGATGAGGAGCTTGGGGAGTCGAAGGTTGAACCCATCAAGGAGATCATCGCAACGGATTCGGGGAAGGGGACGAAAGCGGAGCTGCCTCTGGGAGCTCGGATGGGAGAGGATTCAAACGTCACCAAGATCGAGGTCAATGGGGAGGAGCTCAACCTAGTGTAACGCTTCACATGTGTCCGTGCTTATGAGCGTGGCCTTTCAGGGAAGCAGGGCTCTGCCCTGACCCGCCGGGGGACTTTG
>PFUG01000119.1 GCA_002789955.1 Deltaproteobacteria bacterium CG_4_9_14_3_um_filter_63_12 | reverse complement strand
ATGGGCTCATTGGCCTACCCCAACGCGTCCGAGTTGCTAATCACTGCGGATGGCGGCGGCAGCAACGGGAGTCGACCACGCATGTGGAAGAAGGCCCTCCAGGACTTCGCCGAGGAAACTGGGCTGCGCATCTCCGTCAGTCACTTTCCGCCTGGCACCAGCAAGTGGAACAAGATCGAACACCGGTTGTATTGCCATATCACTCAGAATTGGCGCGGCCGGCCGCTCATCAGTCATGAGGTCATTGTGAATCTCATTGCAAACACGACGACAACTAATGGCTTGAAGGTCCACGCTGAACTCGACGAAAATGAGTACGCAAAGGGGCGAACGGTCCCTGACAAGGAGTTCAGTGAGTTGCGAATCAAAAGGGCGACCTTTCATGGTGAATGGAACTACTCGTTACATCCACCATGCGATCATGTTATTTCCTGACAGCGCCTGCTGCGAAAAACCATCTCCGACGGCTGCTCGCGGAAGCTCTCGCGGAGCAAAGGCAAATGACGATGGCAAGACGACGAAAGCCGACAGAGGTCGATGCTTCACAGGCCGAAGCAACCGAACAAGAACAAGGCATGTTTTCGGCTGCGTCATTTGCGGGCGTGGTGGGTCAATATTCCAGTGCTGAGGTCGATTGGGTCGACACATTGCCAACGCCACCGGTGGTGGCTTTCTATGGCTTTCGCGGTGGCGCGGGTCGCACAACCGCACTTGCTCATGTCGCGGCCCTGTTCGCGTCCCGGCAAATTTCGGTTGTCGCAGTCGATCTCGACCTCGAGGCTCCAGGTCTGCACCAAGTGCTCGGCTGCCCACAGCCGGAGGAAGACCGGGGTGTGCTCTCGCTTCTGCGTCTCGCTGCAACCGCAGATGACGACAAACTTGACGAGGCGCTCCGCCTCGCGCCGCATGTCGTCAAGAGCTCACTCGATGTGGGTGCACCCATTCGTGTCCTGCCGGCAGGGCGCTTGTCTCAGCACTACCTCGAGCAACTCGATGACCTAGGTGTTCCACTTTGGCATGTTATCGAGGGACCAAGTCCCCTTCAGTTGGTCATCGACCGCATCAAGGATGAACTGCAGCCACAGGTCATCTTCCTCGATTGCCGCACGGGTCTGTCAGGGTTGTCCGCGTCGGCACTTTTTCACGTGGCCGACGTGGTTCTTTGTTTTGTTCCCGTTTCAGAGCAGTCACTTGACGGGCTCGAGATCTTTCTCATGGGGCTCAAAGCGGCGCAGCAACAACGCTCAGGACGCCCCACACCACTGCTCGTCCCAAGCATGGTGCCTGAAGGGCCCGAGGGGCAAACCCGACTGGCTGACTTCGTTCAAAAAATTGCTTCGAAGTACACAGCGATCGTGCTTGGGAGGTCTCTGGCTGACGACGCCTCGATTGACGTGCCGGAAGGCCTGCCGGTGGTTGCACAAGGGGTTGAGTATCGACGCGGGATCGCGCTAGCCGACTCGCTGCAAAACGACTTCCTTCCGCGCTCTGCCAACACCTACGAGGCTCTCATCAAAGAGTTCGATGATGTCCTCCAACTTGGCAGCACGACCCCGGTCGTATCGATCGATGCCGCTAAAGTGCTCGCTGAGCTAAATGCCCACGCTGAGCTGAAGAACCTCGCTTTCGCGGAAAGCACTGAGCCTTCGGTCATTGTCTCCAAATTCGTGCCGCCAAGCGATTACAAGACTATCCTCGACACATCGACTTGGTACGTTGTTGGGTCGAAGGGCTCGGGAAAAACCTGGTTGTGGCAGTACTTGCTCTCTAGCGTCGTTCGGGACAGCGTTCACAACGCCACTTTCGTCGCTGGGCATGGTTCTAAGGGGAGCTTGCTCTCGGTCGCTGCGATGAATGAGATAGAGCAAGACAAGAAGGTGAACTTGGTGAAACGCGGCCTCCACGCCGCGTTTTGGCTGTCGTACGCGGTCAATCGTGTCCTGCAGCACAGCTCCTCGCTCAGCGAAGTCCTCATCAAGGCTTTGTCTGGAAACGAAAGGCGCCTGTTCACTGAGCTCCGAGACGCAACAGAGCCACGGCAAGTGCAGGCTGCTCTCATCAACACGTTATCTTATGAACGAGTGGGTACTTTCGTCGAGGAGTTGGTAAGAGGGTTAGATGCTGAGCTGTTGCGCAACGGGAGCCAGCACATGGTTCTGCTCTACGATGGGCTCGACGTTGGCTTTGGTTCTGACTTGGCCTCAATCGAGCGGAGAAAGAGATTTGTCAACGGCCTCGTCGGCGCTCTCGAGGGGCTTCGTGGAGTGTGTAAACGGCTCGCTTTCAAAGTGTTCCTGCGGGAGGATATCTTCGCTGAGATTGACATCCAGAACCAAAGCCATCTCTCGGCAGCGACGATTCAGTTGCGTTGGCGTCCAGGTGACATATGGCAGTTGGTTCTCAATCTCGTCTCAGCGAGTTCGACTTTCATGGAGTACGTTCGAGCACTCGAGCCGACGGCAGGTCCAAAGCAATGGCCCCAGGATGAACAGCGTCTCAAACAGCTGCTTGCCCTCTTGTGGGGTGGTGCAATGGAGAAGGGAAACAAGGTCTCGACGGCAAATTTCGTCCAGCGCAGGACCGCCGACGGCAAGGACCGGTGGTTCCCTAGGACACTCGTGCAGCTCCTCGCACACTCCGTCGATTGGCAGCGTGAAAATCCCGTTGCACCCGACCGCGTACTGCGTTCGGTCGCGATTCAAGATGGGTTCAACGAGGCAAGCAAAGCACGCGTCGACGACCTTCGCAAGGAGTACGTCACTTTGGCGCCATATCTCGAGGCCATGACAAAGATGAACCCGACGGGAACGGAGAACGAGATCATTGCGTATATGAAGAAGCGTGGTGAGGGCCGAAAGGGCATGAAAGGCGCACCAGCCGGAGCACTGCATGCAGGTCCTGGTGGTTGGTCAAAGGTGATTGAACGTCTCCTTGAGATCGGTGTGTTGCGCGAATACCGGCGCAAAAAAGAGGGCGGAGCGAAAAAGTACGAGATCGCGTTGCTGTATCGCCCTGGGTTGGGGATCAAACTGTTTGGAATTTGATTGGGTCACTCCCCCAAGCGCCCCTGCAACCACTCGCCCGCACGCTTGCGGACGGCGGGCGGGATGGTGTGGCGACCGTCGAACTTCATGAGCTCGACTTCGGCTCCTTGGCGTTCAAGCCCCAAAGCGTTCGCCTCCCCGTCCGCGAAGGAAATCACCGGGTCTGAGGCGCCGTGTGCGGCGAAGACGCGCTCGCCGTCTAGACGTCCAACGAACTTCTCGTGGGGCAGGCCGCGGCCGCTGAAGAGCAGGACGCCGTCGACCAGATCGGGGCGCTCGCGCAAAATCTCTCCTGCCAGCATGGCACCCTGACTGAATCCGGCGACGAATATGGAGCCTTTGTGTCCGAGTGTCTCCAGCGATTGGATGACCGACTCGACGGCGCTGCGGGCGTCGGCGGGGTCGAACGTGAAGGCCTCGTCCTTCCACTCGCCGGGGAACCAGGCGAAGCGCCCGTCGCCCAGGTCGACCGGACCGCGCAGGGCGATGACGCGCAGGCGCGGGTCGAAGGCGCGGCCCAGGGGCAACAGGTCGTTCTCGTTGGAGCCGTAGCCGTGCAGCAAGACGAGGATCGGGGCGTCGGCCGAGGGCGGGTCGGCGGGCAGCTCGACGGCGGCGAGCAGCGGCGCGTCGGGAGCGGTGCTCGGGAGCGGAGCTTGGCCTTGGGGTTGGGGTTCGCAGGACAAGAGTCCGAGCGCGGCGAGCGCGAGGGTGAGGAGGCGAGCGGCTGTCATCTTCGCGACCAGGTTGGAGGGCGGTTACTGCGGCAGCGTGACGACCGCGATCGTCCAGCCGTTGACCTGGCCTTGGTTGCCGACCACGTCGTCGACGATGTGGAGCGTCCAAACGCCGTTGGGCGGCTCGCCTTCGAAGCCCCAGGCTGGGCGTTGGAAGACCTTGAGTGGAAACTGGTCTGCCTCGTGGTCCCACAAGACTCTCTCCGTTCCCGACGGGCTGAGCAAGGAGATGACCAAATCCGCTGGCCTTGGGTGATCGAACTGAGCGTCGACGATGACATCGGCAATCACTCCGGGAACCCCGGCATACTCATTCTCGATATAGGCGCCGCTCGGTTCGTTGTCAGGAATCGGGGTGTCGACGCTGTTCGTGACCATCCCTTGGTGGTCGATGGCAGTGCAGGCCCCAGTGAGGTGCTCAGTCACGCCCGCGCAGATCATCTTGGGTTGACATAAGTTCAAAGGGTCACACAGCTCACCCAGGCCGCAGCCTTCTTCCGCACATGAGTAATAGACCGTCTGCTCACCAAAACCTCCACCTCCTGTCGGAAGAACTTCGTTGGGCAGCGGTGCGATTCGATACAGCGAATACGGCAAGACCTGGAGCTCGGAGAAGGAGCAATCCTCCGGTCTTCGGGTTCCAAGGATGACCTCGGATTGGCCAGGACAGAACTCGAGCCGTTTGTACTCGATGAAAGTCAGGTCTTGGTACTCAGCGCGCACAAAGACGGCCCACTCATTCGGGAATGCGATCTCGGGTGGCGGTGTGACACCGAACGCCTCCTCAAATTCCGAAGCAGTCTTGAACAGGGTGAGCCAATGGCTCAACACATAGCCCCGGTCTGGATGGGGGTTCATCCATTCGACCCTCTTGGGCTGGGCGACGACACATCCCGGCGCACTTGGCGTGAGGTCAACCTCATCGGCCGCGTCGGACCCGCTCGACGAATCGGTGGTGTTCGTGCCGACGGCGTCGCTCCGGCCGTCCCGAGATAAATCGGTCGCGTCTCCTGGCCGAACGTCTCCAACTCCGTCGGCGGAGCTCGTCTCATCGTCAAGGTTGGTGCCGACGGACTCGTTGACCGCTTGGCTGTCGCAGCCAGAGCCAAGGACGAGACCGACAAAGGCGAGTGCAATGAAAGGACTTCGCATGTTCCTCAACCTTCTCAGCTGGCCTGCCGGAGGCGTGTTCCGCGAGAATAGCCCTGTCGACAGGTGCGGTCAAAACGAATCGGTCATATGTAGACCGTTTGCGACATGCCTGAAAGTCGATGCCGTGACCCTCTGATTACGGCATGAATCCGAGTCCAGAGCCGAAACCTTTCGGACCTCAGCAGCAGCCAAAGCAACCGGCTGAAGCCCCAGACTCTAGACTAGACTAATTCGGTAAGCGTCGAGCATCGGTCATCCACACCTCAGATCGCAAAATGACTCCGAAAACACAGGGACGAGAGTTCGTTCGGAAATGCGCCAGCTGCAAGGAGAACAAGCCCGAGCCCCGCAGGCGACCTCCGAGGTCGCCTGCGAGCGAGGGCGCAGTTCGACGCCGCAGATGGTGCATTTCCGGACGAACGCGATCTTGTCATCGGCGGCGCCGCCTGCTATGGACGTCACGTCCACGGCCTGAGCGCCCGCGCGCGCAGACCTCCAAGGCCAGGAAAAAGCAGACGGTCCCACGGTTCGACCGTTCGTGGATCCCACAACGCAAAGAGAATTCACCATGTCCCAGGACTGCAAGAAGCTGGTGCTCCATGACAAGCATGCATCGTTAGGAGCGCGCTTCGCTCCCTTCGCTGGCTTTGAGATGCCCATGCACTACACGGGCATCAAGGACGAGCACGCCTGTGTGCGCGAGAAGGTCGGCATCTTCGACGTGAGCCACATGGGCGCCTTCTATCTCGAAGGCGCAGACGCAGTGCGGGCCATCGACCACATCGTCAGCAACGACATCTCCTCGCTGCCCATGGGCAAGGCCGCCTACACCGTGATGTGCGTCGAGGCCGGCGGCATCGTTGACGACCTCATCGTCTACAAGCTCGCCGACAACAAAGTGCTCGCCATCGTCAACGCCTCGCGCGCGGCGGTCGACTTCGAGCACATGAACAAGCACCTCGCCGGCAAGGTGAAGCTGACCAACCGCTCCGACGACTTCGTCATGCTCGCCGTGCAAGGCCCCTCGGCCGAAGCCGTGGTCAACCCACTGGTGGTCGCCGAGCTCAAAGACCTCGTCTACTACGGCGCGGTCGAGACCAAGCTGGTCTCCGGCGTGGCAGTGACCGTGGCCCGCACCGGCTACACCGGCGAGGACGGTTTCGAGATCTTGATCCCGAACGCCCAGGCTTCGACGTTTTATGACCAGCTCATGGAAGCGGGTCGGGCCTATGGCATTCAGCCGATCGGTCTCGGCGCCCGAGACACCCTGCGCCTCGAGGCGAAGCTGCCGCTCTACGGCCATGAGCTCAGCCTCGACATCAACCCGCTCGAGGCCGGCTTGCACTGGGTCGTCAAGCTCGGCAAAGAGGTCCCCTTCGTGGGCCAAGACGCCCTCGTCGACCTCAAGGGCGCCGGCCTGAAGCGGCGTCTGCGCGGCGTCATCATGAGAGAGCGCGGCGTGCTGCGTCCCGACTACCCGCTCTTCGCTGGCGCCGAGCAGGTCGGCGTGCTGTGCAGCGGCGGCCCGAGCCCGACCTTGGGCTACTCCATTGGCATCGCTTACATCGCCATCGCCCACGCCGACGACAAAGACGGCGTCGAGGTCGAAATCCGCGGCAAGCGCTCGCCCGTCGAGCTCACGACCAAACCCTTCTACAAACGCGGCTAGCGCTCTGACTGCAAACCTCACGGAGGCTCGGTCATTGGCCGAGATTCCGCAAAAATAAACGACAAAGGAGAGTCGAAGTCATGTCGAAAGTCGAGACCAACTGCTACTACACCAAGACCCACGAGTGGATCCGCCTCAACGGCGACACGGTGGAGATGGGCATCACTGACCACGCTCAAGATCTGCTCGGCGACATCGTCTACCTCGAGCTGCCGGCCGAGGGCGACTCCGTCACGAAAGGGAAACCCCTGGGCGTCGTCGAGTCCGTCAAGACGCTCAGCGACCTCTACTCGCCCATCAGCGGCGAAGTGCTCGAGACCAACGACGCCGTCGCCGGCGCGCCCGAGATGGTCAACGCCGATGCGTTCGGTGACGGCTGGCTCGTTCGCATCAAGCCCAGCTCGCTGGACGCCGACCTCAAGTCGCTCCTCAGCGCCTCGGATTATCAGGCCCACTGCGACTCCGAAGAACACTAATCTTCTGCCGAGCCGATCCGGGGTCGTCCGCGGCGTCGAGCTTCGCGCTCCCTCCTCGACGACCTCGGAGGTCGCCTCCGGGGGGCGCGCTCGCTCTCCTTGCGGACGACCCCGCCTCGGCTCGGCAGAGTTCCTCATTTTTTTGATTCTTTTCGCGATTCGACAGAGCGCTGGTCTGTCGGTCGAGCCGCTGGTCGGGCCGCTTCCTTGAGGACGACCCCGCCTCGGCTCGGCAGAGTTCCTCTTCTTTTGTTCTTTTCGCGATTCGACAGAGCGTTGGTCTGTCGGCCGAGCCGCTGGTCGGGCCGCTTCCTTGAGGACGACCCCGCCTCGGCTCGGCAGGGTTCCTCTTCTTTTGTTCTTTTCGCGATTCGACAGAGCGTTGGTCTGTCGGCCGAGCCGCTGGTCGGGCCCGCATCCTTGCGGACGGCCCCGCCTCGCCTCGGCAAAGTTCCTCTTTTTTTGTTCTTTTCGCGATTTGCCCAGCGAACCTCGACGAGACTATTGGGCCGGCCGCGGCTGACCCCAACAGCGGGAGCTTAGATGCGCTATCAGCCCCATACAGATGAAGATGTCCGCAGCATGCTCGAGACCATGGGTCTCGACCGTGTCGATCAGCTCTTTAGCTCGATCCCAGAGGGTCTGCGGCTGAAGGCGCCCCTCGACCTTCCCGAGGCGCTCGACGAGCAGCGTCTCTTCGAGCACGTGGGGAAGCTGGCCTCCATGAACCGCATCGAGCAGATGCAGGCGTCTTTCCTGGGCGCCGGGGTTTATGAGCACTTCGTGCCGGCGGTGGTCGGGCAGATTTTGGCGCGTGGTGAGTTCCTGACGAGCTACACGCCCTATCAGCCCGAGGTGTCGCAGGGCACGTTGAAGGCCATCTTCGAGTTCCAGACCATGTTGTCGGAGATCCTCGGCATGGACCTGGCCAACGCCTCCATGTACGACGGCGCCCACGCTACGGCCGAGGCCCTGTTGATGGGCCTGCGCATTCGCCGCAAGGCGACGAAGGTGTTGGTCTCCAGCGCGCTCAACCCCGAGTACAAGGAGGTGAGCAAAACCTACCTCAGCCACCTCGAGGGCGCCTACGTCGAGCTCCCCGAGAAGGACGGCCTGACCGACCTCTCGCAGCTCGACGCCTCGGCGCTTGACGGCGTCGCGATGGTCATGGTGCAGTGCCCCAACTTCTACGGCAGCATTGAGGACCTCGAGGCGATCAAGACCTTCTGCACCGCCCACGACCTGCTCTTCGGCGTCTGCTTCAGCGAGCCCCTGGCCTACGGTTTGGTCAAAGCGCCAGGTGCCGTCGGTGCCGACATCGCTGCGGGCGAGGCCCAATCGCTGGGCCTGGCGCCCGGCTTTGGTGGGCCGCTCCTGGGTGTGTTGGCCTGCAAGATCGAGCACGTCCGCATGACCCCTGGTCGCCTGGTCTCGCAAGGTCTGGACACCGAAGGCCGTGAGAGCTACGTCCTGACCCTGGCGACTCGGGAACAGCACATTCGACGCGCCCGAGCCACTTCGAACATCTGCACCAACCAGGGCTTGATGGCACTGGCTTGCACGATCTACTTGAGCCTCGTCGGCAAGCAGGGCTTCCGTGAGCTGGCCGAGCTCAACCTGGCTCGCGCCGAGTACGCCAAGGCACAGCTCTGCGCGATTCCAGACGTCACCTTGGTCTACGACGCGCCGACCTTCAACGAGTTCGTCATCCGCACGCCCAAACCGGCGGCCGAGGTCGTTCGCTTTGCGGCGGCTCGCGGTGTGGCTGCAGGACTCAACCTGGGGCGGGTCGACGCGGCCCACCACAACGACCTCCTCCTCGCGGTGACCGAAATCAACAGCCGAGAGCAGATCGACCTGTTAGTCCAGCTCATCGGCGAGATGCTCCTGCTCTGATGGCGCTCCCGCAGAAGCCAAAGCTGCGGCGCGTGTTGGTCAGCAATGGCGAGCACGGCGGCGAGCCCGTCGTGCTCGTGCAAGACCCAGAAAATGACGCGCCAGGAGTGGCCGTCCTGCCAGTGCGGGCAGCGTCCCTGCTCGGGCTCCTGGATGGTGTGCACGACGTGGCGTCGATCGCGCGCCGCTTTGCCGAGCTCAGCGGCGAGGAGGTCGAGGAGGCGCGCGTCGAAGCGTGGATCGCAGGGCTCGACCGCGCGCTGATGCTCGAAGGCGACGCGATCGAGCGCGCGAAGCGGGCACGGATCGCCGCCTACGAAGGGGCAGCGACGCGCCCCATGGCCTTCGCAGACCGGGTCTATCCAGCGCACCCCGAGTCCTGTGCCGAACGGCTCGGCGCGTGGCTCGAGCAAGCCACGAGAGCCGCGGAGGCTGCAGGAGAGCCGACGAGCGGAGGGGAGCCGGCGGCGCTCTTCGTGCCCCACGTCGACTACGCCCGCGGAGGCGCGGTGTACGCCTCGGCTTACCAGCATCTCGTCGCGGCCGAGCCCGCAGACACCTACGTCATCCTTGGTACGCTGCACGCCTCGAGTCGTCGACAGATCATCTTGACGTCGAAAGATCACGAGACGCCCTTTGGGCGCCTCGAGGTCTGCAAGGAGAGCATCGCTCGGCTCCGCAAACGCTTTGGCTCGCAGCTCTTCGAGGAGGAATTTCGGCACGGGACCGAGCACTCCATCGAGCTGCAAGCGGTGTGGCTCGCCTACCTCCACCGCCACTTCGAGCGCAAGCCGAGGATCGTCCCCATCCTCTGCGGCAGCATGTTCCGTTGGATTAGGGACGGCGTCCCACCAAGCGACCAGGACAACTACACGCGCTTCCTCGCCCTGATGTGGGACGTGCTCCGCTCGGTGCCTGGGCGTGTGCGGATCATTGCGGCGGGAGACCTGTCACACCAAGGTCCCGCGCACGGAGATGACGACGGGATCCCGGAGGCCGACATGGCGAGGCACGAGGCGCGCGATCGCCGCTCGCTGAGCGCGCTGGCAACGGGGGACTCCGCACGTTTCTTCGCCGACGTCGCCGAGGATCGAGACCGCCGCCGCATCTGCGGGTTGTCGCCGGGTTACGCGATGTTGCGGATGTTGGGCGGGGCCGTGCAGGGCGAGGTCGTGGGGTACGGCGCAGCCCTGGACAGCGCGGGCAATCGGGTGAGCTTCGGCGCGGTCACCTATTGTTCTCGGTAGTTGAATCTCGGATTCGTCAACGAACGGAGACTCTCGGACCACGCAGAGCAAGCAAAGGAAGCCGAGAACGCAGAGGGAAGATAGGTTTTCCACCAACGTGGCATGAGCTCACGACGAAGCGGCTCATTTGCTCAAGGCTCTGCGCCTCGGCCGCGCTCTGCGCCTCTGCGATAAGATCGAAGCAATGTCGACAACATACCGCATGAACCAACGTCAGATCGTGCCGGACTTTCATGGCAGCCACCCCAGACGCTGGCGCGCCATCCAAGAGGTGAGAAAACCTCAGAGATTCTGCGATGAGTCTGGCCTCATGTTCACCACAGAGAACACAGAGAGCACAGAGAGCTTCTCCTCACTCC
>PFUG01000577.1 GCA_002789955.1 Deltaproteobacteria bacterium CG_4_9_14_3_um_filter_63_12 | reverse complement strand
GGGATCTTCCTGCGGGGGATCTTCCTGCGGGGGATCTTCCTGCGGGGGATCTTCCTGCGGGGGATCTTATAGACACAGCCCCGAAGCTCGCCTTGGACATCGGCGCTGACACCCTCTTTGTCGATGGCAGCGCCCGCGTCGCGACCTTCACGGGTCACGTCATTGCCAGGCGCGACGGCTGGGTGCTCGAGTGCACCAGCCTCGAGGCCACCTACGACGAGAACAACGAGCTCGAGCGCGCCACGTTGACTGGCCCGCTGAGCTTGAGCGGCGAGGACCTTTACGCCGAGGCGGCGAGCGCCACCTACGAAAAGCACGACGAGCTCTTGGTCCTCGAAGGGAACCCACTGCTCAAGCAAGGGCAGAGCACCCTGCGCGCCAAGCGTGTGACGGTGCAGCTGGAGACGAAGAAGGTCGAGATGACGGGCGTCAAAGGCCATCTCGTCTTCGAGCCCAAGCCCGTGACCAAGAACGACGCGGCGGACTAGATGTCGGAGGTCCTCTTCAGCGGCCGCGGTCTGTCCTACTCGATCGGCTCACGGGCGCTCTTGAGGGCAGTGGACCTCGACGCGTTCTCGGGCGAGATTCTCGGCTTGGTGGGCCCCAACGGCGTCGGCAAGACCACGTTGATTCGCCTGCTGGTGGGCCAGCTGCGTCCGAGCGCTGGCGAGGTCCGACTGCGTGGGTGTGTCCTGCCTCCGAAGCTGTCGTTGGCGGCGCGAGCGAGGCTGGGCGTGGGGTATCTGCCGCAGCAGCCCTCGATCTTCAGGGCGCTGTCGGTCTGGGAAAATCTGATGGCGGTTCCCGGGGCCCGCGCTGCGAACGCCGAAGGGGTACTGGAGAAGGTCTCCCTCGTGGACGCTCGAGAGCGCCCTGCGGCGCAGCTCAGCGGCGGCGAACGGCGTCGGCTCGAGGTCGCCCGACTGATGCTGATGAAGGTGGACGTCCTGCTCTGCGACGAACCCTTTGCCGGTCTCGATCCGCTGGGAATCGCCTCGCTCTCCGAGCTCCTTCGGGAGCTCGCCGGGGCAGGCCGGGCGGTGGTTGTGACCGATCACCGAGTCGAGGCCCTCTTCCCCATCTGCGACGAGATCGCGCTGTTGTTGGACACACAGATTGTGCGCCGCGCAAGCCCAGAGCTCCTGAGCCAGGACGTGCTGGTGCGCGAGCGTTATCTGGGGAGCTGACTGAGGGTCGGCTGTTGCGCGCACCCCAAAGGAGAGCCGGCTACGCCACATCGTTCGCCAATTCTGATGGGGACCGGAGAATCTTTAATGTGCATCCCGCGTTTTTCTGGTATGATTGGTGCAATCTTCGATTGAGTCGCCGCCTGGTTCGTAGAGATCACCAGGTTGACGGCTAAGGCGTCGTCCAGGAACAAAATGCGCATTTGGGCGAAGTCAGAGGTGGGAGGGCAGGGAGGTCGATGCAGGCGATGCCCAGCATCGTCGAAGCAGACCGACGCTGCCATCACGCCTCTGGCGATGCTCAAATGGGCAGGTTGTTTCCTGACGACGCCTAAGCTCTCGCCTGGACCAGCGCTCCAAACCCCCGACGGGATCCTAGGCGACTGATGAGGGCGGTGAGAAACTTTGGGCCGTGGGGAGGGACTCGCGGCCGTCGGCTGTTCTTTCATCACTGGTCAGTACGTCGTTGACGTGCGAGACCAATTCGAGGTGCTGCCTGGGCAGTCTGGGCAGGGAGTGTCGACTTGGTGTAGAATCGCGAGTCGGGTGCACTCTCCTAGGTCATGAACCTCGTCTCCATCGCGTTTCAAGAGGATCCGATGTCTCTCAAGATGCAACAGCATCTCATGATGAAGCAGCACCTGCGGATGACTCAGCAGTTGCAGCAGGCCATCAAGCTTCTACAGCTCTCCAAGATGGAGCTGGTCAGCCAAATTCAGCAGGAGCTCACCGAGAATCCAACGCTGGAGGAGACACCGGACGATCCGCAGGTGGAGCCTGTTCCAGAAGCGGGGATGAACAGCGAGAACCAGCAGGACATCGTCCCCGACCGCCCCGAGGGGGATCGGCACGAGCTCACCCGGGAGGGGGGAGGGTCCGGCGAGGAGATCGATTGGGCGGCGTACCTCGAGTATTATCAGACGCATACGCCGCTGCCGCAGAACTCGTACAAGGGCATGATCACCGAGGAGCTTCCGAGCTACGAGGCCACTTTGAGCGCCCCGGAGTCGCTCACGGAGCACCTCCTCTGGCAGGTTCGCCTCTCGCGTCTCGATGATATGGAGCAGGAGATCGCCGCCGAGCTCATCGGCAACCTCGACGAGCACGGCTATCTCAAAGGGGTCGAGCTCGCTGAGCTAGCCGTTAAGTACGAGGTCGACGAGGGGCTCGTGGAGTACGTCCTCGAGACCATTCAGGAGATGGATCCCATCGGGGTCGCGGCGCGGGACCTGAGGGAATGCCTCACGATCCAGGCCGAACTCATTCACCCCGACGACCAAGTGGTCTACGACATCATCCAGGACCACATTCCGCACCTCGAGCGCAAGAACTACGACGCCATCGTCAAGGCTCAGAAGATCCCTCTGGAAGAGGTCTTTCGCGCCGCCAAGGTCATCAGCTTGATGGATCCGAGGCCGGGTCGAAAGTTCACCACCGAGAAGCCCCAGTACATCACGCCCGACATCTACGTCATCAAGATGGGCGACGACTACCGCGTCACCCTCAACGAAGACGGCCTGCCCAAGCTGCGCGTCAGCCCCTTCTACAGCCAGATGGTGCGCAAGACCTCAGGGAAGGAGGCCAACAACTACATCCGAGACAAGCTGGCTGGGGCGCGTTGGCTGATTCGCTCGATTCACCAAAGGCAGCGAACCATTCACCGCGTGACCGAAGCGATCGTCGAGCGACAGAGAGAGTTCCTGGACCTCGGCGTGAACTACCTCAAGCCCATGGTACTCAAGGACATCGCCGAAGAGACCGGGCTGCACGAGTCGACGATCTCGCGGGTGACGAACAAAAAGTACGTCCACACGCCGCAAGGGACCTTCGAGCTGAAGTATTTCTTCAACAGCCGCATCACTCGGACCACCGGCGACGACTTGGCCAGTGAATCGGTCAAGGAGCGGATCAAGGTCATCATCGCCGACGAAGACCCCAAAAAACCTCACTCCGATCAAAAAATTGTCCAACTGCTGAAACAGCAGAACATCAAGATCGCGAGAAGAACGGTCGCGAAGTACCGGGAAGCGCTAGGAATCCTCTCCTCAACGCAGCGAAAGAGCTACTTCTGACATCCAAGGCCACCACCATTCGTTGGGTCCAAAGGGCTGCGAAGTCGGTACCGCAGCTCGGCTCAGGACCTGTGCTATCGCCGTTTGGGCGGGTGTTCGCACGTCGAGAACGCTCGCCTGGCAGTGAGAACGCAGAGACGCCTGTGTGTCGAGACACTCGGCGGTGCGCTCGACGTCCGCTCAAAGAACCGATAAGAAAACATGACCGCTCTGTTTCGGCATGGCGATGTGTTCTTGACGACCTCCAGGTCGTCCCCCTAAAGCGCCCTTCGCTTCGAAGTCAGCGCGCCCCCTCAATTGTGATGGAGGAGATATGCAGGTTTATGTCAGCTTTCGACATATGGAACCCTCCGAACCGCTCAAGGAGTATGCCGAGGAGAAGATCAAGCGCGTCATTCGCAAGTACATCCGCGGCAATTTCGATGCGCAGGTGACTCTGGCTGTCGAAAAGTTCAGACACATCGCCAATTTCCTCGTGAGCTACAAAGGCCTCTCGATCAAATGCGAGGAGAGCAGCGACGACATGTACTCGTCGATCGACCTTGCCCTCGACAAGCTCGAGCGACAGGTTCGACGCTACAAGGACAAGCTCCGAAGCCATCAGCCCTCTGAAGGCCGCGATCGCCTGTTCGAGCTCTCCGTCATCGCCGCTCCTGCTGAAGGAGTGACCGACGAGTTCGAGGTCGAAGAGAACTTCGAGGACGATGACGAAGACGCTGCTGCCGAGGAGACGTCGAGCCCAACGGAGGAGACCAAGCCCGATCTTCACGTTCTGCAACGAGAGGTCATGACCGCGTTCCCGATGAGCGTCGAGGACGCAATGATGCAGCTCGATCTCGAGCAGAAGGCCTTCTTGGTTTTCACGTCGACCGAGACGAACAGCCTCAGCGTGCTCTACCGATTGGCGGATGGAAACTTTGGCTTGATCGAGCCACGAACCTAGTCCGTAGGTGCTGCGTAACCGCAGCATTGCCTCGAACCGGAACTCGACGAGCGGCCTATGGCCGCTCGTCGAGTTTTCCCCTGGAGAAGAAGACCGTGGAAGACGTCGCGACCAAGGGCGCTATTGCCCCCTCCAAACCTGTCGTGCTCAAGGATTTGGTCGACTATGCACAAGGAGCCATCGTCAGCCGGACGATCGCCAAGAGCAAAGCCGGAACCCTGACACTCTTCGCCTTCTCTGTTGGGGAAGAGTTGAGCGAACACTCGGCGCCCTTCGATGCCTATGTGCAGGTGCTCGATGGCCGCGTCGAGTTGACCATTGCTGGAGAGGTGATCACCGCTGAGAGCGGAGAAACGGTGTTGATGCCACGGGACGTTCCACACGCCGTGTTGGCGCGTCAACCCTTCAAGATGCTCCTGACGATGCTCAAAGGGTGATTGCGCCAATGACGTCTGTCTTTGAGCGCCTTGGCGATGTCCCTCTCATCGATGGGGCCTCGCTCATCGAGCGGTACGACCACTTTCTCCTCGATGCGTTCGGTGTCTTGCTCTGTGCAGGTGGGGCGATTGAGGGTGCCGCCGCCTTTCTTGCCGAGCTCGAGCGGCGGGGCAAACCATATCTGATCGTCACAAACGACTCGTCGCGGCTGCCCGTTTCCTGCGTAAAGCACTATGCAGCGAAGGGGCTTCACATCCCTGAGGGGCTCATCCTCACTTCTGGTCAGCTCATAGAAGGCTACTTCCGTGCCCACTCCCTCCACAATGCGTCGCCGCGTTGTGTGGTCATGGGTCCTGAGGACTCCAAAGTGTTCGTGCGCGCCAGCGGCGGGCAGGTCATCAGCGCAGACGAGAGAGGCACTCTCGACGTTCTGCTCATTGGGGACGACGAGGGCTACCCCTTGCTCGAGACCTTGGACGCGGTCGTCTCCATGGTGTTTCGAACCATGGATGCTGGGCGCACGCCCCACCTTGTCTTGCCGAATCCCGACGTCATCTACCCAAAAGGCGAAGAGCGCTACGGCGTGACGGCAGGTGGAATCGCTTTGATTGTCGAGGGGGCTCTCGAAGCTCGCCTCGGGGAGCGCGCCCCACGCTTCGTGCGCCTCGGCAAGCCGTTCACCCCTCTTTTCGACGCCGCCTTCCTGCGCTGGGGTGAGAGCGCTCGGAACACCGCAGTGATGATTGGAGATCAGCTCCAAACCGACATTCTAGGTGCGAATCGCGCGGGCATCGACTCGGTGATCGTCGGCAGTGGCCTCACGCCGTGGGACGAGGCGACCCCAACTCGCGGTGTCAGGCCAACCTTTCGGTGTGAAGCTTTAGGGCGGTAATTGTTGTCCGCCAAGCGCAGAGACGTGGGCTTTCTTTGGCCTGGCTCCTCGACGCACACCCATGCGGCAATGATCTGATATTTCAGAATAATTTTGCAGATTCTTGGCCCTATGAGGTAAAAGAGCGCGTGGGCACTCGAGAGAGGAGTCTCGCTCCGTTTGGGGACGGAGTGGCGGGAAAACCTTGAAGAAACTCCGAACTTTTGTTGTAGCAACGACCGCAGCGGCTTCAATCGTCGTCTTTGCCTGCGTCTACTATTTCATCTCGCTTGGCCAGGTAGACGTCGCCACCGACCAGGCGCAGGACGCATCCTCAGATTTGGCGGACGCGACCTTCGCCTGCTTCAGCCAGTTGATGAACAGGGGCGCGACGGCTCTGGAGATCGAGCAGTGTGCGACGCCACGCTACAGCCCCTTCACGGTAGCTCACTTCCACAGTGACCAGGGGTTGACTGCGGGATCTACACCTCTCGAGGACGACCCCCTCACCCAAAGCGTGCTCGCCACCAAGACCCGGCAGACTGCACGGTCTGGCCACGTGGTCCGCTCGCTCTACCCCTTGCTCGTGACAGAGAGCTGCCTGAAGTGCCACTCCGGCTATTCGGTCGGTGAGGTGGTCGGCGCTCTGGATATCAGGCAGGACCTAGGTCCTGTCGTCGACCACTCACATCACGAGCTCTTGGTGCGCCTGCTGCTGCTCGCTCCGCTCCCTATCGTCATGGCGATTCTCCTCTCGTTGGTGCTCTCGCACCGGATTCGACGGTCTATGAGACTCCTCGAGGAGAACTTTCAAAGCGTCGAGCCTGGAGCAGCGGCAGGTCTCATCAAGGTCGATCTCGGCTTCGAGGAGTTCAACGGCCTCTATGACCTCGTGGTCAACAAGCTTGTCGAGACCACCGAGAATCTGCGCTTCCACCTGCGTGCACTCGAAAGGCTCACCACCACCCCCCGAGCCGCCGAGAGCTGGATAGATGAGCTCGGGCACGTCCTCCAAGAGCTCAACACGCTCGTTCCCATCGAGGTGATCTTCACCCTCTCCGAGCACGGGAGTCACGACCACGAGGTGATCGTCTTGTGGAGCATGGAGCCAGGGGTGTCGCGTCGAGAGGCCGTCGAAGCCAAAATCCGTGGTGCGCTCTTGACGACCCTCCACGGCCGAAGTGGTGCGAACGCCCACTTCGTGCACAGGTTCTTCCCCAATGGGCACGACACCCAAGCCATGCCTACAGAGTCGTTCACGCTGATGCTCGCCTCACGCGACGCCCCCTATGTTGGTCACATTTTGGTGGCGGGCATGACCATCAAGAGCATCGACCAAGACCGGCAGAAGGTCGTCCACAGCGTGCTGCGCTCGATGCTCGACCTCGTGGGCTCGCTGCAGGCCGTACACGACAGCATGAAGCGTCTCGAGTTTCATGCGACTCGAGACACTCTCACCAACCTCTACAACCAGAAGTTGTTCTGGACACTCTTCGAGCAAGAGATCGAGAGAACCTCCGAAGATGGCCATACCGGGATCATCTTGCTCGGGTTGGACGCCTTCAAGGTAATCAACGACACCTATGGTCACCCGTTTGGTGACCGCTTCCTGAAGCGAGTCGCCGAGGAGATTGCCACGGCGATTCGCGGCGAGGACGTCCTCGCCCGTTACGGCTCGGACATATTCGCCATCTGTTGTGTTGGGGCCAACCTCGAAGACACCTTCCAAATCGCCCAACGCGTCGCGTTTGCGCTCAAAGAGCTCGAGGTCCTTGCCGACGACGGAAGTCCTGTTCGCACCACCTCCTCTGTTGGGCTCGCGGTCTACCCGAATCACGGGAGCTCTCCTCGAGAGCTGTTCAGCATCGCGGATGACCAATTGGTCGAAGCCAAGACGGCGGGCAAGAACCGAATCAACATCCCAACCAACGAACAGGTGCAGCGCTTCACTGAGGTCGCCGGCGGCATCGGTGGCCTGATTCGGCGGGCCCTGAGCAACGACCTTATCGTCCCGTATTTCCAGCCCATCCTCGGCTTGGCCGACAACCGCATCGTCGCCCACGAGGTTCTGATGCGGGTCCAGCTCCCGGAGCGCCTCGTCGACGCTGGAGAGCTCATCGAGGCCGCGGAAACGACCCGGCTGATCACGAAGATGGATCTGATCGTGCTCGACAAGGCGCTCGCCCACGCTAAACAGTCCAACTACCCAGGGCAACTTTACGTCAACATGTCGCCCAAGTCCCTGGTCTATCCCGAGTTTCTTGCTGAGGTCTTGAACCTCGTAGCGCTGCATGGGGTCGCTCCCAAGCAGATCGTCTTCGAGATCACCGAGCGAGAAGCCGTGCAGAGCATCGGGTTGCTCAAGGGCTTCCTCGATGGACTGAAGGCGAAGGGATTCTTCTTCGCCATCGACGACTTTGGCGTGGGCTTCTCTTCGCTTCAGTACCTGCGGCGGTTGCCCGTTGACATCCTCAAGATCGACGGTGAGTTCATCAAAGAGATCGCTAACAACAAGAGCTCGGACCGGGCGATTGTCCTCAGCGTCACCGCGCTCGCCAAAGGAATGGGAATTCGCACGGTGGCTGAGGCCGTAGAGGACGAGGTGTCGCTGCAGGCGGTGAAGATGTGTGGCGTCGACTATGGTCAGGGCTATCACATCGCTCGACCCGGCCCAGAGCTTCGACGGAGGCTGTAACTCATGGCACTCCAGAAACCAGAAAGGCAGCGCTCATGAGCGCTGCCTTTTTGGTTTCTGTCGAGTTTTGGTTCGCGGTCAGCCCTCGGTCACATTGAAGTTGAGAGTCTTCAGGACCACTCCGCCAGGCCCGACGACATCTACCGTCCAAGGGCCGACGTCCTTGCCCTTCCGCATCTTCTTGCGCGACCAAGTCCGCCAAGATTTGCTGCGCTTGATGTTCACAGCGGTCGAGAAGACCGACTTGCCGTCTTTCTTCCAGACCATCTGGATCTCGACCTCGTCCCCGGTGTTCTCGAACTGCAACCAGGCCCACACCTTGGAGCCCGTCGCAAAAGCGTCGGCCTTGCCGACCGGAAGCCGCTCCTCGACACCCGTGCAGATCGCTGACTCGGTCAGCACGAGGCCTTCGGGTGCCGCTCCCTCTTCCGCCCAGACGTTGCCTTCGAGCGCTGAGGTTGCGACGAAGGCGAACAACACCACGCAAAATTTCCAGTTTCCGCAGCAAGCTCTCATTTCAGTCTCCTTCGAATTCGCGACGGCACCCTCGCCGTCGGTAGTGCAATGCAGCCCTGAACCCTATCGCGACAGATCACTCACGCAACCCACCGGGCTCACATGACTTCCAGCCAATCTGGCTGCGTGTCATCCGTTCCGACTCCAGCGTCTCGACATCACGTCCAAGACGTTCGCTGGTCCTTCTGGTGTCTCGATGCGTTGCTTGTACTCACGTGAACGCCTGATGTCGACGATCCTGAGCAGATTCTCTTCAATGCTCTGAAGGCATGGCACCGAACTCACGCATCAGAGACGAGACCTGCACCGCGATCAACCGGTCGGCAGGGGCCCAATCCAACAAGAGCAATCCCTGTTCGTCGACCCAGGAGATCTCAGCGTGCTCGAGTGGGCACACGTCGCCGCCAAGCCACCGGCACCGATACACCGACAGCTCGACGGTCAGCGTTTTGCTGCGGCTCGTCTGCTCTCCAATTTGCTCGTCAACCGCGATGTCGATCCGCAGCTCCTCGGCAATCTCCCTGGCGAGCGCCTCCTCGGGGGTCTCTCCGAGCTCGACCTTCCCTCCTGGAAACTCCCACATCCCACCGTGCTCGCCGCCCTCGCCGCGCCGCGCGGCGAGGCAGAAGCCGTCATTGAGGATCGCGGCGCCGACCACACGCAGCACTCGACTCATCCCTTGTCCTCCGAACGGGCCAGAGCGAGCAGCTCCCGCGCGACTTCGAGTTGGACCCGTCCGGCCTTGGCGAGGGCCTCGGCGAGGGGGTCGATCTCCGCCCCGACCGCTCCCGCCTGGACCGCGACGTTGCGCGCGTGGAGGCGCATGTGGCCCTGTTGGATGCCCTCGGCCGAGAGCGCCCGCAAGGCTCCGAAGTTTTGCGCCAAGCCCACCGCCGCGACCAAGGAGCCCAGGTCGGCGGCAGACTCCACGCCGGCGATCGTCCGGGCTGCGGCGACAGTGGGGTGGACCCGCACGACGCCGCCAACGGTTCCGACGGCCATGGGCATAACCAAGAGACCGTGCAGACCTTGCTCCGTCATGCGCCAGGTTGCCAACGCCCCATAGTGGCCGTCCTTGCAGGCGTAGGCATGGGCGCCGGCTTCGACCGCGCGCCAGTCTTGGCCAAAGGCGATCAGGACCGCGTCCACGCCGTTCATGATGCCTTTGTTGTGCGTCGCGGCGCGGTAGGGATCGCGTTCGGCGAAGACCGATGCCTCTTCGATGCCGGCGGCCACCTCGCGGCCGCTGTGTTGGCCTCGCGCGAGGGCGTCGAACGGGATCGACACGCGCGCCCGGACAAGCCGTCGGTCGGCCAGATTAGACAAGATCCTCAGCCTCGAACGCCCGCCTGAGAGTGCCGCGAGCTCGGGCGCGAGGCGTTCGCACATGGTGTTGACCGCGTTCGCCCCCATGGCGTCTTGGACGTCGACCACGAGGTGTACGACGACCATGGTTCCCAGCGGGTCGCCTTCGCCTCGGGGCTCGAGCACACGCACCTCGAGGGCGCGGGCGCCGCCCCCCAGCGAGACCAGAACGGGATCGCAGGCGTCCGCCAACGCCAGGAGACGCTCGCTCGCCGCGGTGATCGAGGTCCTGGCCGCGGCGACGTTTGGCACGTCGAGCAGTTGGACTTGCCCGAGCATCAAGGACGGCTCGGTCTCGACCTGGACCCCGCCACCTGCGCGAAACAGCTTCGCGGCATGACTCGCCGCGGCGACGACCGAGGGCTCCTCGATGCTCATGGGAACGAGTCGGTCGCGCCCGTTGATGTGCAGGTTCACGCACAACCCGAAGGGCATGGCGAGCACGCCCAGGGCGTTCTCCACCATCTTGTCGGCCTGCTCGTCGCTCAGCCCGCCGTTTGCACCAAGCGACAGACTTTGCGCCTCAGTCAAGTCGGTATGCGCCATCACGACCTGGCGTCGCTCCATCACGGACAGCTTGTGGAACCCCTGCAATCTACTCGTCGTCATCCTCGTCCTTGTTCTATGTCGTCGCAGCCCAGCGTGTCTTGTGTTCACGGCGTGCGCGGTCTAAACCACCAAGCACTCTGTTTCCCATGAAACGGTTGACGCATCCACCCTAAACCTTGGAGGAACGCATGTCCGACTCTCTCATCATTGACGATCTCAAAGTCGGCCAAGGCGCCGAGGCCAAAGCAGGCCATCAGGTTCAGGTGCACTACACTGGCTGGCTCGTCGACGGCACGAAGTTCGACTCCAGCGTCGACCGCGGCAAGGTCTTCGAGTTCCCGCTCGGCGAGGGCTGCGTCATCAAAGGCTGGGACCAAGGCGTAGAGGGCATGAAGATCGGCGGCAAGCGCAAGCTCACCATTCCGCCGCGTCTCGCCTATGGCTCCCGTGGCGCGGGCAACGTCGTCCCGGCGAACGCCACGTTGATCTTCGAAGTCGAGCTCCTCGGCCTCAAGCAGTCGGTCTAGCAAGAGTCTACCCCATAGCGATCGGCCCGAATGAGGAGGCGACGAGCTTGAGCGGGGCGGTGGCGGAGTGGGTCAGCGCCACCACGACATCGCATGGGCATGAGCTCACTTGGCGGCGGCAAGGGCCGGGACTTGGACCCAGAAATACCCGCGCAGGTCGCCGGCCTCGAAGCCCGTCGCACGGTCTTCTTGGAAGCGACCATCAAGGACTTCCTTGACGCCCGGCTCGAGGCCAGCGCGGGGTCCGTGGCATTTTAGGCAGCCGTCTTCGACCCAGATGGGGCTGGTCACTCCCAGCGCGCCGTCAGGGCCGGCGACGAGGTGTGGGACGTCGGTGCGCAGGGCACGGATGGGCTCCATCCAAACAGGCGCCTTGTTGTCGGTGTTGCGCAGCTTGAACGAGGTGCGACCGATCTCGACGCCAAACTCGCGTGCGACGCCTTGGGTGATTGGGGGGGCCGCGCAGCCGCAGACATCTACGGACTCGGCCAAGCCCTTCTCGGCGATCTCTTTGCTAACTCGCTCTTTGAGCTTTGTCCCCAGAGTTTTTTTGGCGGTCTCGGCCCTCTCGAGCTGGGCGAGCTGGCCCTCGGTGAGGCTAGCCTTGTCGACTACCGTCCAACCTGGCGCGGTCTCGGTGCCGGGCGCCAGGACTTCGGACGTGGTGGGCTCTTTGGCGTCGCGCTCGGCGTCGGTGAGGAGGGGCTCTTGGGCGTCGTCGACGGCAGGGGTTGGCATCGAGCCTTTGGATTCTTCGGCCTTCTCGGGGGTTTTGGCCGTTTCGGGCTTGGTTTCTTCGGTCTTTTCGCAGGCGGCCGTCACCGAC
>PFUG01000526.1 GCA_002789955.1 Deltaproteobacteria bacterium CG_4_9_14_3_um_filter_63_12 | reverse complement strand
CTGACGACAAGAAGGCAAACGACAAGAAGGCCGACGACAAAAAGGCCGACGACAAGAAGGCCGACGAGTCTGAGGGAGACGAAGAAGAAGACTCGAAGGGCTCCAAGAGCAAAGGCAAGAAAAGGTAAGCGAGCTCTAGAGGACAAGCCGCTCTGAAAGAGCGGAACTCCTTTGGAACGTCTTGCGAAAGCTGGTTCTTTCGTCGGGGGTGGTTTCACCGCGAGGCGGAAAGCCAAGACGGTGACTTTCGCCTGGCTGCCCGCTTCGGGTCTTGGTGAATTTCCTCACGAGGGCGAGTTCCGTGGTGCTATTGGTAGAGAGCGGCTTGTGGCCTGGGGCTGGGCTCAAGCGAGATTCCGGTCCTGTGGCTGCCTTGATGTCCCCTGTCGTTGGTCGACTTAGGCGGCACAGCCTGCGGACCGCGTCTCGGGTCTTTGACAGCCACCTAAACGACCTGAGCAAAGAGCCCAATGTGCCGATGACAACTCAGCAGTGGATGGAGACCGTCCGAACATGGATGGAGGAGCAGATCCCATTCAACGTCCATCTCGGGCTGAAGATCTCGGAGTTGGAGTCGGGTCGGATCACCATGGAGATCCCGTTCGCCCCCCACCTGGTTGGTGACTCCGACCGACCTGCTCTGCATGGCGGCGTCATCTCAATGCTCGCCGACACCGCGGGAGGCGCCGCGGTCTTCACGAAGGTCGACCCTGGCAGTCGCCTCTCGACCGTCGATCTGCGGGTTGACTATTTGAGGCCTGCGCGGCTCGAAGCCCTGTGCGCCACCGCAGAGGTGATTCGCCTCGGGAACCGGGTCGGTGTGGCACAGGTCCGTGTGTTCCAAGGCTCGCTTCACGTTGCAGACGGCCGCGCCGTCTACAACATCCGGCGAGGTGTGAGCGCCCCGCCCTTCCCCTGACCCACCCAATACTCTAGAGTGCGCTTTTTTAGGGATTCGACGACCCACCGCGCGAAACGAATCTCGCCAGCCGACCCAACACGCTAGAGTCCGTCATCTCGCGAGAAACGGCGAAGAATTCCCGTCGCTTTTCGCATTGTGCTCGAGCACACAAGACCTCGCAGCCAGGGATGCCGAACAGTCGTGTGAACCCGAAGGTTGCGCGCAGGATGCGCGCAACAACTCAGCGAGGAGTTCGACATGGAGCTGCAGCAACTCAAGTCTCTTCTAGATATCCTCATGGCCGCGGCCGCTATCGATGGTCACACCGCTCTCGAGGAGCGAAAGGTCATCCAGGACTACCTGGAAGAGATGGGACTCATCGACGCTGACCAGAGAACCGAGCTCGAGTCCCACCGGTGGAGCTTCGATCCTGAGTTCTTTCACCTCGAGGCGGCGGTCAAGGGATTGGGGCGGCTCGGCAGCGAGGAACGCGTCAAGGTCATCAAGTTGCTCGAGCGCGTCGAAGAAGCCGACGGCGTGATCGACATTCAGGAGGCCGACTTCATCCAGCGTGTCGCCTCCAAGCTTGGAGCGAATCCCGACGAGATCGAGGCGCTCACCGTCGAGATCATCGAGATGGCTCCGCCTCCCCTGCCGAAGCATTGAACCCGTCCGCCAAGCTTGCATCTTGTGACACCTCTGTGAGGGTTTTCGTGGACACGTCCAACAACACTCTGTGCGCCACCGCGTGCTACGGTCGCGAGCGAAAGAAGCGAGCCTGTGGCGTCCCTTCGCACGAGCATCCTTTGCCGCCCTGCGGCATGGCCGCGCTGCTGTGTCTCACAATGCTGTGGGCTCTGTGCGTCTTTGGGTGCAGCCCCGAGCCCAGCCCGCCCGCCGATGGCGGCGCTGCGAAGGCCTCAGCCGACCAGCCGAAGTTCGAGAAGATCGTCGACAGCACCGCAGCCGACGCCAAGGCCAGGGTCGGGCGCCACATGGACTTGATGATCTCGCTCAGCAAGAGCCTGATGGACTTTTGCCCAGAGCAAGGCCGAGACCTCAACGAGATAATGGACCTCGTCGAGGCTGACTTCGATGCTGCGAAAGGCGCGCTGGATAAGGCCCAAACCGAAGCCATGATGACGAAATACGTCACGCTGTCGGAGGCTGTGGGCCGTTGCATCTCAGACAGCGAAGGGCGCCGTTTCAGTCAGCGCTTGGTCAGCAAACTGAAACCTCTCACTGTTCCCAACTGACGTGCTCGCCCTCTGTTCCGAGTGGCGCGCGAAATCCGATCGGTGGGGTTCGAATCAGCCGGAAAAATTGACCATTCGCCCGTTGCCTCTACGCTGGAAGGAGCAATTGCCGAGCGGGCGACGGAGGTTCGCGCCGCAAGTCCTCAATGGCGCCAATCGGTCGTGGGGACGCGGGGCAATGGAGCGCGAATTCGACGCCCTTCGCTGGAGCCCACATGAACAAGATGGCGCTGGGTATTTTCTTGAGCGTACTTTTCCTCGCCTCGTGCCGAGAAGACGAAGCCAAGAGAGCTGCCCCTAAGACCGAGGCAGCGACCCAATCGCACACGGCTCCTACGCTGGACTTGCTGGTGGGCTTGCCCGCCGCGCTGCGGGCGCAGGCTCATGGGCCAACCTCCCGAGACCTCGAGTCCGCAATCGCCGCCCTGCCGCTGCGGTGGCCGGGTCTGGTAGGCCTGGCCTACGAGGCCGAGCCCACCTCCTCTTTCGTCGAGGATGGCCGCCCCAGCGCGCGTGGCCGCGCCCTCTTGGCCGGGCTCGAAGCCCTCAATGAGCACGGGCTGCACCCTCGTCAGTTCCAACGAGACGCCATCCTCGGCCTCACCACCCAGACTGCAGAGTTCAGCTTTCCATCCCTCGACCCAACCCCAGAAGAGAGAGAGACTTTGGTCAATTGGTCGCGCTCCCATCTAGACGCCGACTCAGACGCGCTCGCCGACGCCATTATGGCCCCTCAGTCCCTGTGGCCGCGGGTCCGCGACCTCGTGACCGCCTACCAGGCTGCGCGGGCCTCATACGCGACCGTGGACCTCCGGCTCGAGTTGCTCTTCGCCGACGCGTTCCTCTCTTTCTGCCATGACATGAAATATCGAAACTTGAGCGATGAAGCCGACGCGCGCCGGCTGGCGCTGGGTGACGAGCGCATTCGTCGACAGCAGATGATGAGCAGCCTCGCCGAAATCCGCTCGAGCGACGATGTCGACGCGTCCATGCGCAGCCTGTGGCCCAAGAACCCTCAATATGCACGGCTGATGAAGGCACTTGCTGCCTACCAAGCCATCGCGTCCCAGGGGGAGTGGCCGATCATGCAGCCCAAAGACCGCAAGCTTCCGCTCGCCCGTGGCGACCAAGGCGCCGACGTCGAAACGCTGCAGAAGCGCCTCGCCATGGAGGGCTACTACGAGGGGCCTGTCGATGGGCAATTCAGCGGCCAACTTCGCGACGCCGTCAAGACCTATCAGAACACCCACCAACTCAAAGACGACGGCATGATCGAGCAGGAAGAGGTGGACAGCCTCAACCGCTCGGTGGCCCAACGCCTCGCTCAGATCGAGGTGACGCTCGACCGCTGGAGAGACTCGCGGGTCGGTGTGGACCCGTACTACATCCATGTCGTGATTCCGGACTTCTACGCCGAGCTCGTCAGAGACGGGGAGGTCACCTATCGCTTCAAGGTGATCGTCGGGAACACGCAGCGTTATTTGTCCGAGGTGCGGGAAGAGGAGGTCTTCTTCAACTCGACCCCGCAAATCTCGGAGTACATGGACTTCGTGATCTTCAACCCATACTGGAATGTGACCCCGCGGGTCCTGCGGGAGTTGGAGCAGAACCTAAAAGAGGACCCGAACTGGTTCAAGAACAACGGCTACGAAGTGTCCAACGAGGGCGGGTCGCGAAAGGTCCGACAGCGACCAGGTCAGGACAACGCCTTGGGACAGGTCAAGTTCCAGTTCCCGAACCCTTATGACATCTACATGCACGACACCCCGCGTCGCTTCATGTTCAAACACGAGATGCGCGCCTTCTCACATGGCTGCGTGCGCGTCGACGAGCCCCTCGAGCTGGCCTACCAGCTCTTCCGCAACGAGGGGCGTTCATCTCCGCGCGCCCAGATCACCTCCCATCTCGAGGGAGGTGACGAGGACTGGACCGAACTTCGCGAGCCGGTGCCGGTGCACATCGAGTACTACACCGTCCGCGTCGATGACCAGGGCGCGGTGCACTTCAACGCGGACATCTATCGTCTTGACAAACCTCTGGTCGACGCGCGCATGGGACTCCAGGACGAGGATTCCTAACTCGCAGGCGCGAATACAGGCTCGCGATGCCCGTGGTCAGAGCCGTCGATGCTCGAGGCACGGGAACATCTTTCGCCGGGCTTCGAGCGACTTGAGCTCGAGGGTCGCCGTGATCACCTCGCGATCGTCTGGGCATTGGGCGAGTGCCGTACCCCAGGGGTCGTAGATCACTGAGCGACCGTAGGAGCGACGGCGGCCAAAGTGGGTTCCGAACTGATTCGGCGCGACGACGTACGAGAGGTTTTCGACGGCGCGAGCCTTCAGGAGCGTGTCCCAGTGGTCGCGCCCAGTCTCGGCGGTAAAGGCAGCGGGGACAAAGAGGAGGTTGGCGCCTTTGGCGGAGAGGCTGCGGTAGAGCTCGGGGAAGCGCACGTCGTAGCAAATCGAGAAGCCAACGGTCCAAGGTCCGATCTGGGTCACCACGGTCTCTTCTCCCGGGGCGATGTGATCGCCTTCCCGCAGGACTTCGCCGTTGGGTGTCTCGACGTTGAAGAGGTGGATCTTTCGGTAGAAAGCCAAACGGTCCCCGCTTGGGCCGTAGAGGACGCTGGTATTGTAGCTGTGCATCTCGTCGCAGGACTCAGGGAGGCTGCCGATCAAGAGGTAGATCTCATGCTTGGCGGCGAGCTCGGCGAAGCCCTGGGCGACGGGGCCATCGAGGCTCTGTGCGTGCGCCAGGATCTGCGCCTCGGGGCCGAGGAACGGCGTGCATTCGGGGGTGGCAACGAGCTGCGCCCCGGTCTGTGCGGCCTTCTCGATGGCTCGATGGGCGCGCTCGAGGTTGCCGACGAAGTCGGTCGTAGAGCTCAGCTGGACGGCGGCCACTTTGAGTGTCTCGAGTGACATGGAACCTCCGAGGCCCACCGAGCGGGCCGGCGGACACTGGCGATAGTTTGCGCGATGAAATGGGGCCGCACGCATCCTGCGAGCAACCTTCGGGCCGACACGACTGCTTCATCTTTGGCTACGAGTTCTCGCTCAGCGGCCAACCATGCGGACGAGACTTCGCTGAGGTGGTTGGCCAGCAAAAGAATTTGCTTGCTTGCGACTAGGGCTTCGAATATACAGACGGCGCTTTTGTCCTCAGTGAAACGAATCTATCGGATTGCTTTACAGGGCAAGGACGGGCGCGTCTACCGTGTCTCCGAAACAAGCGGAACCGCTTGTTTGGCGAGGGCGGTTGAACCACCGGCTCCAGATGGGGCTGGGCCCGCAGCGAGGGTCTCCGCGAGGTCATCGACCAAGCTTCTTGAGGCCTGAGCGACTTACAAAAAAGGTCGTTCTCGTTGTGGGCGAGGGCGGCGGCGTCTGTCTTGACCCGGTGAGGCGTTGAGAGACGTACGCAGCATGAGTATGGATCACGAAAATCGGTTGACCTCCTTGGTGGAGCCGCTGGTGCACGAGATGGGGCTCGAACTCTATGAGCTTGCACTCACCAATCGCCGGGGTCATCCCGTGTTGTTGGTGCAAGTGGACCGTCCAGGCAAGAACACTCCAGGCGAAGGGGTCTCGCTCACCGAGCTCGTGAATCTGAATCGGGAGATCTCCGCGCTTTTGGATATCGAGGAGCCGATCGCAGGACGCTATCGCCTCGATGTCGAGAGCCCGGGGATCGAACGACAGCTCAAACGAAAGCGGCACTATGAGTACTCTCTAGGCGACCGCGTGCGGCTCGTCTTGTTTGACCCCATCGAATCCCAATCGGTCATCGAGGGTGCCTTGCGCACCGTCGGAGACGACCAAGTGGGCGTCGAGGTCAAAGACGGGGAGATGGTCGAAGTGCCCTATACCAGTATCAAAGACGCTCGAACCCTTTACGACTGGCAGGCTGGAAAGAAACGCTAGCACCAGAGTGAAACCGCGCACGGGACCACACGGAGCGCACGAAAACGAACAGGAGTAGTGAAGTGGAGCTCAATCTCAACGAGGTGATCAGGCAAGTCGGAAGCGAGAAAGGGATCGATCGCCAGGTGCTGGTCGAGACCCTCGAAGCGGCTATTCAAACAGCCGCAAAGCGTGTTTTTGGACCCCAAAGGGAGATCGAGGCCTACTACAACGAGCAACTCGGTGAGGTGGAGCTCTTTCAGATCGTTCAGGTCGCAGAGCACATCGAGAACCCGTACCGCGACATCACCATGACTGAGGCCGCGGAGAACGGATTCGACGTCCAACTGGGCGACGAGCTCTTGGTCCAAATCTTCTACAAGCCCGAAGACGTCGAGAAGGCCCGCGAGCAAGATCGCCGCTACGGCGGGATCCTCCGGCTCGAGAGCGCCCGCTCGGCTTTTGGACGCATCGCCGCACAGACCGCCAAGCAGGTCATCATCCAGCGCGTCAGAGAGGCCGAGCGCGACCTCATCTTCAACCAGTACAAGGACCGCAAGGGTGAGCTGATCACCGGCATCGTGCGCCGCTTCGAGAAGGGCAGCATCGTGGTCGACCTCGACCGCGCCGACGCCATCCTCCCGGGCCGCGAGCAGACACCACGTGAGTCGTACCGGGCCGGCGACCGCATTCAAGCCTTCGTCAAAGACATTCAACGCAGCAGCCGCGAGCCCCAAATCATCCTCAGCCGCTCCGATCCGGGCCTGATCTTCAAGCTCTTCGAGCAGGAAGTTCCCGAGATCTACGAGGGCATCGTGCGCATCGTGCGTGTGGCCCGTGAAGCGGGTTTGCGTTCGAAGGTCGCCGTCTACAGCCGCGACTCCGACGTCGACCCTGTCGGCGCCTGCGTCGGTATGCGCGGCAGCCGGGTACAAGCGGTCGTCCAGGAGTTGCGCGGCGAGAAGATCGACATCGTGCCCTACCACGACGATCCGGCGCGGTTCGTGTGCAGCGCCATCAGCCCCGCCGAGGTCAGCAAGGTCCTCATCGACGAAAGCCACTACACCATGGAGCTCATCGTCCCAGACGACCAGCTCTCTCTGGCCATCGGCCGCGGCGGCCAGAATGTACGTCTGGCTGCGCAGCTCACGGGCTGGAATCTCGACATCATCTCCGAAACTCGGCTCAAGAACCTCATGGCCGAGGCGCGCAACGCCCTGTTGTGCTACGATGGCATCAAAGAAGAGGCCATCGATACGCTCTTCACCTTGGGCTACAACAAGCTCGAGCACATCGCCGGGGCCGCCCCCGCCGAGCTGGCGCAGATTCCTGGCTTCGGCCTCGAGAACGCCGAGCGCATCGTCGCCGCCGCGACCGACATCCTCAATCAGCCCGAGCCCGCTCCCGAGCAGCTCGAGAAGATCGAGCGCCAGCGGGCTTTCCTCACCCAGATTCCTGGGGTCGGCGACCGCATGGCGACCATGATTCACAGCGCTGGCTACATCGTGCCGCACATGCTGCTCATCGAGACCAGCGCCGAGCGCGTCGACGCCAAGAGCGGCGTCGGCGTGAAGAAGGCTCGCCAAATTCTCGAAGCCGTCGAACAAACTGCGAAGCAAGACCCAGCGGTGGTTTGGGAGACGATAGAGACCCAACGCAAGGCCTACGCCGAGGAGTTGAACGGGGTTGCCGTCGCCGACGTCCTCGCCGCCTACACCAAACACATCGGTGAGCCGGTCGAGCCGAGCGTTCCTGCCCTCGTCGAGGCCGACGCGGCCGAGGAAGAGGTGGAAGATTGATCGAGGGCGTCTCAACAGCCGGACAAAAGGACGGGCAAGAGCCCATGCGCCGGTGCGTCTCGTGCCGGAGCGAGGACTCCAAGGCCAGGCTCCTGAGGTTTGTCGTCGTCGGCAGCACCCTGTGCTTCGACGCGCGGCAACGGCTGCCAGGCCGCGGAATGCAGGTTTGCGCTTCGCGAATTTGCCTGGAACGCGCCGCCAAAGGCGCGTTCCAGCGGGGCGCCCAACGCTCTGACATCGAGCTGCCAACGAGCTCGGACTGGATCGACGAGAGCATCGTCTCGGCACTGCGAAGGCTTTATGAAGAGGTCATCTCCAGCGGGCGAATCAGTGGGCAGCTCGTTGTCGGGAGCGAGGCCGTGACTCAAGCCGCCAAAGACAACGAGCTGGTCGCCTACCTCGTCGCTGTCGATGCGTCCCAGGGGACGATGGAGAAGCTCGAGGCGAATGCCCGCCGTAAGGGCCTACCCGTCAAAGGGCTCTTGGATCGCCAAGCGATGAGCCGGCTCATCGGACGAGAGAACACGGTCATCTCAGGCTGGAAAGCCGGCAGACTGCACGATCGTTTCATGGTTCTGGAGGCTCAACTGCGCGGCCTCGCTGGTGCCTCTGCTCCCGTCGGGGAAGAGCGCCAGAGGGAGACGGATTCGGCGGAGACCGACGACCGCAAAGAAGAGCAAGAAGTGGATTTGATTCAGTCGTAGAACTTGGCTCCTGCTCGCCAAATACAAGGAGGCAGGGGGACCGAAGGGTGCTTTGACATCGCAGATACAGCCTGATAAAGAGGCACTCGTCCTGAGGAAATTGGCCCCTGGATAGTGTTTCGGGTTGATTAAAGCGGACAAAAGAAGGCTTCAAGGAAGCATGGGGAAGACGCGAGTATATCAGCTAGCAGATACGATCGGGGTCGATCACGACGTCCTCGTATCCAAGATCAACGCCATGCAGCTTGGCTTCGAGGTCAAGAACTACATGAGCGTGATCACGGATGACGAGGCCTCAACAGTGCGCGAAGCGGTTGAGAAGGAACGTCGTCGGTTGGTCGTAGAGGAGCGTATTCGCCCTACTGTGATCCGGCGTCGCAGTCGCAAGAAGCCTGGGGAACCAGACTCCGATGCGAACGAGCCAACGGTCGAGGTTGTCGAGGCTAAGGCGCCAGCGCCCACTGTGCGGGTGCGCCCTGCTGTCAAGGAGCCGGCCCTACCGGTGGTCGGGCCCGAAGAGGAGCCCAAACCGCCTTTCGAGGTGAAGCCGGAGCCTGCGGTGGCGGTCGATGAGACCCCGCCAAAGGTCGAGGTCCAACCCGTTGTCGAAGCGCCCCCCGTCATCACCAAGAATGTCGAGGTGAAGGCACCCCCAGTGGTCGACGACGACGACGACGACGACGACGACGGCGACGATTTGATGGTTGTTGACGACGTCATCCCAATCGACCTCCTCGAGGACGACGACGAGCTCGACATCATCCTCCCAGCCTCGGTGCGGATCATCCCGAAGCCATCGAACATCGCTGGTTTTATCGATCCGGACATCATTCGCAAGCGGCTGGCGAAGGACAACAAGACCTTCACGCCAGGACCTGCGCGTCCTCTGCCTCCAGGTGAGCGACCGCGCATGGCGCCGGCCGTGGCGCCCAAAGACGGTCCGCCTCGTAGAAAGGTCGTCAGCCAGCGCGACCTTTACGCTGCGGTCCCGGGCCAGAAACGGCGCGGCGGCGGACGCAACGCGAAAGGCGGGCACAAATCGCGCGGTGGTGAGGAACCGGCTCGCCAGGCCCCACAGGCCGCTGAACACAAGCGCGTGATCCGGATCGCGGACTCAATCACCGTCGGCTCGCTCGCCCACGACATGGGCGTAAAATCCAGCGAGATCATCAAAATGCTCATGGGAATGGGCATGATGATGACGGTCAATCAGCCCGTAGACATCGAAACCTCAGAACTCATCGCTACTGAATTCGGATACACCGTCCAAGATGTCTCCTTCAAGGAGGAGAGCTACATCGAGGGCAGTGAGGACACCGTCGAAGAGCTCAAGCTCAGAGCGCCGGTCGTCACCGTCATGGGCCACGTCGACCACGGCAAGACCTCGCTCCTCGACGCCATCCGGAACACCCACGTCACCTCCTCCGAGGCCGGTGGTATCACTCAGCACATCGGTGCCTCCTCCGTCATGACGGCGACCGGCAAGGTCGTCTTCCTTGACACTCCCGGTCACGAAGCCTTCACCGCCCTGCGGCAGCGCGGCGCCAAGGTCACTGACTTGGTGGTCTTGGTTGTCGCAGCCGACGACGGCGTGATGCCACAGACTGTTGAGGCCATCAATCACGCCCGTGCGGCCTCGACGCCCATCATCGTGGCGATCAACAAGATCGACAAACCGGGCGCCAACCCCCAACGCGTCAAGCAAGCCCTCACCGAATACGAGCTCATTCCCGAAGAGTGGGGCGGCAGCACGATCTTCGTCGAGGTCTCCGCGCTCGAAGGCACGAACATCCCGGCGCTGTTGGAGATGATCCAACTGCAGTCCGAGCTCCTCGAGCTCAGAGCCAACCCTGACAAGCCCGCGCGCGGCGTCGTGCTCGAAGCCTTTAAGCACAGCGGCCGAGGCACGGTGGCGACTCTCATCGTCAACACCGGAACTTTGCGGGCTGGGGACATCATCGTCAGCGGCATGACCTACGGCCGCGTTCGCACGATGAACGACGAAACGGGCAAACTGGTGGACCTCGCCGGTCCCTCGACCCCCGTCGAGGTCACTGGTCTCTCCGAGGTGCCCGAAGCCGGCGAGCCGTTCTTCGTCGCTGCCGACGAGAAACAAGCCAAGGTCTTCACCGAGCAAATGCGCTCCCGTAAACGCGTGGGTGGAGTCTCCACTCGCCGCGTCGATCCCTGGGCTGCGCTCTCCGAGACGAAAGAACTCTCCATCATCATCAAGGCCGACGTCCAAGGTTCTGTCGAGGCGCTCACCCAGTCCCTCACTGAGCTGTCGGTCGAAGAGGTGGCGGTCAAAGTCATCCATGGTGCGGTCGGTGGCATCACAGAAGGCGACGTTCAGCTCGCCATTGCCTCCAACAGCCTCCTGGTTGGCTTCAACACTCGACCCGAAGCGCGTGCGGCGGAGCTCGCCAAACGTGAAGGCGTCCTCATCGAGCAACACAGCATCATCTACGATGTCATCGACCGCGTCCGCGAAGCGATGACAGGGATGCTCGATCCCATCCTCGAAGAAGCCGAGGTCGGACAGGCCGAAGTCAGGGACACCTTCTCCGTACCGAAGGTCGGAACCATCGCTGGCTGCTACGTCCTCCACGGACGCGTCACCCGCGGCGGGAAGGCACGCCTCATCCGCGACGGCATCGTGATCTACGAAAGTAAAATCGCGACTCTGCGACGCTTCAAGGACGACGTGAAAGAGGTCAAGACCGGCTTCGAGTGTGGTCTCTCGGTGGAGAACTACAACGACATCAAGATCGGTGACCGCATCGAAGTCTACGAGATTAAAGAGATCCCGGCGACCCTCGACGAGCGTGGTCGCGCCGCTGAAAGGGTCTAGGCGACCCGCTTCGTCCTCTTCACCCCCGATGCGGCCAACCGTGTCGGGGGTGTTGACGTTGATGATAGGACTCAACCATGACAAGCCGAAGGGTCGAGCGCGTGGCGCAACGCATCCATCAAGAGATCTCCGGACTCATCCTGACCGAGGTCAAGGACCCGGTTCTGAGTTCCGTCCAGATCAATGGGGTCGATGTGAGCCCCGACCTCCAGATCGCTACCGTCAACTACACCGTCATCGGTGAGGCCGACGGCAAAGCCATCGGCCAAGCCCTGCGCAGAGCACAGGGCTTCCTCCGGCAAAAGATCGCCAGAACCTTGCAGCTGCGCCGAGCACCTGAGCTGCGCTTCAAGACCGACGTCTCTCTCGACCGCGGATTGGAGATGGAGTTCCTCTTGGCTCAACTGCGGAAAGATGGCCAGATGGGCGATCCCGATGCGGAACCGCTCGACGAGAAGCCCCCAATCGCCAAGAGCGACCTCGACGACGACGACGACCTCGACGACCTCGACGACCTCGACGACGACGACCTCGACGACCTCGACGACGACCTCGACGACCTCGACGATGACGACGACGACGACCTCTGAATAGAAACGTTCGCACCATCGAACCAGAGGGTCATTTGGGCCGTACCCGTCCGTACTCGAGTGAAGCTTCGAAGCGTCGAAAACCGCGGTTTCAGTGAGTCGCTGCAGGACAGCGCGCACGTATGTGCTTCGAATCCCAACCCTCTGGGGTTTGTGGCAAATGACCGCGCCTAATGTATGCTCCGCAGCGACCTGTCTCTTCTCGTGTTCAAGGCCTCTCGCATTGCTTGGCACTCGTGGTGAAGCGAGGGGTGTACGCCTGGGCTACGGCCTGAGGCATTCTCTTTGAGCGTCTCGGCCATTTCGTCATGTCATCAGCTCTCGCAGAGTATGCTCCGTTGAGCGTTCCCTCCCCCCCAGAGGATCTCCTCGGCGAGGTCAGAGCCGTCATCGCGCTCATCCACGCCCACCAGCGCTGCTTGATCACCTCGCATCAGCAGCCCGATGGAGACGCCTTGGGCGCGTCACTGGCGCTCTTTCACTTGTTGCGTGAGTTGGGCAAAGAGGCGGTCGTATTCAACGTCGACCCCCCACCCTTCAATTTCTGCTTTCTCGACGGCGCCGACGCCGTTCGCAACGTCCTCGAGGACGACGAAAGGTTCGACATCACCTTCGTTCTCGATTGCTGTGTCCGCGAGCAGCTCGGCTCGAACTTCCCCGAGCGGGCGTGGGGTTCCCACGTCGTGGCCATCGACCACCACACGACGGTCCTCGAGGGCGCCGACGTCGCGCTGCATGACCCGGACGCGGCGGCCGTTGGGGAGCTGATCTATTGGCTGGCGCTCGAGCTGGGGGTCGAGGTTCGCGGCGCCCTCGCCGAAACCATCTACTGTTCCCTCATGGCCGACACTGGCGGCTTCCGCTACGCCAGCACGACCCCGATCGCGCTCGCCATGGCCGGCCAGCTCGTCGCCAATGGCGTAGACGTTTGGAACATCAGCCGGCACATCTACGAAGACAACCCTGTCCAACGGGTGGAGGTGTTGGCCAAGGTCCTCACGACATTGGTCGTCAGCGCCTGCGGCCGCATCGCCAGCGTGCGCATCTCCAAGAAGGTGATGAAGACCATCAATGGCGACCCTTCGATGATTGATGGCTTCATCAACTACGTGCGCTCCATTCGTGGTGTCGAGGTCGCGGCTCAGCTGATCGAGAATTCGCCAAAGAGCTACGACGTCGTCTTTCGCTCGAAGGGCGCTGTCGACGTGGGTGCCTTTGCCCGAACCTTCGGCGGCAACGGCAAAAAACTCGCGGCACGTTGCTCCATGACGGGCACCTATCGAGAGGTCAACGCCGCGCTCATCGATGGGCTCGACGCGTTCCTCACTGTGCCCACTCCCTAAGGCAGCGGTGCCCCATGTTCCAGCCCAGCGGCGTGCTCGTCGTCGACAAGCCCAGCGGCATCAGCTCCTTTGACGTCATTCGGCGGGTACGGCGCCTCTCCGGTCAGCGCAAGCTCGGCCACGCCGGCACCCTCGACCCTATGGCCAGCGGTGTGCTGCTCGTCATGATGAACAAGGCGACTCGCCTCACTCCGTACCTGACCGACGGACGCAAACGTTACCGCGCCGAGGTGCTGCTGGGCGTCCAAACCGACAGCGACGACGCGATGGGGGAGGTCACCAACCAGGCCGACCTCCCGCCGCAGCTCAGCAGGGAGCAGCTGGTAGACGCCCTCACGGCCTTCGTCGGCCGTGTGCAGCAGGTTCCGCCGCAGGTCTCGGCCCTGCATGTCGACGGCGTCCGCGCCTACAAGCTCGCCCGCCGAGGCGAAGAGTTCGAGATGCCCGCGCGTGAGGTCGAGATTGAATCCATCGATGTGCTGAACGTGGCACTGCCGAAGGTCGAGCTGGACGTTCGCTGTGGCAAAGGCACCTACATCCGCTCCATCGCTCGAGATCTCGGGCGAGCGCTGGGAACCTTCGGCCACCTCAGCGCGCTGCGTCGCACCCAAGTGGGCCCCTTCGACCTCTCTTTGGCGACCTCGCTCGAGCAGCTCGAAGCGCTCGGAATGAACGGACTCTTCGAGCACCTAGTGCCCCCCTACGAGGCCCTCTCCGACCTACTCCCCCTCGACCTCGACGCCGAGGCCTGCCGCCGAGTCTCTATGGGACAGAATTTGTTTCTGGGACCCTTGCCGCAAGGCGTCTACCGCGTGGCTGACGCGGAGAACGAGAAAGAGCTCGTGGCCATTGTGCTCTCTGATGGAGTGACGGTGCAGACCAAGGTCTTCACGGCAATCTAGTCGGCGTGGCTGGTTGGCTTTCCCATCCAGGACAGACCTTGTAGATTTCCGCGGCGCTCGGTGCGTGCGAACGAATCTTTGGGCGGCTGGAACAACTGACACGGCGCGGTGTCGTGAAGTCGGGCCTGCTATCCTGCAGCGTTCGCCGTCCCGAGGGTCTCTCCGAGCCCTCTTCTCTGCTTGGCGCCGAGCTTCGTAGCCAAGCAACTTGGGGCATGGAGATGCCGTTGATGAGTGCTCTGAGTTTCCAGGTGGCGGGGTCGACAGTGGCTTCCATCTCGCTCGTCGACGAGGCGATTTGGCGCCTCGACGATGCCGCGCTGGCGTGGCGTGAGCCCCTCTTGGGACACGTTGCTCCGAGAACTTGTGGGGACGAGCCGAATGTCATTGGGAGCAATGTCGTTGAGCACCCAGTGCCTGACACCCGCTCGAAACCAAGGAGTGAGCTGTCCAGCATGACGCCCGAGGAGGAAGACAAGCTCGTCCGGCTGCTCAAGCAGCGCAACGAGGCGGCCTTCAGAAAGCTGGTTACCCTGCATCAGCACAAGGTCTACAACCTTGTCTATCGCATGTTGGGCAACGCCGCTGAGGCCGAAGATCTGGCGCAGGAGGTCTTCGTCACCGTCTTTCGCTCCATCGACACCTTCCGTGGCGAGTCCAAATTCTCCACGTGGCTCTTCCGCATCGCGACGAACCACGCCAAGAACCGGATCAAGTATCTGGCCCGGCGCAAGACCAAGCAGCGCCAAGCCATCGAAGACGTCGACGAGTCCGCCCTGGACAATCCCATCGGCTCCCGCATCGCTGGGCCCGACAAGGTCGTTCTGGGCAAGGAGCTCGAAGGCGTCCTCAAGCGCGCCATGGAAGCGCTCGATGAGGAGCACCGTACCCTCATCGTGCTGCGCGAAATCGAGTGCTTGAGCTACACCGAGATCGGAGAGATCACCAACCTCGCGCCAGGCACTGTCAAGAGCCGACTTCACCGCGCGCGGCTGCAGCTCAAAGCAGTTGTGGACCTGTATCAAGAAGGCGAACCCATTCAACACGACCCAGAGAATGGGAGGGGGAAACGATGACCGAACCATCCCCACATCAAGAGATGATCGACCTCTTCAGCGACTACTACGACGAGGAGCTCGACCCTGTGCAGGTCGCCAACCTCGAGGCCCACTTCGACGCCTGTGAGACGTGCCGCGAAGAATACCGCTCCTTCAAGGGCTCGCTCTCCCTCTTTGGTGGACTCAAAGAAGCCCACGTCCCCGATGACTTCCTCAAAGAGGTCACGACCTCCATCAACCGCCAGTCGCGCGGCACCTTCTTCAAAGAGAGCTGGATCTTCGGCCTGCGCGTTCCCTACGAGGCGTTCATCGCGCTCTTGTTGGTGGTCTTCGGTGCCATCTACTTCTTCGGCGTCTCGAATCGCTCGACCTACGTCGTGGCTGACGACGAAGCCTCTGAGATGCAGCCCGGTGACGCCCCCATGGGTCGGGCGTTGGGCGCACAAAGTCATCAGGTCCAAGTTCAGGTTCCCCGCTCCATAGATCTGCAGAAAGTCGCCGCCGCCCTTCGGCAAGCGGGCTTCGCGACCTCCTTCGACGTCGTAGAGAGCGAGGTCGCGGTGGTCGCCAACGTGCAGAGCAAGGACCTGCCTGCCTTCCAGAAGGCTCTCGCCGCGGCCGCTGGTGACGACGTCCAGCGATTCGACGAGCCGACCTTGGCAAGGCACCCGAACTTGAGCGTACGCATCTTGAACGGCGATTGATTGTCTTCAATTTGCCCGCCGAATGTGCTAGCTGTACGGCCAGCAAGTGCATCCGTGGAGGGATCCGACGGAGAGTGTCGGGTGAGTTGTGGGCTTCGAGGTTCGTGAAGCCTGCCTCATCGACAAGTTCCAACCTCTTCCGCAGGTTGGTGAGAGGCCGAAGATGGCTCGAACAATTGCGTTGGCGAATCAAAAAGGCGGAGTCGGCAAGACCACGACCGCCATCAATCTCGCGGCGAGCTTGGCGTCGATGGGCCGCAAGGTCCTGCTCATCGATGTGGACGCGCAGGCCAATGCCACCAGTGGCCTTGGTGTGGCCAAAGAGGATGTGCACCAATCGATCTACGACGTCATCATCAACGGCGTGGACCCTCTCTCTCTGCTCCTGGACACCGAGCTGGAGCACCTCAAGCTCATCCCCGGCTCGCCGGCGATGGCTGGAGCCGAGGTCGAGCTCGTGCAGATGGAAGGGCGGGAGTTCCTGTTGCGCGAGGGCCTCAAGCCGTTGCAATCGCAATTCGAGTTCATCCTCATCGATTGCCCACCAGCGCTCGGACAGCTCACCCTGAACGCGTTGGTCGCTTGCGACACCGTGCTCATCCCGATCCAGACCGAATACTACGCGCTCGAAGGGTTGGGGCATCTGCTCAACACCATCGGCCTTGTCCGTCAGGCGCTCAATCCCACCCTCGAAATCGAGGGTCTGCTCTTCACGATGTATGACTCACGGACCAACCTGGCCCGCCAAGTCGTCGACGAGGTCCGGACGCACTTCCAGTCGCTCGCCTTTGACACCATCATTCCCCGCAACGTGCGACTGAGCGAGTGCCCGTCGTTCGGCAAACCCGCGCTGCTCTACGACAGCGCGTCGACCGGCTCGCAAGCCTACATGAACCTCGCCAGGGAATTCCGGCAGCGGCAGTACGTGCACGCGGCTTGAACGAAACGGGCTCCAGTTCAGTGGACACCGCCGCGCTGCGGCCAAACCTGCGAAAATGGGCTGTCTGACGATGTACGAGCAAGAAAAGACCAGTGAAGCCTCCAGGGGCGCTGTGAGCCAAGTGGGACAGCCGATGAGCAGAACGAGCAACCGAAACGCTTTGGGGCGCGGCATCTCCGCGCTCATCACCACCGCACCGAAGCGGCCAGACTACTTCCTCTGCGCTATCGAGCGGATCCGCCCCATGGACGGGCAACCCCGCCGTTTCTTCGAAGAAACGGCGCTGGCAGAGCTCGCCGCCTCGATTTCCGAAAGCGGCCTGTTGCAGCCCGTTCTCGTCAGGCAGGAAGGCAGCGACTACCACATCATCGCTGGTGAGCGGCGCTGGCGCGCCGCCACACTCGCCGGTCTCACAGAGATTCCAGTCGTTCTCAAGGAGGCGACGCCGCTCGACGCGTTCGCGCTGGCGCTCGTCGAGAACATCCAGCGCGAGGATCTCCAGCCGTTGGAGATCGCCGAGGCCTGTCGTCGCCTGATCGACGACCATGGCTTCACTCAAGAAGAGGTCGCCCAGAAGGTGGGTAAGAGCCGCAGCGCCATCGCCAACACCTTGCGCCTCCTGAAGCTCTCGGACAACTCCAAGGCCGCGCTCGCCACTGGGTTGGTCTCAGAAGGACACGCCAGGCAGCTGGTCGGGCTCGAGCCCGACCATCAGCGCGAGGTTCTCGAGACCATCGTCGAGGGGGGCCTCAGCGTTCGCGAGACCGAGGAGCACGTTCGACAGGCCAAACAGAACCCCACTCGTCCCGAACGTGCGCCCAGCAGCGCTCCGACTGTCGAGATTACTGCCGTCGAAGCGCAGGTCGCCGCACATCTCGGCGCCCGTGTCAGCATCAAGGACCGGGGAGGGCGCGGGGTCCTCATGGTTCACTTCGGCTCCTACGAAGAGCTCGCCCAGCTCGTCGATCGGATTTCGCTCGCTTCCCAGAACTGAGGTGGCGCGAAGCGAGCCACCTCGCGTCCTTGCGCTCGCGCCCGCCTGACCGAGGGCTAGGCGTCCCTTTCGCACAAGAACCCCGATGCCTATGTCCAGCGATGGCTCAGAGAAGCGCCGAGTGCTCTGCCTCGACGTCGGCAGCCGACGGATTGGTGTTGCGCTGGGCGATCCCCTTGGCTACACCGCTCAGCCATTGACCGTCGTGTTCAGGGGCCCAGATGACGCCTCGCAGATCCGTGACTTGGTGTCCGAACATGACGTCGCGACCGTCGTGGTCGGCTTGCCGCTGGCCCTCTCTGGGCAAGTTGGACCGGCCGTCAAGCGGACCCGAAAGTTCATCGACACGCTGCTCCCGCTATTGGCGGGCGTGGAGCTCGTGGAGTGGGACGAGCGCATGACGACGACCGCTGCGGAGCGTGCGTTGATCGAGGGCGGAGTGCGCCGAGCGCAACGCAAGAACCTCATCGACGCCGTCGCCGCCTCGTTGATCCTGCAGAGCTACTTGGGCTCTTTGCAGCGCTAATCGATGCGGCTGGGTGGAGCGGCCAGCTCGCGCTCGCACTTGCTCACGAGCTCGGTGGCCTGCTGGGCGGCTGCCGGCGAGAGGGACAACAGCTCGTCCGCCTTGGCCTTCACCTCGGCGCATTTGAGGCGTTTTGCGCTCTTCTGCGCGGCCTTCAAGGTGTCTTGCACGGCGGTCAGGGTGTCCTCGAGGTGGTCGAAGCGCACGCCCACTTCCGCTGGCCAGGCTTCCGCTTTCTTCGCGAACTTGATGAACTTCTTCGCCTCGGTGAACTCGGCGGTTCGGATGCGTGCGTCGATCAAATCGACCAGCACCTTGGCTAGAACGCGGCCTCGCAACGCGGCGTCGATGGCCTTCGGCGGCTCGGTCGCAGGCTCTGACGAGACGACCTGGTCACCGACGACGTCCGTCGTTTGCGCCACGGCGACCTCGCTCGCGACCGCGTCGGCTTGTTCCGCGCCCCCGTCGCTGACGTCTGCTCCCGACTCGGCCACCGCAGGGCTCTTGGGCTGCGCGCCGTTGCTGGGATGGGTCAGGAAGAACCAGGCGGCTCCGCCTCCGGCCAACAAAAAGAGGAGAACTAGGAAGACCCCGAGGTGTCCGCCGCCCGAGCGCCGCCGTGTAGGGCTCTCGTCGTCCAGGTCCCCGACGAGGAGGTCGCCGCCTAAGCTGAACTCGTCATTGTCCTCGTCGGAATCGATGTGGAAGGCTTCCTCTCGACTGGGCAGCACCGCTGCGCCGAAGGCCATGCTGTCGGGTCGTCGCTTGTTGCGCCGCTCCTGGGTGACCTCCTCTACCCCCTCTTCGCCAGGGGCAGGCGGCCCCGCAACATGGGTGGCCTCTTCCTCGTTGTCGTCTCCAATGACAGTGGCCGCCTGGTCGTCCTCGTCGTCGATCTCGACGTCGTCCATGGGATCGATGGTGATGACCTCGACGTCGTCGTCAACGGGGAACCCTTCGTCGGAGGTGACCAACTCGAAGCTTGCCAGGTCCGGCCTGACTGTAGGGACCTCGCCCGAGTGTGGGGCGGAATCGAACATGGCTTGGAGCGGATCGGCGCCAGGGACCTCCTTGACGATGAGCACGGTCTCAGCGGTGTGTGGAGACGCCACGGCGCGGGTTTCGGCGGAGTAGACACTTTCGTCGATAGGCCGAGAGAGAATGCGCTCGAGCTCCTCGAGAACGACGTCGAAGCTGTCGAAACGTTTAGCCCGCTCCTTCTCGAGGCACTTCATGATGAGGACTTCGAGATCCGCGTCGATGTGAAGGTCGGGCGCCGCCTGGCTCGGCGTGCGCGGAGCCTCGTGGACCTGCTTGTTGAGAATGGCGAGCTTGTTGATGCCTTCGAACGGGAGCTTGTTCGTGAGCATGTAGAACAACAAGGTCCCGAAAGCGTAGATGTCGGCGCGGTGGTCGATGTCGAACCCCTGCGCTTGCTCGGGGCTCATGAACTCCGGCGTGCCGAAGACCATCCCTGTCTCTGTGAGCTGGTCGGTGGTGTCGCCGAGCAACTTGGCGATGCCAAAGTCGAGCACCTTGAGCTGGAAACGTCCCTTGCTCGACTCGGTGAGCATGATGTTGTCGGGCTTGAGATCGCGGTGGACCACGCCCTGGTTGTGCGCGGCGAGCAGGACCTCGGCGAGCTTGACGCAGAGCTTGAGCGTCATGGTCTGCGGCAGCGGCGCCCTCTCGCGCATGAACTCCGTGAGGGTCTTCCCGTCCACGTACTCCATGACGATGTAGCCCGTCGTATCCGGCAGTTGCCCGAAATCGTGGAGCGTCACGGCGTTGGGGTGGGTCACCCGACAGTAGGTCTTGGCTTCGTTGAAGAAGCGCTTGACGACGGTCTCGTCTCCCTTGAAGCGTCGGTTCAAGATCTTGACGGCGACCTTCTGGCCGATGGCCTTGTGCTTGGCGAGGTAGACCTCGCCCATGCCTCCGCGGGCGATCAGCTCTTGTATGACGTATTTGTCTGCGAGCACGAGCCCGATGAGGCTACCCGCCGCGCTGTCCACTTCGAACAGCTGCGTACCGCAGAGGCCGCAGAACCGCGCTTCGTCGCTCTCCTGAGAGAAGCACTCGGGGCACACCCTCATGGCAGACCGCGCAACTTGCTACGTGTAGAATACATCATGAAATTCAATAATTACCGATGCCACCGGGGCAACTCGTGAGAGCTCTCCCAGGGCGTCCGAGGGCCGGCCGCACGATACCGCTTTTAGCAGGCGCTTGCTAGCACGTCTTTCCCGCCGACTTTGCCGCCAGGTATCCGCTTCGGAGCACCATTGCTCCATTCTGAACGTTTCGATCTGGAACACCTTTGAATCGCCGGCTGGCCGTTCCCCCCGAGCGTTCGTAGCCGAGGATGGCGGAAAGTCTCGTAAACCATCAGGGTTGCTGGCGAAGCCCGAAACAATAGAGGTCCGAACGACGCACTCAAAACGCGCGTCAGCGTTCCTTTAGCGCTCACCGCCTCATGGCACAGCCATTGCTCTAGTCCAGTGGAGCAGAGGCAGCGTTCGTTCCCTGACGGCCTCGCGCGACGAACCGTCGAACCCATGAGCAGTCGAGTCATGAGAAAAGATAGCAAAGAAGAGACCCGCAAGAAGCCTGCTCGCACCCGCGGACTCGACGGCAGCATGCCCATCATCTGAGCCGCGCAGGATGGGCTCGCGACCGCTTCTGTCGCGCCGATCCTTTTGAGTGCTGAGGGGAGTTTCGACAGGGATTCCCGGGGTGACCTCGAACACGAAACGCCTCGTGGACCGAGGCTGCTCGTCGGCGTTTGCCGTCTTTGAGCGACGGTCGGCTCCTCGCGAACGTCCTTATTCCTGAACACTTTGCCGTGATATTTTGAGAGCGCCGTAGCGCGATGAACCGTCGTTCATTTTCTGCTTGCGGTTCCTTCGGAATCAGGTATCGTTCGTTGGATTCGCTCATGGCATCAGGCTGTGGTGCAGCGTTGCGCTGGCACTACCCTTCCTTGGGGCCGGAGCGAACAAACATTGGGACGAACGCACCCCCAGGAATTCGTCTTCGCGTGACAAATTCCTGAGGGGGCTGACAACCAGGCGATCGCGTCATTCGCTGGGCCGCATGACGAGGGACACATGAAGCTCATGTCACTCCTGGCTCTCGCGTCTCGGTGGCCGACCGACAAGAACATCGGCAATAGAATCAGGATGATAGATATCACCGTCTCGCGCTCAGGCCTCCAGGTCGGCGTTCGTGTGGCGGCGAAGAATGACTAACAAAAAAACTGGAGGGTGAAGTGTCGCACTACCATCTCGACCGCAGAGACGTTGAATTTGTCCTCTTCGAGCAGCTCCAACTCGAGAAGCTGTTGAATCTTCCCAAGTACTCCGAGTACTCGAAGGAGATCTTCGACATGGTCTTGGGAGAAGCTCAGAAGATCGCCATGGACGTGCTCGCGCCCATGAACGAGCCTGCGGACAAAGAGGGGTGCCGACTCGAGGATGGTCAGGTGAAGATTCCCAAGATCTTCCACGACGCCTACGAGAAGTACAAAGCGGGCGGCTGGGTTGCCCCGCACGCCAAGGTCGAATGGGGCGGACAGGGCATGCCGGTCTCGCTCTACCTGGCGGCTACGGAGTTCTTCGTCGGTGCGTGCACGAGCTTCTTGTTTTACCCTGGCTTGACCGCTTCGGCCGCGCACGTCGTCGAGCTCTTCGGCTCCGACTTGGTCAAGAAGAACTACGTCGAGAAGATGTACTCCGGCGATTGGACCGGGACCATGTGCTTGACGGAGGCGGGAGCCGGCAGCGCGGTCGGCGACTTGCTGACCTCGGCCACACCCAACGACGACGGCACCTATAACGTCGTTGGCACCAAGATCTTCATCTCCGCTGGCGACCACGACATGGCCGAGAACATCGGGCACTTGGTCTTGGCGCGCGTCAAGGGCGACCCGGCGGGCATCAAGGGCATCTCCCTCTTCTTGGTGCCCAAGATCTGGGTCAAGGACGACGGTTCGTTGGGCGAGGCCAATGACGTCACCATTCCCAGCATCGAACACAAGATGGGCATCAACGCCTGCTCGACCTGCGTCATCAACTTCGGCGATGAAGGCAAGTGCCGTGGCTACCTGATCGGCAAGCGCATGAAGGGCATCGTGGCCATGTTCCACATGATGAACGAGGCCCGCATCGTCACTGGCGCTCAGGGCATGGCGCTGGGCAACGCTGCGTATCAAAGTGCGCTCCTCTATGCGAAAGAGCGTGTGCAGGGCACGGACATCTCGAACATGAAGGATGCCGATGCGCCCCGTGTGACCATCGATAAGCACCCTGACGTCAAGCGCATGTTGGCGACCATGAAGGCGTACTCCGAAGGTCTGCGCGCCCTGATCCTCAAGTCGGCGTACCTCCTCGACATGTCCGAGTCCATCGACGACCCGGTCGAGGCCGCCCGCCTGCGTGGTGTGCTTGAGCTCTTGACGCCCATCTGTAAGGCCTACTGCACCGACAAGGGCTTCAAGGTCACCGAGCTGGCCATCCAGACCTACGGTGGCTACGGCTACATCCGCGAGTATCCCGTCGAGCAGTACATGCGCGACGTGAAGATCGCCTCCCTTTACGAGGGGACCAACGGCATCCAGGCCATGGACCTCTTGGGCCGCAAGCTGCCCATGAAGAACGGTATGGTCTTCATGAACTTCCTGGGCGTCATCGGCGACTTCATCGACGCGAACAAGGCTCACCCCGTGCTCGGTGGCGCCGTTCTGCTCTTGGAGAAGGCCAAGAACAAGTTGGGCGAGGTCTCCTACGGCTTCGCGATGTCGGGCCAGAGCGACCCCGACTACCCCATGCTGCACGCCGTCAACTTCCTCGAGATGATGGGCAATGTGGTCGTCGGCCACTTGCTCATCGAGGGCGGCATCATCGCCGCTGGCAAACTGCCTGACGCCAAGGAAGGGAGCAGCGACGCGGTGTACTACTCCAACAAGGTGAAGACCGCGCAGTTCTTCGCCACCAACATTCTGCCGGGCAACGACGCGCTGGCTGCAGCCATCGTGAGCAAGGACCGCAGCGCGTTGGAGATCGAGTTCTAAAGTGCTGGGGTGACCCGCGGCATTGGGGAACAGTACAGACTCCAGAGCGCCGGGCCCTTGGGCTCGGCGCTCTGGTTTCTTGGCTGTTATCCACGATGGCGCGAGTCACACGCTCGGCCGCAGCACGTCATCAGGAGGCAATTCGGTTGCAAGCACGGCATTTCTCGTGCTAATTCCCGCGACGGAGGTGTGGCTGAGCGGTCTATAGCGGCGGTCTTGAAAACCGTTGAGCCGAAAGGTTCCGGGGGTTCGAATCCCTCCACCTCCGTAGTCGCTTCGAGACGAAGAGCCTTTCACTTTCTGGGTGAAAGGCTCTTCTTCGTTGCTGGTCAAAGCCCGCCAAACTCCGGAGATGATGATGCTGCGTGGTCTTCAATGCCTCTTGTTCTTGTTGGCTCTGACCACCTGTGACCACAAAGCGCCCAGCGCGGACAAGCACACCGGCCGAGCCAGGGGTTGAAACCCCTGGCTACACGCCCGTCGCCCCCTTCGGGGGCTGCCTTGGGACTTTCTCATCTCTTGGATGACACGCAGCGTCTCAAGGCGACTGCCATGAACATCGCTAGGCTCTGGCGAGCGGCGGCGGAATCGGGGTCAGGGGGTTCAACCCCTGGCGCGCGGCAAAGCCGGGAGAGCTATCGGCGGCTATGTAGGAGAAAGAGATCTGTACAAACTCCAGGCTCCGACTGCGGAGCAGTCGGAGTGGCTGAAGAGCGTGTGGTCAGAGGCGTATCCCGAGGTGCAGGTCGAGCTGAGGTAGAGCGTTTCGGCCTCAGCGCACCGCCATCGCCGCGTCCAACATGCCGTCGTAGGTGGACCAATAGGGGCTGGTGCTGTGCGTCCCGCACCCGCCGAAGTGCATGGCAGTGAACCCGAAGTAGTTGACCGGGATGGCGTCGGTGAGGGGCAACTTGGTGTCGCGCCAGGCGTACGCAAGATTGTAGTCGGAGGCCTGCGAGTAGCTCGCTCCGGTCCGGTAGAACTCGAGGTAGCTGTTGGGGTTGGCGTCGCAGTTCACGAACGTCAGGTCGGTGCCGTTGGAGCGCAAGCCTTGCGTCGCGCCGGCGGCCGCTGCGACCGACACCGGGATGAAAGTGACCCGCAGGTGGTCCGAGGACAGCTCCGACCACGTCAAGTCGTAGCCGGCGTAGGCCGGCAGTTGCTGGGCCACGGTGTAGAATTGGCGCCCGTCGCTGTGCCGCAGGTAGAAGAGCACCTGGGTCTTGTCGGACGCGAAGGCGTTGACGTCGAACCCAAGAGTGCCGAGCTGGTCGGGCGAGAAGAGGGTCCAGCCGCCGCCGGCCGTGGTCTGGTCGCAGTGCACCGCGAACGGAACGACCCCACCGTTGCCATCGGGGTCGACAGTAGTGGTGCCGCTGCTCGCCTGCCCTCCAATGAGGGCGGCTTGGCAGCTCGTGTAGACATTCTCACAATTGGCGCCGTAGTAGCCTGCGGCGCATTGCGAGCAGCTCGAGGCGGCGCCGGTAGCCATATCGCAGACGAGGGTGCCGACGCAGCCAGTCGGGCGTGTGCAGGTATTCGAGCAGTCACCGCCCCAATAGCCGGCGTTGCAGCTGGTGCAGGTCCGTCCGCTGCCGTCAGACTGGGCGCACGTGACGACGTCGGCGCATTGTCCTTGGGTGCAGGCGTTCTGGCAGGTGGGCCCGTAGGTCCCAGCCGCACAGCCGCCACATTGGATGAGGTTGCCCGTGCTTTGCTCACAGGTCGACGCGCCGAGGCAGTTGACCGGGCGAGCGCAACCGCCGGAGCAGTCTTCGCCGGTGCGTCCGACGACGCAGCCGTCGCAGAGCGAGGGCAAGCCGGCTTGGTCGCAGGCCGTGACGACGAGGCAGCCCGTATTGGTGTCCTCACAGGTTGCGCTGCAGTTGGCGCCTGTGTTTCCGGCGACGCACCCCGTGCAGGCGATGGGTAAGCCTGTGTCTTGCGCGCAGCTCGTTACGACGAGGCAGTTCGTGCCTGTGTTGTCGCAAGGGCTCGTGCAGTCGCTCCCTGTGTAGCCCGCCTCGCAACTGGGACAAGTCAGTGGCGCGCCATTGCTTTGGGCGCACGCCGTCACGGCGTTGCAGTGGGTCGACAGAGCATCGCAGGCGGCCTCACAGGTGGGTCCCGTGGTCCCAGGGTTACAGCCGGTGCAGGCGGCCGGCGAGCCGGTCGTTTGCTCACAGGTGTCGACCGCAAGGCAGTCCGTTCCGGCGGTGGCGCAGACGGTGTGGCAGGACGGACCTGTGAAGCCGGCGTCGCAGCCGTTGCAGTCCCTCGCTTCACCGGTGACCGCGTCGCAACTGTTCACCGTGAGGCAGTCGTTGGGGCCTTGCTCGCAGTTGGCGTCGCAGTTGGCACCAAAATACCCAGCAGCGCAGGTGCAGGTATACCCGCTGGCCTCGTCGGCGCAGGTGCCGTGGAGGCAAGGATTGTCTGCACAATGGTTGACGGTGTTCTCACAGTTTGTCCCAGAGAAACCCGTGGGGCAAATGCAGGTGTAGGTCGAGGTGCCGCTGGAGCAGGTGCCGCCGTTGAGGCATGGGGCAGAGACACAGAAGTCGGCGGCGACGCAGCTCCCAGCGCCGTCGTCGTGGGTTCCCGCGGGGCAGACACAGGCGAGTCCAGCGCCCTCGTCGCGGCAGTCTCCGCTGGCGCAGTCCCCGTCGACCAGACAGGTGTCTCCCAGCTGGCAAGGGCCACAGAGCCCACCGCAGTCGACGTCGACCTCATCGCCGTTTTGAAGCTGGTCGTCGCAGGAGCTGGGCGCGCAGAGGAGGTTTGCGCAAACCCTGCTGACGCAATCGCTGGAGATGGTGCAGGCGGCGCCCTCGACGCACGCAGCGCAGGTTCCTGCGCAGTCGACGTCGCTCTCGCCGCCGTTCTTCACGCCGTCGTCGCACGCCGCGGTGAGGCAGCTGCCGGTGGCCGTGTCGCAGACGCCGGAGGCGCAGTCCGTCCCGGCCTGGCAAGAAACAGAAACCTCGCTCAGATCGGTGGTGTCCTCTTCATGGACACCCGGTGACCCTTCGACGCAGGCAGTGAGGAGAGCAGCGAAGAGACACAGGTGGGTGAGAACCGGCTTCATTTTGGACTCTTGGGAGGCAGGCTAAGGAGAGACGACGCGGTCAGTTTCCATGATCCTCGCTGGAATCCCAAGAGGTATTTTGGGCATGGAGGGAGGAAGATCGCTCGGGATTTGCCTCGACCGCGAGAATCGAATGGAATCGCGTGATGACGGGCAGCGGGGCGCCGCTGTCTGCTGGCCAGAACGAAATGGAGACTGGAGATGGAAAGCACGCTGCGCTCGGACGATTTTCTGAACTGGATCGACGTTCACACCGTCGAACCGCCGACGCTCACGGACCGTTTCGAGGTCGGGGAGCTCGAGCCCGGCCTGGTCCATAGGCTGTTTTTGCGGCTGACGGAGAACGCGGTCCATCAGCCCATTCGGGTGCCCATCATGGTGCTCAGGGGGGCGGAACCGGGGCCGGTGGTCGGGATCACGGCGGCGATTCACGGCAACGAGCTCAACGGGATCCGCTCGATCCAGCGACTCTTCGAGACCATCGATCCCGCTGAGTTGGCGGGGACGTTGGTCGGGGTGACCATCTCCAACGCTCCGGGCTATATCCGCAACCAGCGGGTGTTCAGCGATGGGCAGGACCTCAACACGCTGATGCCTGGCAGTGCGCACGGCAACGACAGCCAAGTCTATGCGTACCGGTTCTGTGAGCGCGTCTTGCCCGAATTCGACTACCTTCTGGACCTCCACACCGCGTCGTTTGGCCGCATCAACTGCATCTACGCGCGGGTCGACACGACGCACGCCGTCGCCACCCGCATGGCGCGGGTCTTACGGCCTCAAATCATCGTCCACAACGCTGGCGACAAGACGCTGCGCGGCGCCGCTATGGCCCTCGGGATTCCCGCCATTACCGTGGAGATCGGCGATCCACAGGTCTTCGACAGCGACGACATCCGCAGCACCCGCATCGGCATCCGAGACGTCATCGAGGATATCGGACTCATTCCGCCCGACAGCGAGATCGCCACTGGCGAGGCCGTCGAGTGTGTGCGCTCGTCGTGGCTCTACACCGACACGGGAGGGCTGCTGCGCGTGCTCCCCGAGGTGGCCACGATCGTGAAGAAGGGCGAGGTCATCGCCACGCTGCGCGACCCTTGGGGCCAGATCCTGCGCACCTATCGTGCACCGGTGGATGGCATCGTCATCGGCAAAGCGACCAATCCGGCGGCGACGACCGGGGCGCGCATTTTACACCTCGGCATCCTTGGCTCGGTGGGCGGGTGAGGCATCAGAATTTCGCGCGCTACTCGGCACCGAGCTGACTCGAAGCAAGTCAGCTCGCGGTGTGCCGACGCGCGGTCGGCGAGCCCTCATCGCGCACCATGGCGTGCTCGACGACGGTGTGCAGTTCCTGCCCAAGCCCTACACACTCGAGGCGCTGGCGGCGCGGGTGCGGGCGGTGCTGGATATGGTAAGTCGAGGTCTCGGAGCAGGGTGAGGGGAGCGCCCCGTGCCCCTCGCACCGCCGACAGGGGGACGGCATGGTCGAAGGTCACGAAGGGGCCCTCGTTTTGTGTGCGGCCATTGCCAACAGATAGAGGTCGGTGACCCGTAGGGTTCGAACAAGAGTTTGGTCGGAAATGCCCCAGCTGCAAGGAGCGCAAGCCCGAGCCCCCTAAAGGGCGACCTCATAGGAGCTCCCTACAAAACCTCGATGCCCAAGTTTTGCGCCCGGTTCGGGGCTTCCGAGTGCGCACTTTCGTTGCAGCTGCGAGAAAGAATGAGACCAAAGGGGGCCCGGGGGACGAAGTCCCCCGGCGGGCCGGGGCAGAGCCCGGCCTCCGCAAGAGAGCCACACCCAACTCACTTCAGCTGCCGCTGCATGGCCATCACCGCCAACAAGAACACCGTGATCCCCAAGCCGCCCAGGGCCACCAACTGCGGCGCCACGTCCGAAAACGTCGCCGCCTTCAGCAGCACCGCCCGCAGCACCTCGATCAGGTGACGCACCGGGTTGAAGTGGGTCACCAGCTGCAGCCAGTGAGGCATGTTGGCGATGGGGGTCATGAACCCCGACAACAAGATCGCCGGCATCATGAAGAAGAACGCCAACATGAACGACTGCTGCTGGCTTTTGGCGACCGTGCTGATCAGCAGACCGATCCCTAAGGTCGTCAGAATGTAGAGAATTCCCGCCAGCCCGATGAGCCAGAGCTGGCCACGTATGGGAACCTTGAAGATCAAGGCGCCGCCGGCCACGACCAGGCCTAGGTCGACGAAGGCGATGAGCGCGTAGGGCAAGGTTTTCCCGAGGATCACCACCATCGGCGACATGGGCGTGACCATGATCTGCTCCATGGTCCCAGCCTCCTTCTCACGGGCCAGCCCCATGGAGGTGACGATGACCGTCACTACCAGGAGCAGCGTGCCGCCGACGCCAGGAACGAAGTAGATGTGGCTGTTCAGGGTCGGGTTGTAGAGAATGCGGGCCTGCACCTGCAGCAGCGCCGGCCGCTTGACGAAGACCCCCAGCGCAGCGGCCTGTTGTTGGGCGCGGTCCATGGCCAGACGGAAGCCGACCTGGGTCGTGTAGGCCGTCGCCGCGTTCTGCGCGATGATCGCCCGGTTGGAGTCGCCGCCGTCCACCAGCAACTGCACCTGCGTCGGCAGCCCATCGCCGAGGCTGCGCTCGAACCCAGCCGGGAGCACCACCGCGATGCAGACCTTGCCGTGGTCGATGAGCTCGATGGCCTCCTCGCCCGTGTCGACGTTCCCCTTCATCTCGAACGTCTCGCCCGCCACCAGCCCGTCGGCAAACCGACGGCTCTCGGGCGTTCGGTCGAGGTCGACGATGGCGGTCGGGACGTGGTCGACCTCGAGGTTGACCGCGAACCCCAGCACGATGAGTTGAATCACCGGCGCCACGATGAGCAACGCCGCGGTCCGCTTGTCGCGGAAGGTCTGCCGCAGCTCTTTGAGAATGATGGCCCACAGCGCGGTTCGCATGAATCCCCTAAGCCACAAAGCGGCGGAACCGCTTGATGGAAACCGCCAACATGGCGAGGAAGAACAAGCCGATGGCGAGACAGTCGACGCCGATGGACTCGAAGCCTCCGCCCTTGAGCATCACGACGCGCACGGCGTGCACGAAGTAGCGCGCCGGGAAGATCGAGGCCACCACCTGCAACGGCGACGGCATGCTCTCGACCGGAAAGATGAACCCGGACAGCAGCAACGAAGGCAAGAGCGTCGAGATCACCGCGAGCTGCGAGGCGACCATCTGGTTGCGCGTGGCCACACTGATGAACAGCCCCTGCATGAGCATGGCCAACATGAACAGCGCGGAGACCCCGGTCAGAACGGCCAGCTCGCCGGCGATAGGGACGTCGAAGAGGAGCACCCCGACGGTCACCACCAAGAGTACGTCGACCATGCCCAGGATGAAGTAGGGAGCCAGCTTCCCGAGGATCACCTCGAGCCGGCCGATGGGCGTCGCGAAGAGCTGCTCCATGGAGCCGCGCTCGTACTCCCGTGCGACGGTCAGCGCCGTCAGCATGACGGCGACCATGACCAACAAGATCACCATGAGCCCAGGGACCAGCACGACGGTGCTGCGCAGACCGGGGTTGTAGAGGGTGCGGGCGCGCGCTTCGAGGGGCAGCTCGAGCGGCGTGCCGGCCCGCTCAGCGGCCTTCTTGGTGGCCGCCTGCGACAAGGCGTTGGCGTAGCCCAAGGCCATGCCGGCGGAGTTGTTGTCGGTGCCGTCGAGGAGCAGCTGGGCCTGCGGCGAATCGCCGCGCAGCAACTCCCGGTCGAAGCCCTCGGGGATGATCAAGCCGACCTTCGCCACGCCGCGCTGCAAGAGGGGCTCGACCTCCTCGGGCGTCTCGCGCACCGCCACCACCTCGAAGAGGTCGCCGCCCTCGAAGGCCGCGATCAGCTCCCGAGAGCTTGCGCTCTGCTCCTGGTCCACGACCACGAGGGGGATGTGGTCGATGTCGAAGGTGACGGCGTACCCGAACAACAACAGCAAGACCACCGGCATCCCGAGGGCGAAGAGCAGCACCTGCGGGTCCCGCAGAATGTGGTTGACCTCCTTGCCGGCCATGGCCGCGAAGCGGATGAGGACGAGGCCCCTGCGACGCCGCTTTTTGCTGGCTCCGCTCATGACGCCCCTCCCACCAGCTCGAGGAAAACGTCTTCCAGCGTCGGTTCGATGCGCTGGATTTCTCCGAACGCCACGCCTCGCCCAGTCAACATCGACTGGATGTCGACGGGCGTGCCGAGCGCCGCGTCGACCCGCAGGTGGACGCGCCGCCCGAAGGGCTGAATCTGCAGCACGCGGGCATCGCCGGCCAGAGCCGCCCGCAGCGCGCGATGATCGGTGTCGGCGAGGGCAAACATGGCGCCGGCGACGTGCTCGCGCTTGAGCTCGGGCGGCGTGCCCAGCGCCACCAACTTGCCGTCGACCATGAGGCCGATGCGGTCGCAGTACTCGGCCTCGTCCAAATGGTGGGTCGTGACGAAGAGGGTCGTCCCCTCGCGAGCCAGGCCGCGAATCATGCGCCAAAAGTCGCGCCGGGAGTCGGGCGAGACGCCGGCGGTGGGCTCGTCGAGAAAGAGGATGACCGGCTTGTGGATGAGGGCGGAGGCCAGGGCCAGGCGCTGGCGCACGCCGCCGGGCAGGCTTTTGGTGATGACGTTGCGGGAGTCTTGCAGCTGGGCACGCTCCAGCGCCGCGTCGACCGCGACGCGCTGCTTCTTGCCGCCGATGCCGTAGGCGCCAGCGAAGAACTGCAAGTTCTCCTGCACGGTCAGGTCGAGGTAGAGCGAGAAGCGCTGCGACATGTAGCCGATGGAGCGCTTGACGCCGACGGGGTCGCGGGCGATGTCCTTGCCGGCGACCGTGGCGTGCCCTGTGGTGGGTGCCAGCAAGCCGCACAGCATGCGGATCGTCGTGCTCTTGCCGGCCCCGTTGGCGCCAAGGTAGCCGAAGATCTCCGAGCGCCGGACGTCGAAGTTGACCGCGTCCACCGCGGTAAACGCGCCGAACTTGCGGCTGAGGTCGCGCACTTCGATGACGTGTTCGTCCAAGCTCACTGCGCACCTCCTGAAAGCTCGGTCGCAGCGGGCTCCGAGCACGACTGCGGGTCGGCCAGGAGCCCCAGGAACACGTCCTCGAAGGCCGGTTTCGAGGGTTCCCAGTGCAGCGCTCCCACTTGGGTCTCGGCCCAAGCGAGCAACGCTTGCGTCGAGCCGCGTCGCAGCACCAACCGCAGCTCGGCGCCTTCTGGGGAGAGCGCCAGCACCTCCTCTCGCCCCACCAGCAAGTCCTCGAGCGCGTCCCGATTGGCTGTGCGCACCATCAAGGTCTCGTGGTGGAAGCGCCGCGTCAGCGCGTCGGGCGCCCCCTCGGCCAAGAGCTTACCGTGATGAAGGAGCCCGACGCGGTGGCAGCGGGCCGCCTCGTCCATGTCCGGCGTCGAGAGCAACACGGCCATGCCGTCGGAGACGAACTCGTAGATGAGCTCCCAGAGCTCGCGCCGGCTGACCGGGTCGACGCCGTTGGACGGCTCGTCGAGGACCAGCGCCACGGGCTGGTGCAGCAGGGCGCAGGCCAGGGCCAGCTTCTTGTACATGCCGCCCGAGAGCTGGTCGGCGCGGCGCTTTCGAAACGGCGCCAGCCGCGTGATCTCCAGCAGGCGGTCCTTGCGCCTCTCGCGCTCGGCGCGGTTCAGGCCGAAGAGGCGCCCGAAGAAGGTCAAGTTTTCGTCCACGCTCAGGTCGCCATAGAGCGCATACTGCTGCGGCATATAGCCCAGCTGTTCGCGCACGCCGACGTTGGAGGCGTCCTCGCCCGAGACGCGAGCGACGCCCCCGTCGAGGGCCATCAGCCCGGTCAACATTCGGATAGTCGTGGTCTTGCCCGCACCATCTGGGCCGATCAGCCCATAGATCTCGCCGGCGGCCACATGCAGGCTCAGGTCGGACACGGCCACCAGCTTGCCAAAGCGTCGCACGAGCCCTTGCGCTTCGATGACCGGGCCTCCTTTTTCTTGGAGCTGAGGGTTGGCGTCGGAGGTCATCTCTCAGTCCTTCTTGCCGGTCCCAGGGAGCGTGACCTCGACGGCCATGCCCGGCCGCAGGCGGCCGTCGGCGTTGGGGATGCGCACCTCGACGGCGTAGACCAGGCGGTCGCGGTCGGCGCGGGTCTGCACGTTGCGCGGCGTAAACTCGGCCTCGGTGCCGACGCGGCTTACGCTGCCTTTGAAGACCTCGCCGGCGTAAGCGTCGGCGACCACCTCGACCTCGGCATCGGGCTTCGCGGCGGCCAGCTCGGCGTTGGGGAGGTAGAACGTTGCGAACACCTCGCGAGTATCGACGAGGGTGAGCAGGCGCGTGCCTGGCATGGCGACCTCCCCGGGCTCGTAGGCGCGGGTCTGGACGATGCCGCCGATGGGCGCTTTCAAGGTGCACTCGGCGACCATGGCTTGGGCGCGGATATGGGCCGACTTGGCGCGCTCGAGGTCCTGCAGGGTCGCCTGCACCTTAGCCTCGGCGAGCCGAACCTGCACGGAGGAGCCGACGACGGCCATGCCGACCACCTCTCTCTGCGCGTTGGCCGCCAGGACCTGGCTGCCGACGGCGTTCTCTTGCTGGGACAAGGTCTCGATGGCGCTCTGCGCGCGGTCGACGGCCTGCTCGGTGCCTGCGCCTGCGGCGATGAGCTCGTTGACGCGCTTCAGCTCGCGGGCCGCCGCTTCGCGCTGCACCTTGAGGACATCTTTTTGCGACTTGGTCGCCTTGGCCTGGGCGCCCGCGGCGGTCTTCTGGCGCTCGGCCGTGTCGACGCCGACCTCGGCCAGCTCGACGCCGAGCTGGGCGAGCTCGATGCCGACGGTGGCGGCGTTCACCGCGGCGGTGGCCTCGGCGAGGGCGGCTTGGGGCTCGGTGCAGTCGAGCTCGACCAGCACTTGGCCGGCCTCGACGCCGTCGCCCTCGTCGACGTGGATGGCGACGATGCGGGCGGCGAGTCGGCCGACGACGCCGACCTCGAGGCCTTCGAGGGTGGCGCTGCCGCCCGAGGGGCGCTCGGTCTCGAGGGCCTGCCGACGCAGGCCCAGGTATAGACCCGTCGAGAGGAGCGCGACGAGGACGACAAAGATGGCGACGAACCGCTTCATGATACTGGACCTTGGGAAAGAGTGCGGTCTGGGAACGAATTCGGGTTGCGGGGAGGGACTTGGGCCCCTCGGCACCACGAGGTGCGTGATTGTGTTCTAGACTTTCGGGAAATTCTTGGGGCCTGGTTCACCACAGAGAGCACAGAGAGCACAGAGCGGAGGGCTCTGGGACGACTTGCTGGGATTCGTTTTTGATTTTGCTCGTGTGGCTCGACTCAAATCCTTCGTGGGCCGCTCTCTGTGCTCTCTGTGCTCTGTGGTGAGTCTGCTCATCAAGGGACCGCGGTGACTCATCAAGGGACCTCGGTGAGTCCTTGGGCATGCAGCCAAGTGGCTTGCGCCATGGCCTGTTCGAAGTAGGCGCGGGAGCGGGCGAGGCCGGCGGCCTCGAGGCGCTCTTCGGCGCGGGCGACGTCGAGGGCGGTGGAGACGCCGGCGCCCTGCGCGCCTTTCGCGGCTTTCAGGTAAGCCTCAGCGGTCTCCAGTTGGGTCTGCGCTGGTTGGATGCGCTCGGAGGCCGCTTCCCACTGGGTGAGCGCGTCGTCGCTCTGGCGTTTCAGGTCGTCGGAGAGCGCGGTGCGCGAGGAGGCGAGCTCGGCGGTTTTCGCGGCGGCCTCGTCGACCTGGTGGTCGGCGAGGCCGCCGTCGAAGACCAGCCACGACAGGGAGACGCCGGCGGCGTAGGTGAAGCCGGCCTCGTTGGCGACGAAGGTCTGCGGATAGCGGAAGTCGCCAGCGACAAAGGCGTCGAGGGTGGGCCAGAAGGCGCGCTCGATGGCCTGCGCGTTGAGCTGGGTGGCGTCCTCGAGGAGGCTGAGGCGCTCCAGGGCGGGGGTGGTTTCGGGGGCTGTGGTTCGGGCGCGCGCGGCGAGGTCTTGCAGGCTGTCGCTGAGCTCGATGGGGTCGTCGGGGTCGAGGTTCAGGAGCGTGCGCAGCTTGCTCTCGGCGATGCGTTGGTCCTGGGCGACGTCGACCTGGCGAGCCTGGAGCTCGGCCAGTCGCGAGCGGGCCGCGGCGACCTCTATCTCGGTGCCGACGCCGATGCGCAGGCGGGTCTCTCGTTCGTCCAGGTCGTCTTGCGCCGTCTTTAGGGAGAGGGCGGTGACGGACTCGACCTCTCTAGAGAAGGCCAGGGCGAGGTAGCTGGCGCGCACGGCGTAGGCGATGTCGGCGGCCTGAACCTCGCGCTCGAGGCCGGCGGCTTCGGCGACGGTCTCGGCGGCTTGGGTGCGCAGGTCGCGGGTGCCGAAGTCGTAAACGCGCCAGGCCGCGGTCGCGCCGAGGGCGGCGAAGTGGTAGGAGCCCAGCTCGCGGGAGAGGGTCAGGGGCGCGCCGCCGGGAGGCGTGATGCCGGTGTCGATCTCGAGCGTGGGGATGGGCCCGGAGAAGCGGTACTTGGCGTCGACCGTGAGCCGCGGGAGCCAGGCTGTAGCGGCCTGCTCGGCGGTGGCCTGGGCGGCCTCGGCGCGGTGTGTGGCCGCCTCGAGGGCGGGGTGGTCGGCGACCGAGCGGGCGACGGCCTCGTCGATGGAGAGGGGCTCGGCCTGTGCCGGTGCGGCCAGGGCGGCGCTCAGGAGCGCGGCGCTGGCCAAGACGGCGACTTGCGAGTGAGGGAGCGCTCGCTTCGCGAGTCGTCGAGCGGAGTGGGAGCCGCGAACGAGCAAACACAGCAATTGGCGCGTCAGCCCTTGGGGGTTGAACTGAGACACGGGAAACTCCTGGGTCTTTGAGTCAGGCGAGGTGTCATAGGGCAAGGCACGTGCCATGGGTCGTCGGGCGTACGAAGGCCGAGGCGCGAGCGGCCTCTTCGTAATGTGGCGAGGCTGTGAGGTGCGCGGTTGTGGCGCGGAACTGCCAGGGGGGCCGACAGGGGTGTTGGGTTTCTTTACAGGCAATTCCCGCATGCAGGTTGGCTCGCCTGGCACTGCGTCGATCTCGAGATCACAATGAGCTCTGGTACGCCCGTACGACAGCCTCACGGGGGAGATCACGTCGACAGCCGACAGGTGCTGGATGCCCCCCGAACACTACTGCTCATCTGGTGCGACAGCTCTAGTCGTGGACGCATGCAACGAGGACGGAACACTTTGCTGCGTGTTCTCGTCCGGCTGCATTCCGTGCGGTTGGAGTAGCTGCGAAGTCGGTGGCCAACGAATTCGAGAGGCTTCGGGAGCGTCCGGCCGCTCGTTCGGCATCGGTTCCAGCCTTAGGAGTCGTCCGGGAACAAAATGCGCATTTGGGCGAAGTCAGAGGTGGGAGGGCAAGGAGGTCGATGCAGGCGATGCCCAGCATCGTCGAAGCAGACCGACGCTGCCATCACGCCTCTGGCGATGCCCAAACGGGCAGGTTGTTTCCTGACGACTCCTTAGTTAGGCCTGCGGCTGGATTGGACCAATCCCGGCGGATTCGGTGTCGTTGGCGAAAGTTCCTGGTGGACTTGTCGTCCCCCATGCCAGTCGACATACGAGAAACGACAAACACAAACGCCAGACGGGGCCTCCTGTCTGGCGTTTCGCTTTTCGGCGAATTCTGGGTCACTCTTCAGCGATCGAGCGGAACGTCCACCAGTTGTTGGCGCAGTAGTTCATCACGATACCCGCCGCGATGCCGACCAGATTAGACAGGAGGTAGTGCACTCCCACGTGCACGAAACCTTGCAGGATGAGCCACTGCACCACCCCGGCGACCGAGGCAACCAGCACGTATTTGCCCATCCTCACCAGGAAGGCGCGCACCCCATCCGCTCGTCGATCGCTCCAGGTCCAGCCGTCATTCAACAAGAAGTTGGTGAGGATAGAGATGGCGATGGCGAAAAATCCAGCCCAGGCGATGGCGCTCTGATGCGACATCGCGTTGAAGATGAAGACCTTCCCGAGCCAGAGCATGCCCATGTTCACCACGACACCAGAGCCGCCGACGATCGCGAACTTGAGGAAACGGGCGAACTCTTGAGACCGCACGCGAGCAGCGAGAGTCATCAAGGGATTGCGTTTGACGGTAGTTTCGGACACGACCAGCTCCAACAACAGGATGAAGACGACAGAGGGAGCGCAGGAGGGGACGCTGTGACGGAGCCGGTGAACGCAAGTCGCGTTCCACGTCGAACCGCTGGTGAACACAGAGCCGCATTTGCGGAGGGCGGCGTCATTATTGACGGGTTCTTGCGCCTGTCAAGAGACTCTTTTTATCCCTGGAAACCACGCGGTTTCCCTGCCTCTGACGGGACGAAGCAGCGATCGCCGCCCGACGAACCACTGCCCGCGCAGGAACGCGCAACCAACGAAGACATAAGAGCTTCCCTACAAAACCTCGATGTCCAAGTTTTGCGCCGGGTTCGCGGCATCCAGTGCGCACTCTCGTTGCAGCAGAGTTTAACCGGGTCTTCGGTCCCCATGAACGTCGGTCCAGGCGGACTCATCGTGGAAGATTCTCGATAGGTTTCCACCGCTGGACAAACTTCGGTACCCCTGAAGTGCAATAATTTAACTCCCGTTGAGGCGGGAAGCCTCCGGTCGCTGGCCGGACTGCAAGAAAGAAAAAAGCGAAAGGGGGTCCGGGGGACAAAGTCCCCCGGCGGGTCAGGGCAGAGCCCTGCCTCCACCCAAATGATTTTGTAGGGAAGCTCATAAGGACACAAATGTCGCGGTCGCGACCTCGGGAATGTGCAGCGGGCCGCTCGATGCTTAATAATGAGCGAGTCGGTTCCTCCTGGCTCTCCGAGAATCGACGTGCTCAGTTCGTGCTCGAAGCGAACAGTTCCGGGGAAAGACCATGATTTCGAACCCTATGACACCGTTGCCCCATCCAAAATCGTGGATCGCCTTCGGCCTGTTCGCCCTGCTGCTCGTCGCCTGTGGTCCCAACAAACCTTCGACGACCGACCCGAGCACTGGGGAAGCCAAGAGCCTCGACGAGCTGCTTGGCGAAGCCCAGGCCGTGTTCACCGAGCGGATGGGCGAGCTCCCCACGCCGCCCATTCGTGAAGCACTCGAGACCCAACTTCGCGCTCAACTCGACCACGATTCCCAAGCCGACCAGGCGACCTGGTCCGTCTACGAAGAGGCCGCCTTCGAGACCCTCATCCTCGACCACTCCAAGTGGATGTCCGACGCCGAAGCGGTCGCCAACACCTTGGGGCTCGCCCACCAGCACGCCTTGAGCCGAGAGTATCCAGCACCAGCCAGCTTCCTGGAGGCGAAACAACAGCTCGACGAGATGAGCGCTGGCTTCGACGAGCTCAAGCACTTCAATCCCACCGAAGAAGACTGGCTCGCCGTCGCCGACTGGGCCGAACGCACCGAGCTCGACCCCTCCGATGGCAAGGCGCTCGAGACGCTCTACGCCGCACTCAGCACCGAAGGCGAACAAAATCCCATGCCGCGGCTCGGTCAGCGCCTCGCGACCTTGGCGTTCCTCAGCCACCGCCTGCACGGCGTCTCCGCGAAAGTCGAAGCCACCCTCGGACTGCAGCTCGGACGCTACGCGTCGGAGATGAGACTGGGGCACCCCGACAACACCCCACAGCTCAACCCGTTCAAGAAGTGGGCGAAGAAAGAGACGCGATACCGAGCCCGCGTGGGCGCCTTCTTCCTGCACCTCAAGAACTACGGGGCGAAGGTCGCCCTGAACACGCTCCTTCCCAAACACCCCATGTACCCCAAGCTCGTCGAAGCTCGACAGCGCTACGCCGACATCGCAGCGGCTGGAGGCTGGGGAGAGGTCTCCATCGCCAACGTCAAGAAGCTCAAGCGCGGCAAGAAGAACCCAGGCCTCTCCCGGCTCAAAGAGCGCCTCGCCATCGAAGGGTACACGGTGGGAACCATCGACGACGTCTATGACGACGACCTCGTCGAGGCCATCAAGCTCTACCAAGACGTCCACCAGATGAAGGTCAAGAGCAACCTCGACCAAGAGCTCATCGACAACGTCAACATCCCGGTCGAAGACCGCTTGGCCAAGATCGACGTCACCCTCGAGCGCTACCGCAAGACCCTCCTCGGCGCCTTCGACTACTACATCTTCATCAACTTGCCCGATTTCCATGCCGAGGTCTGGCAGCACGGCGAGCGCAAGATGCGCTTCCGCATCGTGATCGGGAACAACGACGCGCAGCGCGACATGGTCACCAAAGAGGTCGTTCTGGACGAGAACAACGAGATCATTCGGCCCAACCAGACGCAGACCCAGAACGCGTTCATGGAGTACATCATCTACAACCCGTACTGGAACGTGCCGATCCGCATCCGAACCGAGGAGCTCGAGCCCAAAGTCCTGGAGAATCCCCTCTACTACGAAGAGAACGGCTTCGAGATCGTGAACCCAGACCGCCCCGCGTGGTCGTATGTCCGCCAGCTGCCTGGGGACGACAACGCGCTGGGACGGGTGAAGTTCATCTTCCCCAACCCCTTCGAGACCTACCTCCACGACACCAACTCGAGGGGACTCTTCAAGAATCCCATCCGCGCCTTCAGCCACGGCTGCATGCGCGTCCAAGATCCCCTCGACTTCGCCGAGTTCATGCTGACTCAGGACGGGCAGTGGAACGCCAAGCAGGTCCAGCAGATCCTCAACACCACGCCGCTGCAGTCGAAGACTTACAACCTCAAGACCCCTGTGCCGGTCCAAACCGAATACTTCAACACCCGTGTCGACGACTCGGGCCAGGTCGCCTTCCTCTCCGACATCTACCGTCGAGACAAGAAAGCCATCGACAAGCGCCGCGCAGAGCTCGAGAAAATCTACGCTGAAGCGAACCGCGCCGCCGCACAACCCTAGCGCCTTTTTGTCCGTCTATCGAGTCGGGCCCTGTACGCAAGGACGTGGTGTTCCGGGTCGGGCAACCCTCTCTGGCTCTTTCAAGCACCGGAGCAGCGTGCGTCGAGCTGGGGGCTTGCGGGGCCGGGAGCCCTAGCCGACCTCAGAGGGCGCCTGGGCGGATTGGGTGCGGGGGGGGGCGACGGCTGTCCGGCCGCGACGCCCCGCACCCCTGGACCGCGACAACGCTGCGCACGGTGGCCCGACCGCGCGGCCAGGAGCCCGATCGGGCGCACTCGGCGAGTAAGCCCCAGCGCGGACCCCATCAGCCTTGCGTTGAAAACCCGCCTAGCCTGTCACGAACCATCGCCCAAGCAAGAAGACAATTCTTTTGCTGGCCGTTGACCGCTAGACAAGAATATCTACGTGGCCGGCCGCTTAGCGAACTTAGTTGACCCTTGATGGGTGGCGAATTCTAGCGCAAATGCGGCAACGCCCTCACCGGGCCATCGCCATTGCTCGACACCGCCTCGAGGATGGTCATCTCCCTCCCCTGGCGTCTCCCCTCGGAGCGAGCGGCCTCGTCTTGCTTGATCCTGGAGCTCTGGGTAACGAAATGGATTCGTGGATAGCGGGCGTGAAAGAACTCACTCAACTTCGGGTCTTTCACCAGGACCAACGCGCTTTGCTCAGGGTCTCGCTCCAAGGCCTCCGTCTGCTCCTGGAGTTTGGAGCGAAATCCATCGTGGAGACCCAGCAAAAAGTTCGTCCGCGCCGTCATTGACGTCCGGCCCCCTTTCCGGCGGTAATCCTCGAGCCTGCGCTCGCCCTCGCGGATGAGGAAGTCGTACACGTACTCGGCGACGGCGACAGCCGCGGGGGTCCCGGTGACCTCCAGCACCTTCGCGACCGTCCGGCCCCCGTGCACCTCCCTGTCGTATTCGAAGTCGAACTCCGACAGCCAGAGCGTCTCCACGTCGTAGAAGTTTTTGAGAATGTTCGAGATGATGTAGAGCCAGCGCGGGCGTCGTTTCCAGGGCTCGCCGAGCGTCTTGTAGCCCCACCGCGGCTCCCCGTGAGAGGCGTCGAGCTTGTGTCGGCACATCAGCTCCCGGGCCCTCAAGGCGGCCAGCTCCGCCTCGTTTTCGTTCGAGGAGCCGGCGAGAGCCAGGAGTTTCTTGACCTTCCCTGCCACGCGCGCGTCATCGGGGCTGAGCCCCGTGCAGAGGGCTTCGAGCTGGTCTTTGGCTGTGGCGCGAGGGTCGGCGCCAAACATGCGGGCGCCCCTTTTCCACAACGGGCCGTGAGGGGACTCGTACCCACCGACGACCTCGCTCACCCATTGGTGAGCCAGCTCATGGGCCACCGTGTCCACGAAGTCTGCGTGACCGGCGAACTCCACGGCGAGCCTCATGTTGATGGTGAACGTGCGAGTCGCCGGGGCCCATCGCCCCCAATCTTTCGACGTCCCCAATTCGAACGCGGGTAGCCGCATCATGCTTTGGAGGCACACTCGGGTGACGAGGCGCGTCCAGGTTAACTTGATAGTCTCTAGCGCGAATCGCTGCTGCTCTAGGGTGTAGTGCTTCATGCGGATGATTGGGTTTGAACTTCGCGACTTTGGAGGTCATTGGCCGCAAAAATGTACACTCATCTCTAACGCTCGCTCA